>NZ_JAOPWY010000062.1 GCF_025965415.1 Nocardioides sp.
CGATGGCCGGCGGGACGGCTCCGGCGTGCCGGCCCCGCAGCCGATCGCCGCCGTCGCCTCCCCCGTCGCGGCCCAGCTGGCGCGCCAGGTGGCCGCGCCCGCCGGTCCCGCGCCCACTCCTGTGGAAGGCTAACGGCATGCTCGCAAGTGCCCGGACCACCGGACGTCTCGTCGCCGCCGCCACGGCGGCGCTGCTGTCCTTGCCCACGCTCGCCGCCTGCTCGGGCGACGACGCCACGGAGGCCGCCGAGGGGAAGTCCCCGGAGGAGGTGCTCGCCGATGCCTCGGCCAAGCTGACCGAGACCACCGGCGTCGACCTGACCCTCTCCACCGGTGCCCTGCCGGAGGGCGTCTCCGGCATCGCCAAGGCGGCCGGCACGATCACCCAGGCGCCCGCCTTCGACGGCTCCATCACCGTTGTCTTCGCGGGCCAGACCGCCGAAGTGCCGGTCATCGCCGTCGACGGAGACGTCTTCGCCCAGCTGCCGTTCGCGGAAGGCTGGCAGAAGGTCAACCCCAAGGAGTACGGCGCTCCCGACCCGGCCGCGCTCATCGGCGAGGACGGCTTCCCGGGCCTGCTGGGCCTGACGGAGTCCCCCGAGGCGGGCGAGAGCGTGCGCGGCGGGTCCGACAACACCGAGATCCTCACGACCTACTCCGGCACCGTCCCCGGCGACGCGATGGACGCGGTCATCCCGTCCTCGGCCGGTGACTCCTTCGACGTGGAGTGGCAGATCGCCGACGACGGCGAGCTGCGCAAGGCGACCATGACCGGCGTCTTCTACCCCCACACCGACGCGATCACCTACACCGTGGAGTTCGCCGACTACGGCACCGAGAAGGACATCACCGCGCCGTGAGCGCGACCGAGCAGGCCTCGCGCACCTCGCGGCTGCTCCTGTCGATGGCGGCCGTCGCGGTCGCGTTCGCCGCCGCCGACACGTACGTCGTGGTGCTGGCGCTGCCCGACATGATGACCGGCGTCGGCGTGCCGATCGACCAGCTGCAGCGCGCCGCGCCGATCGTCAGCGGCTTCCTGCTCGGCTACGTCGCGATGCTCCCGCTGATCGGCCGGATCGCCGACCTGCGCGGCCGGGTGCCGGTGCTCGTGATGGCGCTGCTGCTCTTCGCGGTCGGCTCGCTCATCACGACGCTCGCCTACGACATGCCCAGCATCGTCGCGGGCCGGTTCCTCCAGGGCGTCGGAGGTGGCGGGCTGGTCCCGGCCACGCTCGCTCTCGTCGCCGACCTCTACCCCGTCGGGCGCCGGGGCATCCCACTGGGCATCGTGTCGGCGGTCCAGGAGATCGGCTCGGTGCTGGGACCGCTCTTCGGCGCTGCCGTGCTGGCCGTGTCGGACTGGCGGGCGATCTTCGCGATCAACCTCGCCGTCGGGCTCGTCCTCGCCGCCGCGATCCACACCCTCGCGCCGGCGGAGGTGTCCGGGACCCCTGCGTCACGCCGACGGCGTCCCGACCCCGTCGGCCTCCTGCTGCTGCTGGCGACCTTCGCGGGCGGCCTGGTCGTCTTCCTGCGCCCCTCGGGCCTCATGCGCGACCTCACGTGGGGCCGGCTCTTCATCCCGTTCGCCGGTGACGGCCGCTGGCTCACGCCGATCGGCGCGTCCACGGTCGTGGCGCTGGCTCTGCTGCTCGCCTGGTGCTGGTTCGCACCGCGCCCCCTGCTCGACCTGCAGGGGTGGGCCCGGGTGCTCGTGGAGGCCGACCTGGTCGGCGCCCTCCTGCTCGCCGCTGCCCTCGGTGGCGTGATCCTGGCCTTCGCCACGGCCGATCCCAAGGTCGAGGTGTTCTCGCCCCGGGGCCGCTGGTACCTCCTCGGCGCCGCCCTCGCGTCGGCCGCCTTCGCCTGGCACGTCCGGCGCGCGGCCAACCCGCTGGTGCCGCGCGGCGCGCTCCGTCGTACGCCGGCGTGGGGAGCGTTGCTGGTCAGCTTCTTCATCGGTGCCGCCCTGATCGCCGCGCTCATCGACATCCCGCTCTTCGCCCGCACCACGGTCTATCCCGACGACCAGCTCCCCGCCGCGCTCGTGCTGGTGCGCTTCCTGCTGGCCCTGCCGGTCGGCGCCGTGGCCGGCGGCTACCTCATCCGCTTCCTCTCCCCCGGCGTCGTCACCGCGATCGGCATGCTGCTGGCCGCGGCCGGCTTCGTGCTGATGACACGGTGGGGGCTCACCACGGTCGAGGAGCCGATCGTCAACCTCGCGCTGATCACCGGCGGCCTCGGCTTCGGCCTCGCGCTGGCCCCGGTCAACGCCGCCCTGCTCGCCCACACCGACGACGACGTCCACGGCGTCGCCACGGCCTTCGTGGTCGTCTCGCGCATGGTGGGGATGCTCATCGGCATCTCCGCGCTCACCACGATCGGCCTGCGGCGCTACTACGCCGAGCAGCGCGCCGTACCTCCCGTGCAGGACGTCTGCGACGGCAGGAGCAAGTGCAAGGAGTTCTCCGACCTGCTGCGGGTCGCGGGCATCGCCCAGGAGCACGCGGTCTTCTGGGGCGCCGCGGGGTGCGCCGTCGTCGCGGCCGTGCTGGCGCTCGTCGTCTTCCGCGGGGTGCGCGCCGACCGGGTCAGCACTCGTCAGGTCATCTCGACCCACTGAGCGCCGACCCGGCGGACGGTCGGGTCACGGGGTGCGTGCGCCTCCTGCAGGCCCAGCCCCACCGCATCGCACCGGCGGTCCGGGCGAGCGTGCTGCTGCCGGCCGAGGGCGCGGCGACCGCGGGCTCCAGCGGTCCCGTGGTGGCCGCCACCTGACGGCAAGTGTCCGCGGGGGACGAGCCCGGTGCGCGACGGCGTACGCCTCCGCTAGCCTCGCTGGCGTGGACGACTTCAGTGACCTGATGGACGCCAACCGCGCGTTCGCCGACTCCTTCGACCTCGGCGGCTTCGACGGCAAGGCGCACGCCGGCATCGCGCTGGTGACCTGCATGGACTCGCGGATCGACCCGTTGCGGATGCTCGGACTCAAGCACGGCGACGCCAAGATCTTCCGCAATCCGGGCGGCCGGGTGACGCCGCAGGCGCTCGAGGCCCTCGTGCTCGGCGTCCACCTGCTCAACGTCCAGCGCATCCTCGTCGTCCCGCACACCCGCTGCGCGATGGCGTCCGCATCGGAGGCCGAGCTGCGCGTCCGGGTCGGCGAGTCCGCCGGCGTCGACGCCAGCTGGCAGTCGTTCGGTGTGGTGACCGACCAGCTGGAGCAGCTGCGCGAGGACGTCGTGAAGGTGCGCACCCACCCGCTGATCGGCGACCGCGCGGTGGTCGGGGGCTTCCTCTACGACGTCGACACCGGGCTGCTGACCCAGCACGCCTGAGCGGAGGCCCCTCCTTCGGGCGGTGGTCCAGCCACGTTCCGCGGGCTCCGAAGGTGGCTCCACCACCGCCCAGTACGGCGTGGCGCCGCGGCGCGCCGGCCGGAGGTGGTCCAGCCACGTCCCGCGGACCCCGAAGGTGGCCCCACCACCGCCCGCTTCGGGAGCGGAGCTACTTCAGCGTCTGCTTGCCGCCGTGCATCAGCGTGATCAGCTGGGCGACCTTGCCGTCGGTCGCGGCGTCGCGGGCGAAGGACGTGAGGTTCATGACCGGCTTGAACTTCTGGCGCGTGATGGCCTTGGCGTAGGTGAACTCCTTGAGCCCGTCTGGGCCGTGGATCCGGCCGAAGCCCGACTGCCCGACCCCTCCGAAGGGCAGGGCAGGCACGGCGGCGAAGGCGATGACGGAGTTGACCGACGTCATGCCCGACCGGATGCGGCGGGCGATGGACACGCCGTTGGCCTTGGAGAACACCGCACCGGCGAGTCCGTACTCGGTCGCGTTGGTCAGGCGGACGGCCTCGTCCATGCTGGCGACCGGGTTGATCGCCAAGGTCGGCCCGAAGGTCTCCTCGGTGATCTCGGTGGAGTCCTCGGGCACGTGGGTCAGGATCGTCGGCTGCACGAACCGCTCACCGACGGCATCGGAGCCGCCCAGCACGACCTTGGCGCCCTTGGCGATCGCGTCGTCGATGTGGCTCTTGATGACGGCGAGCTGCGACGGCATCGTGATCGGCCCGATCGGGGCCTGGGAGTCGGCCCCGGCTCGCAGGCCCCTGGCCTGCCTCAGGATCTCGGTCATGAAGGCGTCAAAGACGTTCTGGTGGACGTAGACGCGCTCCGTCCCGATGCACGTCTGCCCGGCATTGGCCATCCCGCCCCACAGCGCGGCCTCTGCGGCCTTCGGCAGGTCGGCGTCCTCGTCGACGATGAGCGAGTCCTTGCCTCCGGCCTCGATGATGACCGGGGTGAGGTTCTCGGCGCAGGCCGCCATGACCAGCTTGCCGGTGCGCCCCGATCCGGTGAAGGCGAGCTTGTCGATCCTCGCGGTGCACAGCGCGTTGCCGGTCTCGCCGAGCCCGGTCACCACTTGCAGCACGTCGCGGCCGTGCACCACCTCCCGGAAGCTCTCGGCCAGCCACTGGCCGACACCGGGGGTGTACTCGCTGGGCTTGAACACCACGGTGTTGCCCGCGGCCAGGGCGTAGGCGATCGATCCCATCGGGGTGAAGACCGGGTAGTTCCACGGGCCGATCACGCCGACGACGCCCAGCGGGTGGTACTCCACCGTGGCGGCCTGGTTGGCCATCAGCAGGCCCGAGCCGACCTTGCGCGGGCCGAGCACCTTCTTGGCGTGCTTGGCCGCCCAGGCGATGTGGTCGATCGCGAGGACGATCTCGAGCTGGGCGTCCCCGTGCGGCTTGCCCGTCTCGCGGTGGGACAGGTCGGCCAGCTGGGCGAGCCGCCGGGTGATGACGCTGCGCCACGTCAGCAGGTGCTCCGCCCGCTCGTCGAACGACAGGTTGCCCCACCAGTCAGCCGCCTCGCGGGCACGCGCGACAGCGGCGTCGACGTCGGCCTTGCTCGTCACCGGGTGCGTGCCGACGACGTCGCCGGTGGCGGGATCGAGCGAGTCGAACGTCTCGGTCGTGGTCGGCTCGAGCGTGGTGCTCATCGGGACTCCTTGATGAGGTCGGCGCACTTCTCGCCGATCATGACGGTGGGGGCGTTGGTGTTGCCGCGCGGGACCCGCGGCATCACGGAGGCATCCGCGACCCGAAGGCCGTCGACGCCGTGGACCTTCAGCTCCGGGTCGACCACGCTGCCCTCGACCGTGCCCATCGCGCACGTCGCGACGGGGTGGTAGAGCGTCTGGCCGAGCCGGCCGATGCCCTCGATGATCTCGTCGTCGGTCGGGTCGGCGGACGCCGGAATCCAGGGCTCGTCGATGTACTTCGCGATCGGGCCCTGCCGGAGCACCTCGAGCGCGGTGCGGAAGCCACCGATGATCGCCTCGAGGTCGGCGCGGTCGTCGAAGTAGCCCGGGTCGATCTCCGGGTGCCAGGTCGGGTCCGCCGAGCGGAGCCTGACGTGACCCGAGCTCTGCACGTTGACCAGCGTGACGGCCGTCGTCAGCGCCCGGCGTACGGGCTCGTGCATGCCGTTGTCGTAGAAGCCGGTCGGCGCAACGTGCAGCTGGATGTCGGGCAGCTCGAGGTCGTCGCGGGAGGTGTAGAACGCTCCGGTCTCCGCGACGTTGGAGCTCAGCGGCCCCTTGCCGGCGGCCTTCCACTTCACCAGGTTGCCCAGCCCCAGCATCTCCGCCACGTCGGTGGTGTCCTTGGTGTAGCTGAGGATGCCGGCCACGGGGTGGTCCTGCAGCTTCTGGCCCACCCCCGAGGACTCGACCGCGACGTCGATGCCCATGTCGCGCAGGTGCGCGCCGGGGCCGATGCCGGAGAGCATCAGCAGCTGGGGGCTGTTGATCGCGCCACCACTCAGCACGACCTCCGCCTCGGCCCGGGCGACGTGGGCCTCGCCGCCACGGGTGTAGGCGACACCGACGGCGCGGGTGCCCTCGAGCACGATCCGGGTCACGAACGCCTCGGTGCGGACGGTGAGGTTGGGCCGGCGTGCGGCGGGGTGGATGTAGGCGTCGGCGACGGACCAGCGCCGCCCCTTCTTGCAGGTGACCTGGTAGAGGCCGACGCCCTCCTGCTCGGCGCCGTTGAAGTCGTCGTTGCGCTTGAGCCCAGCCGCGACCCCGGCCTCGATGAACGACGTGCTGAGCTCGTGGTTGTAGGTGCGGTCCTCGACGTGGAGCGGGCCGTCGGTGCCGTGGAACGGACCGCCGAGGCGGGTGTTGCCCTCGGCCCTGGTGAAGTAGGGCAGGACGTCGTCGAAGCCCCACCCGGTGGCGCCGTAGGCGTCGCGCCACTCGTCGTAGTCGCCGTGGTTGCCGCGGATGTAGATCATCGCGTTCATCGACGAGCACCCGCCGAGCGCCTTCATGCGCGGCCAGTAGGCGCGGCGCCCGCCGAGGTGCTTCTGCGGCGTCGTCTCGTAGTTCCAGTCCCACTTGGTCTTGAAGAGCATCGAGAACGCCAGCGGGATGTGGATGTTGTCGTCGTCGTCCGCCGGGCCGGCCTCCAGCAGCAGGACGCTCACCTGCGGATCCTCGGTGAGCCGGGCGGCGACGACACCGCCGGCACTGCCCGATCCGATGACGATGTAGTCGTACTTCTCGTCGGGCATGGGCTCCCTCTCGACCGACTGTGACGCGGGCCACAAATCTACTGAGAGGGTGACCGCGACACAACCACTGTCAGGGTCGGAGCACCTCCCCGCCGCGTCCTAGGTGTGATGCCCAGGCACGTTGTGCGATCGGGCACGGCAAGCCGTAGATAGGTGAAGGCCTCCCGGTGTGGAGTGGAGCTGTCTAGGACTTCACTTCACGAGGGAGGCCTTCATGGCCCACGCTAACGC
>NZ_JAOPWY010000078.1 GCF_025965415.1 Nocardioides sp.
ACCCGGACGTGGTGCCGGAGGTGCGGCTCTTCGTCACGGTCAACGCCCTGGCACTGGCGGCCGTCACGCTGCTCGCGGTCTGGCTGCTCAGCGGGGTCAATCGCCGGCGGCCATGGGACGCGGCGGCCTTCGCGCTGTCACCGGCGCTGGCGCTGACCGGGCTCGTCAACTGGGACCTGCTGGCCGTCGGTCTCGTCGCGGGGGCCCTGTGGGCCTGGGCGCGAGGGAGACCCGTGCTGACCGGGGTCCTGATCGGGCTCGGGGCGGCCACCAAGCTCTACCCGCTGTTCCTGCTCGGGGCGCTGCTCGTGATCTGCCTGCGCGACCGGCGCCCGATGCGCTTCGCGCTCGCCGCGTCGGGGGCCGTGATCGCCTGGGTCCTGGCGAACCTGCCGGCCTACCTCACCGGCCGCGACGAGTGGTACGTCTTCTGGCACTTCAACGCCGACCGCGGCGCCGACCTCGGCTCGATCTGGCTGGTGATCTCGCAGGCCACCGACGGGGTCTCCGTCGACACGATCAACCTGTGGTCGTGGCTCGTCTTCGGCGCCTGGTGCGTCGGCGTGATGGTGCTCGGCCTCGCTGCGCCGTCGACACCGCGCTTCGCCCAGCTCGGGTTCCTCGTCGTCGCGGGGTTCCTGCTCGTCAACAAGGTCTACTCACCGCAGTACGTCCTGTGGCTGCTGCCGCTGGCCGTGCTCGCCCGGCCGCGGTGGCGCGACCAGCTGGTCTGGCAGGCGGGCGAGGTCTTCTACTTCGCGAGCGTGTGGTGGTACCTCGGCGACTACCTGGTGCCGGCCGGCGGCGGCGACGCGGGGTTCTACTGGGTCGCGATCCTGGTCCGGATGGCGGCCGAGCTCTACCTGGTCGTGCTCGTCGGTCGCGACGTGCTGCAGCCGTGGCACGATCCCGTGCGGCAGAGCGCCCGGGTCGACCGACCCGAACGGCGGCCGGAGCTCAGTCGACCCTGACCCGGTCGAACGCGGTCGCAGTGAAGCGGACGCGGACCTCGATCTCGTCACCGACGTCGGGCACGCGGGGCCCGTGCGGCAGGCAGAGCATCGACGCCTGCATGTGCGGGGGCTCGGCGAAGAGCCGCTGCTTGCCGTCGATGGAGAAGGGCGAGCGCACGAAGCCGACCGCGTCGAGGCCGCCGCGCGCCAGCGTGGCCGCCCGGGCCCGGATCGAGGACTCGCCGGTCGGTGCCTCGAGCCCGATGCCGTGGGCGGTGCCGCCGCTGACGACGAGGATGTGCCCGGACTTGGGGGCGGTGCGGCTGCGGTAGCCGAAGACGTCGCCGCGCTCCACGGCGTGCACGTCGAGCACCGTCGCGCTCACGCGCAGCGCGGCCCGGTCACCGAGCCAGAGGTCGGTGCCGATCCGCGGGCGGATCGTGAAGTCGGGGTACGCCGCCCGGAGCTGCGCGAGCTCGTCGCGGGTGAGGTGGCTGACCCAGATCGTCGTCGTGGGGAGCCCCGAGGCCACCAGGTCGTTGACGTGCCTCGAGACCTCGCCGAGGTGGGAGCCCTGGGCGAGCGGCAGGTGGAGGGCGACGCCCTCGAGCCGGGCGGAGCGGTGCTCGGCGACGATCGGGGCCGTGGACCACAGCTCGCGCGCCGAGAGCCCGTGGCGGAGCATGCTGGTGATCCGTTCGAGGACGAAGCGGGCGTCCGGCTGGCGGCCGAGGAGGTCCTCGAGGTCGCTCGCCCGGCCCACGGTGTGGATGACCCGGTGCGCCACCGCCGGGTCGACCTCGAGCGCGGCCCCGAAGGGGCGCCACGGGGTGAGCACCACCAGGTCACCGCCGAAGCGCCGGGCCACGTGCGGGAGCTCGTCGTACGTGCCGACGGCGATCGTGTCGACGCCGAGACCCTGGTCGTGCAGCCACTGGGCCTTGCGGGCCAGCCGGCCCACCGTGAAGCCGTAACCGTTGCCCTTGACGACCGGGACGAGACCCGGGGTGGCGTGCGCGACGGCGCGCAGGTGGCCGCGCCACCGTTCGCCGTCGACGGTCAGGGTGAGGCTCATCGCGTCAGCCCCGGCGCCGCAGGTAGAGCTCGAACGCCTTGTAGAGCGGGCGGTTGATCGGCAGGTCCCACTCGCCGACGTACTCGACGGCCTCGCCGCCGGTGCCGACCTTGACCTGGATCAGGCCCAGGTGCGGGTCGTCGGCGTCGAGGGTGTCGGTGATGCCGCGCAGGTCGTAGACGTCGGCGCCCGCGGCCAGGGCGTCGCGGATCATCGCCCACTGGACGCCGTTGGAGCCGCGGACCTCGCGCTTCTCGGTGGACGAGGCGCCGTAGGAGTACCACGCGTGGCCGCCGACCCGGATCCCGATCGTCGCCGCGACGAGGTCGCCCTCGTGGCGGGCGAGGTAGAGCCTGATCCGGTCCGGGTCCTCGTTGCCGAGTGCCTCGACCATGGTGCGGAAGTAGGAGAGCGGGCGCGGCATGAAGTGGTCGCGCTCCGCGGTGTGGAGATAGAGGTCGTGGAAGAGCTTGAGCTGGTCGAGGGCCTCGTCGACCGAGGCGGACGCGGTGACCTCGACGCCCTCCGGGGCGGCCTTCTTGATGTTGCGGCGCCACTGCTGGTTCATGCCCGCGAGCACGTCGTCCTCGGTGCGCTGGACCCGCTCGCCGGCGTCGTTCGTGGTGCTGAGGGGGATCTGGAAGTTGTACTGCGGCTGGCCGGCGGCGAAGCCGCCCTCGACCGTCTGCGGCTTCCAGCCGAGCTCGTGGAGCAGGGAGACGACCCGTGCCCCGGTGTGGCTGCGCTCGAGGGGCGCGAGGTCACCGAGGCGGCGTACGGAGTCGTCGGCGATGCCCTGCTTGACCTGGGCGGCGTCCCAGCGCCGGGTGAGGACGGGCGGGCCCATCCGGACCCCGAAGGCACCCTGCTTCTTCAGGTGCGCGGTGAGCGGGGTGAGCCAGGCGGCGAGCTCCTCGTCGTCCCAGTCGATGACGGGACCCTCGGGGAGGTAGGCGAGGTAGCGCCGGAGCCGGGGCAGCTGGCGGTAGAGCACGAGCCCGACCCCGACCAGCTCGCCGTCGCGGTGCCAGCCGATCGACTCGCGCCGCCACTCGGACTTCACGCGCCCCCAGGCCGGGGTCTGGAGGAAGCTGGCCGAGCGGCGTCCGCGGATGAAGTCGAGGTGCTCGTTCTCCGCGATCGCGCGCACGGTCAGGACGGCCGGGGCGGAGCGGGGAGGAGGAGTCACGCGCCCGAGGTTACCGGGTGGGGTCCCCACGCCCGCGACACCCGTGGTCGGCGTCGACAGCTCCTCACGCGGGTGCCCGAGGTCCGTCAGGACGCCTGCCGGCTCGACTCCTGGGGGCCCGCGTCCTCGACGCCCTCCTCGTAGAAGAGAGGCACCACGCAGGCGGCGAGCAGGATGCTGCAGCCGGGGATCAGCAGCACGTCGCCGATGCTGATGATGGCGTTGAGACCCCGGATCGGGATGGTGTCGCCGAGCAGGACCGCGAACGTCTGCGACCCGTGGGCGGTGACGTAGCGAGACGAGGGGTGCGAGCCCCTGGCGAGCTCGTCACCCAGGTAGCGGGCGGCCGACTGCAGCACCGGCATGAAGCCGTAGACCAGCGTGGCCAGGGCGTTGAGGCCGGCGCCGACCGTCGTCAGCACCACGCCGACCCACACCAGGCCCGTGACCCGGCTCCGGTTCGCGACGAGGAAGATGACGCAGCCCGCCAGCACGAGCGCGGACAGCGAGCGGTTGAGGAGGGCGTCGTCGATGTCGCTCGCGCGGTGCAGCGCCCCGGACACGACCGTGCCCAGCACGGCGACGGGGATGAGCCACAGGGCGCGCAGGAGTGAAGCGTCCTGGAGATGCCTGCGGGCGAGGACGGCGATCGCACCGCACAGGATCAACGGAACGGCCATGAACACCATCAGGCCCGAGCCCTGCATGCAAGCAGTGAACTGGACCCGGCAGGCGTCCACCACCCCGACGCGCCAGACCTCTGGACCTGCGTGTACCTGCCTGAGACCTGCGCGGCGTCGGGGGCAGGGTCAGAGACGCTCGCGCAGCCAGGCGAAGTCGGCCCGGTGCT
>NZ_JAOPWY010000101.1 GCF_025965415.1 Nocardioides sp.
GAGCTCGCGGTACTTGAGCAGCTTCTCGCGGTCCTCGGCGGTGTTGATCGGGTCGTACGGCTCGTCGTCGTCGGTGGCGGCGCGGGAGTACTCGTGGACGATGACGGTCTTGCCCGAGATGTAGGTGCGCTCGGGGTGGAAGTGCTTGAACTCGTGGATCCGGGTGTAGGGCACTTCCTGGTCGTTGTAGTTCATCACCGAGGTGCCCTGGAAGTCGTCGGTCTCCACCACCTCGGACTCGAGGTCTACCGTGCGCCACGACAGGCGCCCCTCGGAGTTGCCGAAGTACTCGTCGACCGGGCCGGTGTAGACGATCGGGACCTTGCCCTTGAAGTCGTCGGCCACCGCGAAGAAGTCGGTCTCGAGGCGGACCTCGATGTTGGGGTGGTCGGCCATCCTGGTCAGCCACGCGGTGTAGCCGTCGACGGGCAGGCCCTCGTGGGTGTCGCTGAACCAGCCGTTCTCGAACGTGTAGCGCACCGGCAGGCGGGTGATGATCTCCGAGCTCAGCTCGGTGGGGTCGGTCTGCCACTGCTTGGCGGTGTAGCCCTTGATGAACGCCTCGTAGAGCGGGCGCCCGATCAGGCTGATCGCCTTCTCCTCCAGGTTGGAGGCGTCCTCGGTCGCGATCTCGCTCGACTGCTCGGCGATCAGCGCCCGCGCCTCGTCGGGCGTGTGGGACTTGCCGAAGAACTGGTTGATCAGGCCGAGGTTCATCGGGAGGGAGTAGACCTGCCCCTGGTACTTGCCGAAGACCCGGTGCTTGTAGTCGGTGAACGCCGTGAACCGGTTGGCGTACTCCCACACGCGCTCGTTGGAGGTGTGGAAGAGGTGGGCGCCGTACTTGTGCACCTCGACCCCGGTCTCGGGGTTGCGCTCGCTGTAGGCGTTGCCGCCGAGGTGGTGGCGGCGCTCGAGGATGAGGACGCGGAGGCCGAGGTCCTCGGCGCAGCGCTCGGCGATGGTGAGGCCGAACAGTCCGGCGCCGACGATGACGAGGTCGGGAAGCTGTGCTGAACCCTGGGACAAGGGATGAACTCCTGTAGTGGGGCGGCGCCCGTTGGTGAGGGGCCGTGGGAGGCGCGTGAAGTCTAGCGAGGGGGCTCGGCCGTCGGCGTCAGGCGCCGCATGCCTCGCGCCGACGCCATGGCGCGGATCACGTTGCGGGCCTCGGCCCTCCCGCCGCGCGCCGGGCTGAGCAGGACGACCACGAGGGTGATCAGCCACGGCTTCAGCCGGACGAGCGCGTTCTCCCCGTGGCGCAGGTGCACCACGAAGAGGTTGCGGTACATGTAGAAGCCCTTCCACCCCGACAGGTCGTGCTGCTGGTTGAAGTCGAGCTGGCGCACGAGCACGGCGTCGCGCACCGCCCAGATCCGGCGCCCCGCCCGGCGGGCGCGGACGGCGTACTCGGCATCGTCGTAGAAGATGAAGAAGGCAGGGTCGGGGAAGCCGATCTCGGCGACCACGTCGCGGCGGACCATGAAGCCCTCGAAGGCGACGTTCTGCACCTCGACCAGCTCGGGCATCGAGGCGCGGTCGGCGTAGACCGTGTCGACGGCGGAGCGCTTGGGGCGTACGGCGAACGGGTTGCGGAGGTCGAAGTCGACGGCCGCCTTCTCCACGAGCGTGCCGGCGCGGTCCTCGCGCACCGCGATCAGGCAGTCGGCGTCGACCGCCATCAGCACCGCGAGGCAGTCGGGTGCCGGGACGACGTCGTCGTCCATCAGCCAGACGCGGTCGTAGCCGGCGTCGTACGCCGCCCGCACGCCGATGTGGAAGCCGCCCGCACCACCGAGGTTGGTCTCGGCGAAGGTCACGTGGAGGGGCAGGTCGGTGCGCGCCTCGAGCACGGCCCGGGTGTGGTCGGTGCTGGCGTTGTCGACGACGATCACCGCGTCGGGCGCGTGGGTCTGCGCGGCGAGGCCGTCGAGCATGCCGACGAGCAGGTCGGCGCGGTTGAAGGTCACGACGACGACCGCCACGGTCTCGCTCGTCACGACAGGAACCTCCGGTGGCCGTCGAAGTCGCCGGCGATGCCGGCGCGCATGGCGCCCACGCTGAGCCGCAGCCGCGAGAGGCTCGGCCGGGTGAAGGTGTAGAACCACGCGGTCTTCACCACGAAGGCGGCGGCGTGGAGGGGACCGCGGTAGTCGCGGAGGTTGACCAGGTTGTTGCGGGCCATGCAGTAGTGCTTGAGGTCGCTCGGCGAGTCGTTGTAGGTGGTGCGGCCGAACATCATCGGGGTGCCGAGGTTGCCCACGCTGGGGTGGCGCACGGTGGCGGTGACGACGGTGGCCACGCGCGCGCCGGCCTCCTCGGCCCGCAGCCGGTACTCGTGGTCGTCGCCCCAGATGAAGAACTCCTCGCGCGGCAGCCCGATCCGGTCGACGAGCTCCTTGGTCACCAGCACGCCGTTGAACGGGATCACGATCCCGTCGATGCGGTCGTCGCGGGCCGCACGGCGTACGTCGTCGACCTGGTGCACGACGCGGGTGCCGCCCGGCAGCCTGATCGGGAAGACCAGGCGCGACGGGTCTGCCTCGTCGACCACGAGCGGGCCCCAGAAGTCGAGGTTGTCGGTCTCGGCCAGCAGCCGGTCGAGGCAGTCGGGGTCGGGCAGGCCGTCGTCGTCCATCAGCCACACCAGGTCGGCCTCGCGGTCGAGCGCCCAGGCCAGGCCGTCGTGGAAGCCACCGGCGCCGCCCCGGTTGGTGCTCAGCGAGCGCGACCTCAGCGGGATCTCGCCGGTGTGCGCGTGGGCGGCCAGCCACTCCCCCGTCCCGTCGGAGGACGCGTTGTCGATCACCAGCACCTCGGCCAGGCCGTCGATCTGCCCGAGGCGCGCCATGAGCTTCTCGAGGAGCGCGAGGCGGTTGAAGGTGACCACCACCGCGACGATGCGAGGCAGGGGTCCGGTGGTCACGGCGTACACCCTAGGGGGCGGTGCACCGGGTCAGCACACGGCGCCGAGGTCCTCCGACTCGTTGGCCGCGTAGCCCTGCGACATCGAGCCGAGCGAGCCGCCGGTGACGGACGGCGGAGCCTCCGGCGTGGCCGGCGCAGAGGGGGTGGTCGACGCCCCACCGGTCGCCGCGGGCGCCTCGGCCGCGGGCGCCTCGGAGGAGGTGTCGGCGTCGGACTCGGGTGCCGCGTCGACCGTGGGGGACGGCGTACGCCCCTCGGCGCGGGCGATCGACTCGCCCACCTTCTGCTGCACGAGGGCGATGTCGGGGTGGGCGGTGTTGATCATCGGCGGCACCAGCGACAGCGTGGCGATCTTCTGGCTCTTGGCCTTCAGCGCGAGGTCGACGAAGCGGTCCACCTCGCCGCGCGGCACGTTGGTGGAGACCATCGCCGAGCTGGCGCCGGCGATCTTCTCGAAGTTGCGCAGCGCGACCTGGGGACTGACCTGCTGCAGCATCGCGCCCATCACGCACTTCTGCCGTGCCATGCGCGAGTAGTCGTCGGAGCCCTCACGCGCTCGCGCGAACCAGAGGGTGTCGTGGCCGTCGAGGGTGCGCGTGCCGGGCTCGATGTAGTGGAAGGTGTCCTCGTAGGGCAGGCCCACCGGGATCGGCTGGCGCACGTTGAGCTCGACGCCGCCGACCGCGTCCACGAGGTCCTTGAAGCCCTCGAGGTTGACCATCGCCCAGTAGTTCATCTTCAGGCCGGTGATCCCCTCGACGCCCTGGATGGTGGCGTCGACGCCCGGGCTCTTCGACCCGGCGAACAGGTCGGCGTGGTCGAGCGCCCAGGTGGCGAGGCCGTTGAGGTACATCCCCTCGACGTCGAAGCCGTCGGGGAACTGCTCGGCCATCACCGAGCCCTCGGCGAACGGGAAGTTCTGCATGTTGCGCGGCAGGGAGATCAGCACTGTCTTGCCGGTCTCGGCGTCGATGCTGGCCACCGTCATGGAGTCGGGGCGCAGGCCCCAGCGACCGGCGCCGGAGTCGCCGCCCATGAGCAGCACGTTGTAGCGACCGTGGGAGGCGCCCACCGCCGCGCCGTCGCCGAACATGGAGATCATGAACTGGCGCTGCACGCCCACGACGTGGGCGCCGAAGAGCAGCGCACCCGCGACGCTGAAGCAGAGGAAGCCGTTGACGCCGACGATGGCGAGGCGGTGCTGGCGCTGGAGCGTCAGCGGCTGCCCGAGGCGCCAGGCGTCGATGAAGAGGTAGGCCCAGCCGATCGCGAGGGCCATCAGGCCCAGGCGCAGCGCCTGCAGGAACATCGTGTCGGTGCCGGCCCAGAAGGCGACCCCGTGCCAGAAGTAGGACGCCACCAGCGCGACGGTGCCCAGCACGGCCAGCGTGATCCAGGTCCGCAGCGCGATCCGGCCCACCCGGCGGTTGCCGGCGACGAGCTGCGCCGATCCGGGGAGGACGAGGGTCATCAGCATCAGCGTCACCGCGCGGCGGAACCGGACGCGCTGGGCGCGGTCGAGCGTGGTGAACCGCGTCTGGGGCGACCCGGGGGGCGGGACGGGCGGCATCGGGGGCCTTTCTTGCTGGGGGAAGTCAGCTCGCCCAGTATCACCAGTCACACCCGTCCCACCCGGGCACGACTCGCCGTGACGGCCAGGTCAGCCCACGAGTCCTGGGGGGACGGCTTCGGCGTCCGACTCCTCAGGCTCGTCCAGCCAGAGACGCTCGGTGCGCACCTGGGACCGGGCCCTCACTCCTCGCGCCCGCGGTCGATCTCGGCCTTGCGGGCCAGCCGGTGCGCGCGCCGGATCTGGGCCTCGCGGTGGCGTCGTACGTCGTCGGGGGTCTCGGTCTCCAGCGGCGGCACCTGCCGCGAGCGGCCGTCCTCGTCGATGGCGACGAACACGAAGTAGGCGCTCGCCACGTGCAGCGGCGCGTCCGCGGCGTCGCCCCACGGCTGCGCCTCGACCCGGACCCCGATCTCCATCGAGGACGACCCCGCCCAGTTGACCTGCGCATAGGTCTTGATGATGTCGCCGACGTGCACGGGCTCCAGGAAGGTCATCTCGTCCATCGCCGCCGTCACCGCCGGTCCGCCGCTGTGCCGGTAGGCCACCGCGCCCGCCGTGGAGTCGGCGAGCTTCATGATGTCGCCGCCGTGGACGTTGCCGAGCAGGTTGGCCTCGGTCCCCGAGGCGATGATGCCCAGGCTCACCCGGCTGTACGACGTGGGGCGGGGTGCGACTTCACTCATGCTCGGCACGGTAGCGTCCATTCGCATGGCTGATCGTCCGCAGGGCTCCGGGATGCCCGAGAAGGGAACACCGGAGTACGACTGGCTCTACGGAGGCACCTCCCAGACGCCGCCCGGTGACGCCACCCAGCAGGTCCCGACGCAGGGCGCCCCACGGGGCGAGCGCCCGGACGAGACCCGGGTGATGCCGGTGGCGCAACGCGAGGCGCGCGGCTCCGGCGGGCGGCCACCCGGCGGGACGCGTGCGGCGGCGCCGGCCCCGGCCCCGCGACCCCAGCCCAAGAAGCGACGCTGGCGCCCGCGGCTGCGGCTCGGCCTCATCCCGCTGCTGCTCCTGCTGATCCTGGTCTACCTCGCCGGCGTCCCGCTCTACCACTGGACGAAGATCGACAAGGTCGACGCCGAGCCGAGCGGCCAGCGCCCCGACGACCAGCCCGGCACCAACTACCTCATCGTCGGGTCCGACAAGGCCGACGACCTCACCGCCGCCCAGCGCAAGGTGCTCCAGACGGGCGAGCGCGGCGGCACCAACACCGACACCATCATCGTGCTCCACACCGGATCCGGCGGTCGCACGATGATGTCGATCCCGCGCGACACGCTCACCGAGGTGCCCGGGCACGGCACCCAGATGATCAACGCCGCCTTCGCCATCGACGGCGCGCCCCTGCTGGTGGCCAGCGTGGAGCAGCTCACCGGCATCCACATCGACCACTACGTCGAGCTCGGCTTCGGCAGCGTCATCAACACCGTCGACGCCTTCGGCGGCGTGCAGATCTGTCCCAAGCAGGACATGAAGGACCCACTGGCGCGCCTGGACATCAAGAAGGGCTGCCAGGATGTCGACGGCATCACGGCGCTGGGCTACTCCCGCTCGCGCCACGTGACCGCGCTCAGCGACCTCGACCGCGTCGCCCGGCAGCGCGAGGTCATCAGCGCGCTCGGTGACGAGGCGCTGACACCGTGGACCTTCCTCAACCCGGTGCGCTACTGGGGCATCAACTCCGCCGCGGCGGGCGCGATCCGCGTCGACGAGGGCATGAACCCCCTCGACCTCGGCAGGTTCGCACTAGCGATGACCGGCGAGAGCCAGACCTGCACCATGCCGAACCTGTCGGCGCCCAGCGACCCCAACCGGATCATCGCCGACCCCGACCGGGCACCCGCCCTCTTCAACGCGATCATCGACGACTCGACGGTGCCCCGGAAGGCCTGCACCCCGACGGGTCGCGCGCGCTAGGTCGGCGTACGCCCCTCCGCTCGTCCGTGCCCTTGCCGAGCGGTGCGTGAGGCAGGTTCCCGCTGCCGGAAGGTGCTTGTCCCGGCCCGGCCGTCGGCGTACGATCACGATATATCGCGATACCTCACCGATAGGTCTGCGATAGATCACGAACACAGGTCACGACCGACCATCAACGCCAGGTCATCGAGCACGAGGGAGCACGACATGGGACACCACTGGCCCGGGGCCGACTGGCCCGAGAACAACGACTCCGATCCCCGGTCCGATCGTCGGCCCGGCCACCGCCCGGACCGGGCCTCCGGCTGGAGCGGCAGCTGGTCCTCCGCCGGCGGCCGTCGCGCCGGCGGTCCCCCGCCGTGGCTGAGCGAGATCTTCGGCTTCGCCGCCGGCACCCAGACCCCGCCGCAGCGCGGGCCCAAGGTGCGGCGCGGCGACGTCCGCACCGCGATCATCGACGTCCTGCACCGGGCCCGGACCGCCGAGGAGCCGATCAACGGCTACCAGGTGATCCAGGAGATCTCCGAGCTCAGCAACGGTGAGTGGCGGCCCTCCCCCGGCTCGGTGTACCCGACGATCCAGCAGCTGCAGGACGAGGGCCTGGTCGAGGCCGACGACGAGCGCGGTCGCCGCACCGTGCGGCTCACCGACGCCGGCGTCGCCTGGGCCGAGGACAACACGGCCGAGCTGGCATCGGTCTGGGCGCCGTTCGCGCGCGCCGAGGAGCCGGCGGACAGGCCCACCGGGCAGGGCGCCGACATCAAGAGCGAGATCGGGCAGGTCATGAGCGCCGTGTGGCAGCTCGGCACCCAGGGCTCCGACCAGCAGCGTCGCGCCGCCCTCGACGTCCTGGTCGACACCCGCCGCCGCCTCTACGGCATCCTCGCGGACGGACGGGACGGCGAGCGATGAGCACCCCCGACCCGCGCCTGCGCATCGCCGACAGCGACCGCGAGCGGGCCATGGCCGACCTGGCCATGCACTACGCCGACGGGCGCCTCGACCACGAGGAGTACGACGAGCGGCTGGACGCGATCTGGACCGCGCGGACCCGCGCCGACCTGGCGGTGCTCTTCAGCGACCTGCCGCGCCCGCAGACGAGCCAGCCCGCCCGCCCGGCGCCTCGGCCGAGGTCCCGTGAGCGCGCCCGGCTGCCGCTGCTGCCGGTCCTGGCACTGCTGATCGCGCTGAGCATCATCACCGGCGCTCCCGTGTGGCTGCTGATCTTCCCGCTGATGTTCCTCCGGGGTCGCCACGGAGGCCGTTGCGCACCCTCGCGCGGCCACGCCGACTACCGCCGACCGGACCGCTCCCCCGGCCGGTAGTCCACATCGGGCGACGCGTCTGGGACCATGTGTCCGTGACCGGCGAGCCGAGGGTGGTGCAGGCGCGCGCGCCGTACGCCCTGGCGCGCGCCCTCGCGACGACCGTCGTCGTCGTGGTGGGCGCCCTCTCGGCGCATACCTGGGCCGGCGGCACGGTCCCGACCGGCCCGGGCCTGGCCCTCGTCGCGGCCGTCGTGCTCACGGGCGGGCTCCTGCTCCACACCCGCGAGGTGCCGCTGTGGGCGGTGCTCCCGGGGGTCGCTGCTGCCCAGCTCGGCCTGCACGAGTCCTTCGGGCTCGTCGCCGAGCACACCCACGACGCCGTGGCGAGCCCCGACCCGGGCTGGACCTGGCAGATGGTGGCGGCCCACGCCTTCGTCACGCTGCTCACCGCGGTCCTGTGGTGGGCGAGCCGGCGGGCGGCGTCGTACGACGTCTCCTTCCGCACGCACCCCGCGCTCCCCGTCGTCGCCGAGCCGAGGCGCCGACGCACCGAGGCCCGGACCCCCGTCTCCTCCCTCGTGCACCTCCTGGTGTCACCTCGCCGCGGGCCACCGCTGGCGGTCCGTCCCACCTGAGCCCGTCCGGGCCCGGGTGGGCACAGCCGACCCCGGACCGCACGACCCACTCAGGAGAACCCGTATGTCCAGCCGCACCCTCACGCGCCTCAGCGTGGTCCCCGCCGCCACCGCGGCCATCGCCCTCTCGCTGGTCGCGCCCGCGAGCGCGCACGTCAGCGCCACCCCCTCGAGCGCCGCCGCCGGCAGCTCCACGGTCGTCACGTTCAGCGTCGGCCACGGCTGCGAGGAGTCGCCCACCACCCAGATCGAGATCCAGGTGCCGGAGTCGGTCCTCTCGGTGACCCCGACGCGCAACCCGTTCTGGGAGGTCGAGAGCACCATCGAGCAGCTCGACGAGCCGGCCACCGACGCCCACGGCAACACGGTCACCGAGCGCACGGCGTCGATCGTCTACACCGCCCGGACGCCGCTGCCCGACGGCCAGCGCGACACCTTCGAGCTGTCCTTCACGGTCCCCGACGCCGAGGGCGAGGTGCTGGCCTTCCCGACGATCCAGACCTGTGAGAAGGGCGAGACCGCCTGGACCGAGGTCCCGGCCGAGGGGCAGGACCACGACGAGCTCGAGAACCCCGCCCCGTCGTTCGAGATCCTGCCCGCGAGCGAGGAGGACGACCACCACGACGAGGGGTCGGCCGAGGAGTCGGCAGAGCAGACCGCCGAGCAGACCGGCGCCGAGGCCGACGACGCCGAGGACGGTGCCGAGGAAGGCGACGGCACGTCCGCTCTGGGCTGGGCCGGCCTCGCCGCCGGCCTGCTCGGCCTGGCCGCCGGCGGGCTCGCCCTGGCCCGGACGCGCACCAAGCCGTGACGTCGCCGGCGCGGCCAGCGTGGTGGCACCGAGCTTCCCGCCCGGTGGCTGTCGTGCTGGTCGCGCTCGCGCTCGTGCTGGGTGGGGGCGCTCCCGCCTCCGCGCACGCCGAGCTGGTCGACACCGACCCGGACGAGGGCGCCGTCGTGGAGACGGCCCCGGACACCGTCACCCTGACCTTCAACGAGCCGGTGCGGCTCACCTCGCAGGAGATCGCGGTCTACGACGCGCAGGGCGACCCGGTCGCCGCGAGCGCCGGAGCGAGCGGAGAGGAGGTGCGCGTCGACCTGGCTGGTGCCGCCGACCTGCCCGACGGCACCTACGTCGTCTCGTGGAACGTCCTCTCCGGCGACGGCCACCCGATCGCCGGCGCGCTGACCTTCTCGGTGGGCGCACCGAGCGCCACGGTGGCCGCGCCGCCCGAGCCGGAGACGTCCTCGGCGACGGTGACGGTGCTGCGCGACGTGGTCACGGTGGCGACCCTCCTCGGCCTGCTCGTGGCGGCCGGCCTCGCGCTGTTCCTGGCCCTCGTGCTCCCCCGGTCCTGGCCCGGCACCGAGGTGCGCGGCCGGCTCCGCCGGCTCCTGCTGTACGCCGCCGGCGCGGGCGCACTCGGCGCGGTCCTGCAGGTCCCGATCGCCTCGGTCTACGGCCAGGGCCTGGAGCTGGGCAGCATCGTGACCTCCTTCGACGCCGGGGCCGTGGCCAACGAGCTGGCGGCCGCGGCGCTGGTGCTGGTCGGGCTCGGCGTCGTGGTGCGAGCGACGTCGGCCGCCGCCCCCGACCGAGCGGCCGGCTGGCAGCTCGGGGGTGGCGCGCTGCTCTCCCTGGCCGGCCCGTCCGTGGTCGGGCACTCCCGCGCCTTCACCCCGTCGCCCCTCCTGGTGGCGACCGACGTCCTGCACGTCACCGCCGGCGCCGTGTGGCTCGGCGGGCTCCTCGGCCTCGTGCTGACCCTGCGCGCCCTGGCCGGGCGCGAGGCGCTGGCGGCACAGACCCTGGCGCGCTTCTCGACCCTGGCCGGCGGCGTGCTGCTGGCGGTCGCCGCGACGGGGACCTTCCTGGCCTGGCGGATCGTCGGGTCGTGGGCGGGTCTGGTCGAGACGTCGTACGGCTGGCTGCTGCTCACCAAGGTCGCGATCGCGCTGGTCGTGGCCGGGGTCGGCGGTTGGAACCGGTGGCGGGTCCTGCCCGCGGTGCGAGCCGCCGCGGGCTTCGGCGACCGCGAGCACGCCGCGGCCGCGGTGACCCGCACGGTGCGGGTGGAGGCGGTGCTGCTCGCGGTGCTGCTCGGCGTCACGGGCGTCCTCGTCAACCAGTCGCCCCGCCCCGCGCCGGTCACCGTGGCGTCGGGCACCACCGGCGCCGGGGCCGCGACCGCCGGCGACCTGCGCGTGCTCGCGGTCATGGACCCGCGCCGCACCGGCAGCAACACGCTCCTCGTGCAGGTGCAGGACGCGGCCGGGGAGCCCTACGACCCGCCCAGCAACCCCGTCGTCGCGCTGCGCACCGACGGCCTCGACATCGGCGAGGTGACCGTCCGGTCGATCGGTGCCGGCACCTACCGCGGCGAGGTCGTGGTGCCGCGCGCGGGCGAGTGGGAGGTGCAGGTCAGCATCCGGCTGAGCCGCTTCGAGAACCCGGTGACGACGGTCAGGCTGACGGTGCGACCGTGAGCTCGACGGGCACCGTGTGCAGGAAGCCGTCGACCCGGACCTGGACGAAGAGCCGGTAGTCGCCCGGCTGGGCGATGTCGGCGTGGAAGGACAGCTCCGAGCCGTCCTCGGTGATGTCGGGGGCGTCGAGGGGGTGCAGGTGCACCATCGCGCCGGTCTCCTCGTGGAAGCCGGTGACGTGGCTGTAGGCGCCGAGGTAGGTGCCGAGGTCGACCGGCTGCCCCTCGGCGTCGCGCACCACGAGGCGCAGCAGGCCGTTGGGACCGGTGGTCGGCGCCTGCAACACGGTCACGCCGACGACCCCGTCGCCGGCGACGGTGTCGCCGGGATCGCCGGGCGGCAGCGCGAGCCGACGACCCAGCACCACGTGGTCACCGTTGCCGCCCTCGTCGCGGGCGACGAACTCGGTGAGGACGCGGTAGCCACCGGCGTCGGGCACGTCGAAGGGTGCGGTCCACGTGCCGTCCTCGGCGCGCGTGGGGTGCAGGTGCCGGAAGACGGTGAGGTCGTCGTTGACGACGTAGAGGTGCAGCTCCTTGGTGAGCTCCTCGACGTAGTCGGTGACCGGCTCGCCGTCGTGGTCGTCGATGCGGAACCTGACCTCACCGATCCCGCTCGGCCGCTCACGCACCTGGAGCCCGCCCAGCGAGTAGCCCACCTCGGAGACGCGGGTGCCGTCGCCGACGGGCATCGAGACCATCCCACCGCCGGCGTGGGAGTGGCCGGCCGCCGCCACACCGGCGTCGTCGGCGGGGCTGCAGCCGGCGAGCGCGGACGCCACCAGCACCAGGCCGGTGGTCGCGCGGCTGGAGCGGAGGATCACGCGCTCAGCGTACGAGGATGCGGGTCACAGCTCTGACTGAACCCCCGCAAGGAGTTGCCGTGCCATCACGATCCGCTGGACCTGGTTGGTGCCCTCGTAGATCTGGGTGATCTTGGCGTCGCGCATCATCCGCTCGACCGGGTAGTCGCGCGTGTAGCCGTAGCCACCGAGGACCTGGACGGCGTCGGTCGTCACCTGCATCGCGACGTCGGAGGCGAAGCACTTGGCCGAGGCGCCGAAGAAGGTCAGGTCCTTGTCGCCGCGCTCGGAGCGGCCGGCGGCGGCATAGGTCAGCTGACGCGCGGCCTCGACCTTCATGCCCATGTCGGCGATCAGGAACTGCAGGCCCTGGAAGTCCGCGATCGGCTTGCCGAACTGCCTGCGCTCCTGGGCGTAGCCGAGCGCGTAGTCGAGGGCGCCCTGCGCGACACCGACCGCCTGCGCGGCGATGGTGATCCGGGTGTGGTCCAGGGTCTTCATGGCGGTGACGAAACCGCTGCCCACCTCACCGATGATCCGGTCTCCGGGGATCCGGACGTTGTCGAGGTAGACCTCGCGCGTGGGTGAGCCCTTGATACCCAGCTTCTTCTCCGGCGCTCCGAAGGAGACACCCTCGT
>NZ_JAOPWY010000106.1 GCF_025965415.1 Nocardioides sp.
CAGCTCGCGCTCGGCCGTGGCGGGCGTCCGCGCCGCGCCGCCGCAGGCGGTCAGGGCCAGCACGCCCGTCGCCACGAGCGCGGCGAGCAGCGGCGTACGGGTCATGCCCCCACCCTCACACGAGGTGCCGCAGCAGGGAATGGGGGGACATGGGGGACATGGCACGGCCCGGCAGAGCGCGCTCTGCCGGGCCGGTGTCGGGCGCCGTGGGATCAGGTGCTGATCAGTAGACCGTGGTCTTCCAGACGAAGCCGGTGGGGGCGAACCGGGTGTCGCCCTTGACGGCGAAGCTCCAGTACCAGGTGCCACCGCGCTTGGGCAGGGTGATCTTGTACTTGCCGGCCTTGTTGGTCTTGATCGTCTTGAACGGCTTGTAGCCCTTGTTCTGCTTCTTGCTGGCCTTGATGACGATCTTCTTCTTGCCGTAGCTGGGCTTGACCTTGCCCTTGAGCACGAACCCGGACGACGGGTAGGTGATCTTGCGGGCGACGCTCACGGCGAAGGGCGCCGACTCGCTCGAGGTGTAGTTGTCGCCGTACTGGCTCTGGTCGGTGTCGGTGTAGCCGCTGTAGACGACCTTGTAGGTCGTGTTCATCGCCGGCTTGACGTCGTAGAACGAGCCGTAGGTGCTGTCGGCGGTGGCGACGGCCGTCCAGGTCGTCGAGCCGGCCTGCATGGCGTAGAGGGTGGAGGTGCCGTCGGCGCCGCCCGGCGAGAGACCGTCGGAGCTGGCGATGTCGACGGACACGTAGAAGTCGTCGCCGTACTCCATCTGGGTCTCGCTGGGCACGGCCGTCGTGGTGGTGGTCCACGTGTCGGCGGCCTGGCTGGGTGCGGCGATGGCGATCGGCGTGAGGCCGAGCAGTCCGGCGGTGACCGTGCCGGTTACGAGACGAGTGATGCGCATGTCCCCGTTGTGTCCTCTCGAGAGAAATTCCTGGATCGACCGGCTGCTCGGGCAGCGGTCGCTGTGGTGCCCTGCTACCCCCGGGGCGCGTGAGACAAACCCCGTGGACGCACCCGTAGACTCTCAACACCCCCCATCCGTCGGCGAATGGGGGTCGTTCTGCGTGCTCCGGAAGGGAGTCCCGGTGTCGTCCACTCCACTCGTCGCTGTTGCCGACCGTCTGGTCTCCGCCCCCACGCTGTCGCGCGTCCTGGGAGACACGGCGGTGCAGGCAGCCCTCGACCTGACGGGCCCGGCCGCGGTCCGGCCGTTCGTCGTCCGGGGCCTCGTCGAGAAGGGCCGCACGGTCCTCGCCGTCACCGCGACCTCGCGTGAGGCCGAGGACCTGGTGGAGGAGCTCGCCGACCTCGTCGACCCCGACTCCGTCGCCTACTACCCCAGCTGGGAGACGCTCCCGCACGAGCGGCTGAGCCCCCGCAGCGACACCGTCGGCAAGCGGCTCGCGGTCCTGCGCCGGCTGCGCCACCCCGGCACCGACGCGGCCAACGGTCCGCTCAAGGTCGTCGTGGCGCCCATCCGCAGCCTGCTCCAGCCGCAGGTGCCCGGCCTCGCCGACATCGAGCCGGTCGAGCTCGCAGCGGGAGAGTCCCGCGTGCTGGAGGACGTCGTCCGGGGCCTGGCGGACGCGGCGTACTCCCGCGTCGACATGGTCGAGCGGCGCGGCGAGTTCGCCGTCCGCGGTGGCATCGTCGACGTGTTCCCCCCGACCGAGGAGCACCCGCTGCGGGTGGAGTTCTGGGGCGACGACATCGAGGAGATCCGGGCCTTCTCCGTCGCCGACCAGCGCACCCTCGAGACCGTGCAGCGGCTGTGGGCGCCGCCGTGCCGCGAGCTGCTGCTCACCGACGCCGTACGACGTCGCGCCGCCGACCTCGGCCGTGCGCACCCCCAGCTGCTCGAGCTGACCGACAAGATGGCCGCCGGCATCGCCGTCGAGGGCATGGAGTCCCTGGCCCCGGTCCTGGTCGAGGAGATGGAGCTGCTCGTCGACCTGATGCCGGCCGACACCACCGTGCTGGTGCTCGACCCCGAGCGGGCACGCAGCCGTGCCCACGACCTGGTCGCGACGAGCGAGGAGTTCCTCGGGGCGTCCTGGGCGGCCGCCGCCGGTGGCGGCACCGCGCCGATCGACCTGGGTGCCGCGTCCTACCGCGAGATCGCTGACGTGCGGCTCCACGCCCTCGGCCTGGGCCACGCGTGGTGGACGGTCAGTCCCTTCGGGATCGACACCGACGACGCGCCGCTGGACGCCCGGACCGTCGGGGTGCCGAGCACGACCCTGCCCACCCACGGCGCCGAGGCCTACCGCGGTGACCTCGAGAAGGCCATCGCCGACATCCGGACGTGGGTGGCCGACGCCCGCGACGTGGTCGTCGTGCACGCGGGCCACGGGCCGGCGCAGCGCTTCGTCGAGCTGCTGGGCGAGCACGACATCGCCGCCCGGCTGGTCGAGGAGGGCGCGACCGCCGGACCCAACGTCGTCACGGTGACGTGCGGCAACGTCGTGCACGGCCTCGTCGACGACGAGGCCCGGGTCGTGGTCCTGACCGGCGACGACCTGTCGTCGTCGGCCGGCTCGACGCGGGACCTGCGGCGACGCATGCCGACGCGCCGCAAGAAGCAGATCGACCCCCTCGAGCTCAAGGCCGGCGACTACGTCGTGCACGAGCAGCACGGGGTGGGGCGCTTCGTGGAGATGCGGCAGCGCGAGATGGCCGGTGCGACCCGCGAGTACCTCGTCCTGGAGTACGGCGCCAGCAAGCGCGGCGGCCCCAACGACATGCTCTACGTCCCGGCCGACACCCTCGACCAGGTCACCCGCTACGTCGGCGGCGAGAACCCGAGCCTCGACCGCCTCGGCGGGGGCGACTGGACCAAGCGCAAGAACAGGGCACGTCGCGCCGTCCGCGAGATCGCGGCCGAGCTGATCAAGCTGTACGCCGCCCGGCAGGCGACCAAGGGCCACGCCTACGGACCCGACACCCCGTGGCAGCGCGAGCTCGAGGACGCCTTCCCCTTCACCGAGACGGTCGACCAGCTCACGACCGTCGAGGAGGTGAAGGCCGACATGCGCCAGGTGGTCCCGATGGACCGGCTGGTGTGCGGGGACGTCGGCTACGGCAAGACCGAGATCGCGGTGCGAGCGGCGTTCAAGGCCGTGCAGGACGGCAAGCAGGTCGCGGTGCTGGTGCCGACGACGCTGCTGGTCACCCAGCACCTGTCGACCTTCTCCGAGCGGATGTCCGGCTTCCCCGTCGTGGTCAAGGGGCTCTCGCGCTTCCAGACCGACAAGGAGGCCAAGGAGGTCATCGCCGGCCTGGGCGACGGCTCCGTGGACATCGTGGTCGGCACCCACCGCCTGCTCAACCCCGACATCAAGGTCAAGGACCTCGGCCTGATCATCGTCGACGAGGAGCAGCGCTTCGGCGTGGAGCACAAGGAGCAGATGAAGCGGATGCGCACCTCCGTCGACGTGCTGTCGATGAGTGCGACGCCGATCCCGCGCACGCTCGAGATGGCGGTGACCGGCATCCGCGAGATGTCGACGATCACCACGCCCCCCGAGGAGCGGCACCCGGTCCTCACCTACGTCGGCGCCTACGAGGACCGGCAGGTCGTGGCTGCAGTGCGTCGTGAGCTGCTGCGCGAGGGCCAGGTGTTCTACATCCACAACCGGGTGCAGTCGATCGAGAAGGCGGCGGCGCGGATCCGTGAGCTCGTGCCCGAGGCGCGGGTCGCCACGGCCCACGGTCAGATGGGCGAGCACGCGCTCGAGCAGGTGATGCTCGACTTCTGGGAGAAGCGCTTCGACGTGCTGGTCTGCACGACGATCGTGGAGAGCGGCCTCGACGTCTCCAACGCCAACACGATGATCATCGAGCGGTCCGACACCCTCGGCCTGTCCCAGCTCCACCAGCTGCGTGGCCGGGTGGGCCGCTCGCGCGAGCGCGCCTACGCCTACTTCCTCTATCCGGCCGAGAAGCCGCTGACCGAGACCGCGCACGAGCGCCTCGCCGAGGTCCGCACCGACGAGGACGTCGACGAGATCCGCACCGAGCTGGTCGACCGCTACGGCTCCCCGCCCGAGGAGGTCGACTCGCTGCTCTTCGTCGCCCGCTTCCGGGCCCGCTGCCGACAGGCGGGCGTGCGCGAGGTGACGGTGGCCGGCAAGTACGTCCGGTTCGCGCCGGTCGACCTGCCCGACTCCCGCGTCGTACGCCT
>NZ_JAOPWY010000128.1 GCF_025965415.1 Nocardioides sp.
GGCGCGCGGCGTGGCTGGCGGCCGGCGTGGCGGCCCTGTCGATCGGCGCCGGAGCCGGCTGGGGCGCCGAGCGCGCCGCCACGTCCGAGCGCAGCCTCGACGACACGACGGGGACGGTCTCGATCACGGTCCCGGAGGCCTGGACCGCGCAGGTCGACCCCGAGCAGTGGGTCCCGACCCAGGGCCAGCAGGAGCAGCCGTCGCTCGCCGCGGGCACGCGAGCGGGGTGGAACACCGAGGCGGACGCGGCGCCGGGTGTCTTCGTCGGCATCCTCGCCGGCGACAAGCTCCCCTCGCGGGTGCCGCAGCACGCGGAGTGCCGGGGCGACACGGTCGGACCGATCCTCGACGAGCGCGAGGGCGACCAGTCGATGACGGTGTTCTTCACCGGCTGCCCGGGGGCCGAGGTCACGGTGGAGCGGGTGGTGCAGGTCAACTCCAGCCAGCTGCTGTGGGTGCAGATCCGCAGCGCGGACCGGGCCACCGCCAACCGCGTCCTCGAGTCCGTGACGACGTACGGGATCTAGGCGGGGCCGGCGCCCAGCCGGATCCCCGCGGCGACGCGGGCGACCAGGCCGGCCATGCCGGCGTCGTCGACCGCGCGGCCGGTGACGGCGATCTCGACCTGCGCGTTGTCCGACCCGGTCAGGTCGAGCCAGGTGAGGTAGCCGTGGCGCAGGTGGTTGGACGTGACGTAGGTGAAGTGGAGGCTGTCGGCGGTCTGGTCGAGGATCTCGAGGTTGTCCTCGTCCTCCTCCAGCTCGTCGATGCGCCGGTCCAGCGTCCAGTCGATCGAGCGCCGGTTGCTCAGCACCTGCTCGACGCGCATGACGTAGCCGAAGTTGGGCTGGTCCGGCGGGCGCCACTGCCACTCGTTGAGCGAGTTCACCGAGAAGTCCCAGCCGAGCGGGACCGGCAGCGTCATCCGGAAGTCGCCACTGCCGACCTGCTGGCTGACCAGGTCGATCCCCGGCGCGAGGGCCGGGGTCGCCGGGTCGGGCAGGAGCTCGGGCACCGGGTCGATCGGCAGGCTTGGCGAGTGCGCCACCACCGGAGCGGGCGAGCCGCCTCCCGGGGGGTGCTCACCGACGGCCATCGAGATGCCGAACCCGCTGCCGACGCCCAGCGCCAGCAGCAGCCCGAGCACCACCGGCCCCCGCCACGTCACGTCGGACAATCTAGGACACGACGCTGCCGGTGGCGCCGCGCATGCCGTCCCCCACGCGCCGGATCAGGTCGCGGGTGCCGGGCACGTCACGCTCGCGGCCGTGCACGACGATCTCCACGTCGGCCTGGCCGCTCGCGTCGAGGTCGAGCCAGCGCATGAAGCTGTGCCGGGCGTTGCCCTCGTTGCTGCGGTAGGTGTACTCCAGCGAGTCGCCGCCGCGGTCGACGATGACGACGTCCTGCTGCTCGTCGCGCAGCCGCTCGATCCGGATGTCGATGGCGTCCTCGATGGTGATGTCCTGGCTGTTGATCTGCTCGATGCGCATCACATAGCTGTTGTTGGACGTCCCCGGCTTCTTCCACTTCCACTCGTTGCTGGCGTTGGCGTTCCGCGACCAGCCGGCCGGGGCGGGGAAGGTGATCTCGAACTTGCCGACGCCCAGCGTGGCCTCCCGCATCGCGATGTCGGGCCCGAGCGGCGCGTCGTCCGGATCGGGGGCGTAGGGCAGCGGCGCCTCGATGGGCAGCTCGGGTCGCTGCGCGGGCACGGGAGCGGGGACGCCGACCCCGATGGTCTCCTCGCGTGCCGATCCTGATGCGGCGTATCCGCTCCCGGTGCCGATCGCCAGAAGCGCGACGAGCACCGCAGGCCCCCGCCATTGCATGGGGCCACGGTAGCCGGAGAGGGCGCCGATCCGCGCGTCCGGACAGCGCGGGGGCCCGTGGTCCACCGCCCCGGCCGGACCTCCTACGGTGGGCCCATGCTCATCCGTGACGTGCGCCTGGTGGCCCTGACCGACGCGGCGCCCTCGCCGGTCGACGTACGGATCGACGCGGGCCGCGTCGTCGAGGTCGGCCCCGCCCTGGCGCCCGCGCCGGGCGAGTCGTCGTACGACGGGGGCGGGGGCTGGCTGATGCCCGGCCTCTGGGACCAGCACGTGCACCTCGGCCAGTGGACGCTCGCGTCGGCCCGGCTCGACCTCGGCCCGGCGCGGTCCAGCGCCGAGGCCGTCGCGCTGGTGCGCGAGCGCCTGGAGGAGTGGCCCGACCTGCCCGTGATCGGCTGGGGCCACCGGCCCACGGCCTGGCCCGACAACCCGGCCGTGTCCGACCTCGACGCGATCGACACCGAGCAGCCGATCGTGCTGATCGCCGGCGACGGCCACCACGGCTGGCTCAACACCATCGCCCTGCACATGCTGGCGCTGCCGACCCGCGACAGCATGGTGACCGAGGCCGAGTGGTTCCTGGCCTACGGGCGCCTCGCCGGCGTCGTCGGCTCCGACGGCACCAGCCCCGAGGCCTACCGGCGCTCGATGGAGACCGCGGCCGCGCAGGGCGTGGTGGGGCTCGTCGACCTCGAGTTCAGCGGCGGCGTCGCCGACTGGGTGGCGCGCTGGGCCGAGGGCGCCGACCTGCTCCGGATCCGGCACGCCTGCTACGCCGACGGCCTCGACGACGTGCTTGCGCGCGGCCTGCGCTCGGGCGACGCGCTCGACGGGGACCCGCGGCTGACCATGGGGCCGCTGAAGATCATCAGCGACGGCTCGCTCAACACCCGCACCGCCTGGTGCTGCGAGCCCTACGCGGAGAAGGCCGTCCCCGGTGCCGAGGAGGGCCAGCCCAACCAGTCGCCGGCCGAGCTGCGCGCGCTGCTCGCGCGGGCGGCCGCCGGCGGGCTCGACGTGGCGGTGCACGCGATCGGCGACCGCGCCGTCACCGAGGCGCTCGCCGCCTTCGAGGAGACCGGTGCCCGGGGCGGCATCGAGCACGTGCAGCTCACGACGCGCGACGACGTACGCCGCATGGCCGATCTCGGCGTCCGCGCCAGCGTGCAGCCCGCCCACCTCCTCGACGACCGCGACGTCACCGAGCGCCTGTGGCCCGGTCGCGCCGAACGCTGCTTCCCGCTCCGCTGGATGCTCGACGACGGTGTCGACGTCGCGCTGGGCTCGGACGCGCCGGTGTCGCCGCTCGACCCGTGGCTGGCCGTCGCCGCCGCCGTCCACCGCTCCGGCGACGACCGGGAGCCGTGGCACCCCGAGCAGTCGCTGACCGCACGGGAGGCGCTCGCCGCGTCGACCGACCGCTGGGGCACCGTCGCCGCGGGACATCCCGCCGACCTCGTCCTGCTCGACGCGGACCCGCTCGCCGGCGACTCCGACCGCGAGCACGCCCTGCGGCTGCGCGGCTTCGCCGGCCACGTGGTCGCGACGTGGGTGGCGGGCGAGACGGCGTACGCCCGCCCCTGACGCCGGCCTACGCCAGCGCCAGCGTCGCGTCCAGCACGAACGCCGGGTCCTCGAGCCGGTCGCCGTAGACCTCGCGGAGCTGGCCGACGCGGTAGCGCACGGTCTGGGCGTGCACGAAGAGCTCCTCGGCCACCGCGTCGCGCCGGCCGTGGTGCAGCAGCCAGCTCCGGAGGGTGTCGGTCAGCTTCTCCGCGGTCGAGGGCCGCAGGTCGGCGAGGGGCGCGAGCACCCGGGCACGGAGGTCGGCGCGGGCGTCGCCGTCGGCGGACAGGACCAGCGCGGCGAGGTGCTCGTCGGAGTCCACCAGCCCGTCGAGCCCCAGCACGGAGCAGCGCAGCGCCCGGCGGTAGGAGCCAGAGGCCTCGAGCCACGGCGTGCTCGGGCCCACCACGGCCTCGGTGCCCCGCAGCGCCTGCAGCAACGTACGTCGTGCGGTGGCCGACCCGGCCCCGGGCACGAGCAGGCAGGCGTGCCCGTCGGGGAGCCCAGGGATGTCCTCGGTCGGCTGCAGCGTCCGCTGGTCGAGGGCGGTCAGGGCGTGGGACACCTGCGACTCCGGCAGCACGATCGCCGTCAGCGCCCCGGGGGGCTCCCAGTCGGCGCGCTCGGCCGCGGCGTTGACGGCGTCGGCCGGAGCCCCTGTCAGCAGGGCCCGCGCCAGGCGCTCGAGGTTGCGCTGCCGGACGCGACCGGTGCTCTCGAGCTCGTCGGTGTGGCCAGCGACCGAGGCCGCGGAGAGCTCGTCGATGTAGGCGAAGACCAGCTCCGCGAAGCGGGCCAGCTGGCCGGAGTCGACCCCGGCGTCGACGGCGACGTCGGCCATCTCGCGCCACGAGGCGCGGGCCCCGATGCGGTAGGCGGAGAGCAGCGCCTCGACCGTGCGTCCGGCGCGCGCCTCGCCGCGGCCGAGCTGGTAGGCGCCCTCGATCGCCGGCGCCTTGGGGGCTTCGGCGTCCTGTCGCGTGGCCAGGGTGAGGAAGCCGCCGAGGGCCAGCTGCACCGCGTTGCGGATGACCTCGCCCATCCGGCCGCTCCACGCGCCGGCATAGCTCGGGACCTCCTCGATGATGCGCAGCACCGCGGCGTCGGCCACCTCGGCGAGCCGAGACCGCAGGGCGTCGGCGACGACGGGGTCGAGGCCAACCACGGTCTGTATTTGTGTGGCCGGACGCACAGTGCGGTGGACCATTGGGTCTCCTGAGGTTGCTTTTGTTCGCAGCGAACAAGAGTGTAGCCCGGATTCACGTGCCGCAGGCAGGTAATCCGCGTCCGGGTCCAGCACATTGGTACCTATGACCACGACTCTCGAGCCGCCCACGGGCAGCACCCGACGGAGCCGACGCCTGGGTGACCACCTCGTCCGCGTCGCGGAGGCGGCCACCACGCCCTACCTCCCGGCCGACTTCATGGACCTCTTCGCGCCGCTGCGCTCCGGCGCCGACCTGCGCGGTCGCATCGAGTCGGTCCACCCCGAGACCGCGGACGCCGCCACCATCGTGATCCGTCCCGGCGCCGACTGGGCCGGCCACGTGCCCGGCCAGTACCTCCGCATCGGCATCGACGTCGACGGCGTACGCCAGTGGCGCGCCTACTCGCTGACCCACGGTCCGCGTCGCGACGGCCGCATCTCGATCACCGTCAAGGCCGTCCCCGGCGGCCTCGTCAGCAACCACCTCGTCCACCGCGCCGAGCCGGGCACCCTGGTGCACCTCGAGCAGGCGGCCGGCGAGTTCGTCCTCCCGCCCGAGGGCGGCAAGTTCCTCATGGTCACCGCCGGATCGGGCATCACGCCCGTCATCGGCATGCTGCGCAACCTCTTCCCCAGCACCGACGAGGGCGTGCTCCGCCCGACCCGCAGCGCCGACCACGACATCGTCGTCGTGCACGTCGCGCCGAGCCACCCCGACTCGATCTTCATCCGCGACCTCGAGGCCCTCGACGCCGCCGGCGCGATCCGCCTCGTCGCGAGGTACGACGACGAGCACGGCGTCCTCGACGTCGACGACCTGGCCGACCTGGTGCCCGACCTCGCGGACCGTACGACGCTCGCGTGCGGGCCCGCCGGCCTGCTCGACGCCCTCGCGTCGCACCACGAGGCCGCTGGCATCACGCTGACCACCGAGCAGTTCCGCACCGCGCGCGTCGAGCCCGGCGACGGCGGCACGGTGAGCTTCGCCTCCGGCACCACGATCGACCTCGACGGCGCCACCCCGATCCTGGACGCCGCCGAGGAGGCCGGGATGCTGATGCCGAGCGGCTGCCGCATGGGCATCTGCATGGGCTGCGTCCTCCCGCTGCGCGAGGGCAGCGTCCGCGACCTCCGCAACGGCGCCATCACCACCGCGGTGCCCGGCGAGAGCGGCGCCATCAAGGTGCAGACCTGCATCAACGCCGCCGCCGGCCCCTGCCACATCGACCACTGATCCCGACCGGTTCCGACACGCTCGCTTCGCTTGCTGCTCCACCAGCGAACAGACAGAAGGAGATCGCCATGACGACCATCCAGAAGAAGTCCGCCCTTCCCGGCCAGTCCAGCCCGGTCGCGCACCTCACCGAGGCCGACATCGAGCAGATCGGCGTCGAGCTCGACGCCATCCGCCAGGACGTCCTGGACTCGCGCGGCGCGGGCGACGCGGCGTACATCCGCAAGCTGATCGACCGCCAGCGCAAGATCGAGCTGGGCTCGCGCGCGGTGCT
>NZ_JAOPWY010000145.1 GCF_025965415.1 Nocardioides sp.
TTCGACCAGCTCGAGTCCAAGACCCAGATGTTCGAGACCGGCATCAAGGTCATCGACCTCCTCACCCCCTACGTCCAGGGCGGCAAGATCGGCCTGTTCGGTGGTGCCGGTGTCGGCAAGACCGTGCTCATCCAGGAGATGATCGCCCGCGTCGCCAAGGACCACGGTGGTGTGTCGGTGTTCGCCGGTGTCGGCGAGCGCACCCGAGAGGGCAACGACCTCATCGTCGAGATGGAGGAGGCGGGCGTCCTCGGACAGACCGCTCTCGTCTTCGGCCAGATGGACGAGCCGCCGGGCACCCGCCTCCGGGTCGCCCTGTCCGCCCTCACGATGGCGGAGTACTTCCGCGACGTGCAGAAGCAGGACGTGCTGCTCTTCATCGACAACATCTTCCGCTTCACCCAGGCCGGTTCGGAGGTGTCGACCCTGCTCGGTCGCATGCCGTCCGCGGTGGGCTACCAGCCCAACCTCGCCGACGAGATGGGCCAGTTGCAGGAGCGCATCACCTCGACGCGTGGTCACTCGATCACGTCGCTGCAGGCGATCTACGTCCCCGCCGACGACTACACCGACCCGGCGCCGGCCACGACGTTCGCGCACCTGGACGCGACGACCGAGCTCTCGCGCGAGATCGCCTCGCTCGGCATCTACCCGGCCGTGGACCCGCTGACGTCGACCTCGCGCATCCTGGACCCGCAGTACATCGGCGAGGACCACTACCGCTGCGCGGTGCGGGTCAAGCAGATCCTGCAGCGCAACAAGGAGCTCCAGGACATCATCGCGATCCTCGGTGTCGACGAGCTCTCCGAGGAGGACCGCATCATCGTCTCGCGGGCCCGCCGCATCCAGCGCTTCCTGTCGCAGAACACCTACGTCGCCAAGCAGTTCACCGGCATCGAGGGTTCGACCGTCCCGGTGGCCGACACCATCGAGGCGTTCAACAAGATCGCCGACGGTGAGTACGACCACGTGGCCGAGCAGGCCTTCTTCATGTGCGGCGGTCTGGACGACGTCGAGCAGAAGTGGGCCGAGATCCAGAAGAGCCTCTGATGGCTGACCTCTCGACCGACAAGGTCCTCCAGGTCGAGCTGGTCGCTGCCGACCGGCTCGTCTGGTCGGGCCAGGCCACCATGGTCATCGCCCGCACGACCGAGGGCGACGTCGGCATCCTGCCCAACCACGCTCCGCTGCTGTCCTCGATCATCGAGGGCGTCGTGGACGTGCAGACGACGGACGGCGAGACCTGGGTCGCGGCCGTCGACGCGGGCTTCCTGTCCGTTGCCGACAACCGCGTCTCGATCCTCTCCGAGCGGGCCGAGATGTCGCACGAGATCGACCTCGAGAAGGCGCGCCAGGACCTTGAGCGGGCCAAGAGCTCGGGCGAGAACGACGACGCCGCTCAGGAGGCAGTACGCCGGGCCGAGGCACGCATCCGCGCCGCGGAGCGGGCTTCCTGACAGGCCTCCCAGCACGACCGATAGGGTGAGCGCACGAACCTCCGGGTTCGTGCGCTCATCCGCATTTCAGGCGGATGTGGGGACGCCGCACGGGGGTCGTGGGGAGGACGTGGATGCCGGTCTGGCAGTGGCTGCTCGACCTCGTCGGGCTGGGACTTCTCCTTGCCCTGCTCTACGGCATCTCCCTCATCTTCCGGCGACGTTTCCTGGCCCGCCACGGTGGCACGTTCGAGCTGAGCTACCGCGTGCGCACCGACCGGCCGGGCCGGGGCTGGGTGCTCGGCATCGGCCGCTACTCCGGGCAGTCGCTCGAGTGGTTCCGGATCTTCTCCCTGTCGCCGCGCCCCAAGCGCGTCTGGGCGCGTGACCTCCTGGAGTACAACGGCCGCCGCGCCCCGGCCGGCCCGGAGGAGATGTCGCTCTACGACGGCCACGTTGTCGCCTCCTGCCACTACGGCGGCGAGCCCCTGGAGATCGCGATGAGCGAGGCGTCGCTGACCGGCTTCCAGTCCTGGCTGGAGTCCGGCCCTCCCGGCACCGACTGGAACCGCCGGTGACGGCTGCGCGCAACGCCGTGGGGCTCGCCTTCTTCCTCAACGGCCTCGTCTTCTCCAGTTGGGTCTCGCGGATCCCGGAGGTCCGCTCGAGCTTCGACCTGACCAACGGCCAGCTGGGCCTGGTCCTGCTCTCGATCGCGGTCGGATCGGTCCTCGCGCTGCCGACGACCGGTGCCGCGATCAACGCCTGGGGCACCGTCCGGATCGTCCGCGTGGGCGCGGTCGCGGCGACCCTCGGCATGTTCACCGCCGCCGTGGGGCTCGGGCACCTGCTCCCCGTGACCGTCGCCGGGCTGTTCGTCTACGGCCTGGGCATCGGCGTGTGGGACGTCGCGATGAACGTGGAGGGAGCCGAGGTCGAGCGTGCCCTCGGGCGCACGATCATGCCCCGCTTCCACGCCGGCTTCAGCGGTGGCACCGTCGTCGGCGCCCTGCTCGGAGTGCTGCTGATCGAGGTGTCGGTGCCGGCCTTCGCGCACCTCGCCGCGATCGTGGTCCTCTCCCTGGCCGCGGTGTGGCGCTCGTCCCCGGCCTTCCTGCCCGTCGTCGAGACCCACGAGGAGCACCGGACCTCCGCCGCCCGGGCCTGGTTGGAGCCCCGCACGCTGATGATCGGCGTCATGGTGCTGGCGCTCGCCATGACCGAGGGCACCGCCAACGACTGGCTCGCGGTCGCGCTCGTCGACGGCCACGACGTCTCGCACGCGATGGGCGTCGCCGGCTTCGCGGTCTTCGTGCTGGCCATGACGGCCGGCCGCTTCGCCGGCACCGGGCTGATCGACCGCTTCGGTCGCGTCGTGGTGCTCTGGGGGACCATGGCACTCGCCGGCGCGGGCGTGCTGCTCATCGTCCTCGCCGACAACCCGGTGCTGGTGGTGGGCGGCATCGTGCTGTGGGGCATCGGCGCCTCGCTCGGCTTCCCGGTGGGCATGAGCGCCGCTGCCGACGACCCGGTCCGCGCGGCCTCGCGGGTCAGCGTGGTCTCCACCATCGGCTATGCCGCGTTCCTCGCCGGCCCGCCGTTCCTGGGCTTCGTCGGTGACGAGGTCGGCACGCTCAAGGCACTGCTGGTCGTCGCCGTGCTGCTGATGCCGGCGGCCCTGGTCGTGCCGTCGGCGCGCGAGCAGCGGGTCGACCAGGGCACGGCGACCGGCTAGGAGTAGAGCAGAGAGCCGGGGGTGTCGAGGCTCTCGCCGGTCTCGAGGAACGTCTTGAGGCCCGACAGGATCATCGGCCAGCCGCCGTACAGCTCCGGGTTGGCCTGGTCGGGGAGCCCGTCATGGATGACCGTCAGCCGGCAGGACGTGCCGACGGGCACGATCTGCCAGGTGACCCGGGTCGTGCCCTGCGCCTTGACCTCGTCGCTCCACAGGGCGTCGAAGGTCTGCACGAGCAGGCGGGGAGGGTCGACCTCGACGTTGGTCCCCGACGAGATGTCGACCATGCCGGGGATGCCGGCGGTGTAGTCGGACCCGGTGGTCCAGTCGCTCGACGTCTGCACGCCGAAGCTGTAGGTCGCGCGCTGGGCGGGATCGGTGATCGCCTCCCACAGACGCTCGGGCGTGGTCTTGATGTAGACCTCGAACACCGCCGTTCCGGCGGCGACGGGGGCGGTGCCTTGCTCCCACGACACGGTCTTCACGCTGGTCATGTCCTCGTCCTCCAGATAGCTCTTGAGGCCGCTGAGCGTGGCCGCCCAGGGCTCGGCGTACTTGCTCACCCACCGGTCGTGGACGAGCCGGATCGGGACGGGGTTGAGGAAGTGGAGCTTCTCGCGGCCCTGCTTGCGGGTCGTGACGACGCCGGCCTCCTCGAGCACCCGCAGGTGCTTCATCACGCCGAAGCGGGTCATCTCCAGCCGCCCCTCCAGGGCGCTCAGGGTCTGGCCGTCGTCTGCGAAGAGTGCGTCCAGCAGGGCCCGACGGGTCGGGTCTGCCAGTGCCTTGAACACCTCGTCCATCCGACGATGATAGGTGACTATTTGGTCACATGTCAAGGTTTCAGCGTTCGCCGCCGGGGACCCACAGCACGTCGCCGTTCTCGCGGTTCGCGTGGCGGGCCAGGATGAAGAGCAGGTCGGAGAGCCGGTTGAGGTAGGTGATGGCGAGGATGTTCATGGTGTCCTCGTGCACGGCCCACGCGGCCCACCCGGCGCGCTCGGCACGGCGTACGACGGTGCGCGCGACGTGGAGGTGGGCGGCACCGAGCGTGCCGCCGTTGAGGATGAAGGACCGCAGCGCGGGCAGCTCCTCGTTGTACTCGTCGCACCAGGCCTCGAGCCGGTCGACGTAGTCCTGCTCGACGCGCAGTGGCGGGTACTTCGGGTCGGGGACGACGGGCGTGGAGAAGTCGGCGCCGACGTCGAAGAGGTCGTTCTGCACGCGCGTGAGCAGTGCGACCACGTCCTCGTCGAACCCGCCGTGGGCGAGCGCGACGCCGAGGTGGGCGTTGCTCTCGTCGACGTTGGCGTAGGCCTCGAGACGAAGGTCGGTCTTCGAGGTCTCGCTCATGTCGCCGAGACGGGTCTGTCCGGCATCGCCGGTGCGGGTGTAGATGCGCGTCAGGTTGACCATGTCGCGGAGCCTACTGGTGGGGACTCGCCGGAAAAGGTGAGGCACGGGCGCAACCGGAAGGGGTAGAACGGCGTCCTAGGAGTGACAACGGTCACGCAGCGGCGTCGGGGGACGTCGGGGAGGAGCACGCGATGGACATCATCTCGGACGGTCACACGCTGGTGCTGCACGGTGACTTCGACGTGCGCAGCACGGGGGAGGTCCGCAACGCGATCTACGAGCGGCTCTCCACCTCCTCCTCCTACGACGACGTGGTCATCGACATGACCCACGTGTCGACCATCGACGCCACCGCGCTGCGACTGCTGGCCGTCGCGACCCGCCACGCGTGGTTGACCGGCCACCACCTGACGGTCCGCAACCCCGGGCCTGCCGTGCGCCGCATGGCGCACCTGACCCGGCTGGCCCACGCCATCGAGGTCGAGCGCGTCGCAGCCACCGCCTGAGCCGGCTCGAGCCTGAGGCATCTGTCACACGCCGAGGGCGGTGACTGACGGGTAACCCGCGCCCTACTCTGTCGAGCATGAGCCACAAGGATCGACCCTGGGTGATGCGCACCTACGCCGGCCACTCCACGGCCGAGGCGTCCAACGCGCTCTACCGCGCCAACCTGGCCAAGGGCCAGACCGGCCTCAGCGTCGCGTTCGACCTTCCCACCCAGACCGGCTACGACCCCGACAGCCCGCTGAGCCGCGGCGAGGTCGGCAAGGTCGGCGTGCCCGTCCCGCACCTGGGTGAGATGCGCAAGCTCTTCGCCGACATCCCGCTCACCGAGATGAACACCTCGATGACGATCAACGCCGTCGCGATGTGGATGCTCGCGATGTACCAGGTCGTCGCCGAGGAGCAGGCGGGAGTCGTTCCGGGAGGCGACCTGACGCCGGAGGACGTCGCCGCTCAGCTGGCCGGCACGACCCAGAACGACATCATCAAGGAGTACCTCTCACGCGGGACGTACGCGTTCCCGCCAGAGGCGTCCATGCGGCTGATCGCCGACATGATCGCCTACACCGTCCACCAGATCCCGAAGTGGAACCCGATCAACATCTGCAGCTATCACCTGCAGGAGGCCGGCGCGACGCCGACGCAGGAGCTCGCCTACGCGCTGAGCACCGCGATCGCCGTCCTCGACCAGGTCAAGGCCTCCGGACAGGTGTCCGAGGACGACTTCGAGAAGGTCGTCGGGCGGATCTCGTTCTTCGTCAACGCCGGCGTGCGCTTCGTCGAGGAGACCTGCAAGATGCGGGCCTTCGTCCGGCTCTGGGACGACATCACCCGGGAGCGCTACGGCGTCACCGACCCCAAGATGCGGCGCTTCCGCTACGGCGTGCAGGTCAACTCGCTCGGACTCACCGAGGCCCAGCCGGAGAACAACGTGCAGCGCATCGTGCTCGAGATGCTCGGGGTGACCCTGTCCAAGAACGCGCGCGCCCGCGCGGTGCAGCTGCCGGCGTGGAACGAGGCGCTCGGCCTGCCGCGCCCGTGGGACCAGCAGTGGTCGCTGCGTCTCCAGCAGGTGCTGGCCTTCGAGTCCGACCTGCTGGAGTACGACGACATCTTCGACGGCTCGCACGTCATCGAGGCCAAGGTCGCCGAGCTCGTCGAGGGCGCGAAGGCCGAGATCGAGCGCGTGCAGGACATGGGTGGCGCGATCGCCGCCGTCGACTACATGAAGTCCGAGCTGGTCTCCTCCCACGCCGCCCGCCGTGCCCGGATCGAGTCGGGCGACGAGGTGATCGTGGGCGTCAACCAGTACCAGTCCACCGAGCCCTCGCCGCTGACCGCCGACCTCGACGGCGCGATCATGGCCGCCGACCCGGCCGCCGAGCAGTCCGCGCTCGACTCCGTCTCCGCCTGGAAGGCGCAGCGCGACGAGGCCGCCGTCACCGAGGCGCTGGCGACCCTGGCCGCGGACGCGCAGACCGACACCAACCTCATGCCCGCCACCCTCGCCGCCGCGCGTGCCGGCGCGACCACGGGGGAGTGGGCCGCCACCCTGCGTGGCGTCTTCGGCGAGTACCGCGGTCCGACGGGAGTCGGGGGTGCGGCGGTCGCCGAGGCCGGGGCCGACCTCCTCGCGGTCCGTGAGCGGGTGCGGGCCACGGGCGAGGAGCTCGGTGGCCGCTTGCGGCTGCTCGTCGGCAAGCCGGGGCTGGACGGTCACTCCAACGGCGCCGAGCAGGTCGCCGTGCGGGCGCGCGACGCCGGCTTCGAGGTGATCTACCAGGGCATCCGGCTGACGCCGCAGCAGATCGTGGCGGCTGCCGTCGCCGAGGACGTGCACTGCATCGGGCTCTCGATCCTCTCCGGCTCGCACATGGAGCTCGTGCCCGACGTCCTCGACGGGCTGCGCGAGGCGGGTCTGACCGACATCCCGGTCATCGTGGGCGGGATCATCCCGGAGTCCGACGGCCGTCGGCTGCGCGAGCTCGGTGTCGCCGCGGTCTACACGCCCAAGGACTACGGTCTCACCGAGATCATGGGCGGCATCGTCGACGTGATCCGCAAGGCCAACGGTCTCGACTGACCCGCCGGCACCCCGACTGGCAGACTCACCTGTCATGCGACGCGTGATCGTGGTGGGGGCCGGTGTCATCGGCCTGTCCTGTGCCGTGCGGCTGCTGGAGGCCGGGCACCGGGTCGACGTCGTCGGCCGGGACCTGCCGCTGGAGACGACGTCGTCGGTCGCGGCGGCGGTGTGGTCGCCCTACTCCCGGCCGCAGGACCACGTCGTGCGGTGGGCACGCAGGGCGTACGACGCCTTCGCCGGGCTGTGCGACGACGAGTCCGCCGGGGTCGTGATGCGCACCGGCACCGAGCTGTTCCGCGAGGGGGCCGGCGACCTCTGGTGGCGCGACGCGCTGCCGCCCGGGGCCGGGCCCGACCGCGAGACCAGCCTGCCGCCGGGCTACGCCTCCGGGCTCACGATGCGCACGCCGGTCATCGAGATGCCGGTCTACCTCCGCTGGCTCGCGTCCCGCGTCGAGGAGCTCGGCGGGACGATCACCCGGATGAACCTGTCCGCCCTGCCGACCGGGGACGCGCTCGTCATCAACGCCAGCGGCATCGGGGCGCGCCTGCTCGGCAGTGACGCCACCGTGGCGCCCGTGCGCGGCCAGGTCGTCCTGGTCGAGCAGGTCGGGGTCGACCGCTGGTGGATCGACGCCGAGGCGCCGTCGTACGTCGTCCCGCGCAGCCGCGACATCGTGCTCGGCGGCACGGCGATCGAGGGGGAGTGGAGCCGTACGCCGGACCCGGCGACCGCCGAGTCGATCCTCGCGCGGGCGGCGGAGATCGAGCCGCGGCTGGCCGGGGCACGGATCCTGCGCCACAAGGTCGGCCTGCGTCCGGGCCGGCCGGCGGTGCGCCTGGAGCGTGAGGCGGACGTCATCCACTGCTACGGCCACGGCGGCTGCGGGGTCACCGTGAGCTGGGGCTGCGCCGACGACGTGGTGGAGCTGGCCCGTGACTGACCTCCAGTGCGCCGCCCGCGTGTTCGTCGCCCGGCACGGCGAGGCCGACTACGAGAGCGAGCTGCTGAGCGACGCAGGCGGCTGGCTGACCCCTCTGGGCCGCGACCAGGCACGCGTGCTGGCCGACTCGTTGGAGGGTGAGCGGATCGCCCGGGTGTGGACGAGCGACATGGCCCGCGCCGTGCAGACCGGCGAGATCGTGGCGGGCCGCCTCGGCGTCGACGTCCTCGTGCGGACGGGACTTCGGGAGTTCGGGGTCGGGCACGCGGCCGGCACGACCGGCGACCCCGATCCCTTCGCGGAGACTTTCAGGGCGTGGCTCGACGGGGACCTGGCAGCCCGGATCCCCGGGGCGGAGAGCGGCACCGAGGTGGTCGAGCGCTACGAAGCCGTCCTCGACGAGATCGCCGACGGCCATCGCGGCGAGTCGGTGCTGGTGATCAGCCACGGGGGCGTGATGTGCATGGCCCTGTCCGCACTGGCACGCAACCTCACCCTCAGCCACAGCCGGGACCTGCCGATGCCCCACTGCGGGGTCGTGGCGGTCGAGGCCGACGCGGACGGCTGGGTGGCGCGATCGTGGGCGGGATCACCCCTCGAGGCGAGGTAAGCCTGTCCTAACCACCATGTAGAGTGCGGGCGTGGGCAAGTCCAAGGGCACGGCAGGCGCGAAGGTCGCCAGGCTGCCCAAGAAGAAGTGCTGCGTCTCCACCAAGAAGTGCGGTCGCTGCCCGCTCCGGATGCTCAAGGAGGGCACGCTCCCTCCCGGCTACACCGTGAAGAAGCGCAAGCTGGTGAAGGTCAGCGCCAAGGCGGGCAGGAAGAGCGGCGAGAAGGCCGCCTGACCCGGCTCAGCCGAGCTGCTGCAGGGCGACGACGAGTGCGGCCACCACCGCCATCACCACCAGCGCGACTCCCATCCGCACGGCCATGCCCTTGATCCAGAGCGACATGAGCGTCTCGGGGCCGCCGCGACGGTCGAGCGGGACCACCTCCACGACGGCGCGCCGGTTGATCGGCCCGTAGACGTGCGGGTAGGTGTCCGCGCCGACCGGCCTGACGACGACCTCGGCGTCCGTCAGCCGCGCGGGGTCGATGGTGAGCAGGACCAGGTCCTCGCCCAGCGAGGCGTAGTAGCGGTCGAAGACGCCCTGCACCTGGTCGCGGCGCGAGGCGTGGATGAAGCCCTCCTCCTCCAGGCTGCGGCCGACCGTGGAGGTCGTGTAGGTGCCCGAGTCGAGGGTGCGCCGCCAGTCGGCCGCGGTCGCGATGTGGAAGATGCGCTCCGGGATCGGCGAGGTCACCGTGCGAGGGTAACGACGGCGGGTGAGGCGCTGGGGGAGGAGCGTGGGCTCGTCGTCTCGCTGGCGCGGCTGACTAGAAGAGCCGGTGCTCCGGGTCGTCCATGCCGCGCAGCGCGTCGTAGTCGACGAGGGCGCAGGCGATGCCGCGGTCGGTGGCGAGGACGCGGGCCTGCGGCTTGATCTCCTGGGCGGCGAAGATGCCGCGGACGGGGCCCTTGGCGTTGAGCATCGGGTCGCGGTTGAGGAGCTCGAGGTAGCGGGTGAGCTGCTCGACGCCGTCGATCTCCCCGCGACGCTTGATCTCCACGGCGACCGAGAGGCCGTCGGCGTCGCGGCACATCAGGTCGACCGGACCGATGGCGGTCATGAACTCGCGGCGCACGAGCGTGAGCCCCTCGGCCAGGCTGGCGGGGTGCTCGGCGAGCAGCTCCTGGAGGTGCTTCTCGACGCCGTCCTTCTGCAGGCCGGGATCGACGCCGAGGTCGTGCGAGGTGTCGTGGAGGACCTCGTCGATGAGGATGCGCAGGGTGTCGTCCGACTTGGCGGCGGTCACGACCCACTCGGGCCGGCCGTCCTCGGAGATGCCCTCGCGGACGGTGCAGGGCGGCGACATCCAGTTGAGCGGCTTGTAGGAGCCACCGTCGGAGTGGATCAGGACCGAGCCGTCCGACTTGAGCATCAGGACCCGGGTGGCGAGGGGCAGGTGGGCCGACAACCGGCCCGCGTAGTCCACCTGGCAGCGCGCGACGACGATCCTCACGACGGGCGAATCTACAGTGACCCCGTGACCGGCCACGAGGTGCGCCCCGCGCGGGCCCGGGACCTGCCCCTGCTGGGCCTCGACGACCACCCCGGCGGGGCGGGCTTCGTCGTGGTGGCGGGCGACCCGCCGACGGGCCACGTGCGGGTCGACCTCGTCGACGGGCACGCCCACGTCGAGCGGCTGGTGGTCGCCGTCGACCTCGACGGCAGCATCGCCCGGGCACTGCTGCGGTCGGTGTGCGAGCGGCTCGCGGCCCGTGGGCACGGGCAGCTCACGGCATCCCCGTACGCCGGCGCCGAGGCAGCGACGTACGCCGCCCTGGGCTTCACCGAGATCCCGGGCGACGAGCCCGTGGCCCGCCACCTGGCCGAGCTGCGCGAGCAGCCCGGCCGCGTCCTGGTGCGCCGCACGCTGCGGACCCACCGCACGACCGACGAGCTGACCGCCTTCCTGCCGACCCTGGACGCCGCGCCGCGCGAGGTCGGCACCCTGCGCGCAGTGGTCAGACGGCCCGCCGTGGGTCAGCGCGAGGTGCTGCAGGTGGGCCAGCTCGACGTCGCCGACGGCCTGGTCGGCGACTCGTGGGCGGGCCGCGGCAGCCGTCGTACGCCGGACGGGTCGGCGCACCCCGACATGCAGCTCAACGTGATGAGCCACCGGCTCGTGGAGTTCCTGGCCCAGGACCCCGACCGCGAGGCGCTGGCGGGTGACCAGATCTTCCTCGACCTCGACCTCTCCCACGACCACCTCCCGGTCTGGAGCGAGTTGCACATCGGCGGCCCGGAGGGGGCCGTGATCGTGGTCACCGACCAGCCCCACCACGGGTGCGGCAAGTTCATCGCCCGCTTCGGCAAGGACGCGATGACCTTCGTCAACGGGCCCGAGGGCAGGCCGCGGCGCCTGCGGGGCCTCTGCGCCAAGGTGGTGCGGCCGGGGCTGGTCCGGCCCGGCGACGAGGTGGTCGTCGTCCGTCCCTCCGCCGACGGCGGGGCGTGACGGTTCCCACACCCACCAGCCCGCACGGGCGTGGGAGCATGCGTCCATGAGCGACGAAACTACCCGCGAGTTCACCACCGTCGGCGTGATCGGCCTGGGCACCATGGGCGCCGGCATCGCCGAGGTCTTCGCCCGCAACGGCTTCTCCGTCATCGGCGTCGAGGTGAACGAGACCGGTGTGGAGCGCGGTCGCCAGCACCTCGAGCACTCGACCGGCCGCGCGGTGAAGCGCGAGAAGATGACCGAGGCGCAGCAGGCCGAGCTGCTCGGCAGGATCACGCTGACCACCGAGATGAAGGACCTGGCCGTCGCCGACCTCGTCGTCGAGGCCGTCGTGGAGTCGCTCGCGGTCAAGAAGTCGATCTTCCGGGCCCTGGACGACATCGTCCGCGACGACGCCGTGCTGGCCACCAACACGTCCTCGCTCAGCGTCACCGAGATCTCCACGGCCAACTCAAGGCCCGGCCGCGTCGTCGGCGTCCACTTCTTCAACCCCGCGCCTGTGCAGAACCTCGTCGAGATCATCCGCACGGTCGTCACCGAGCCCGAGGTCCTGGCCGACGTGCAGGGCCTGCTGCGCAGCCTCGGCAAGAACCCGGTCGTGTGCGGTGACAAGGCCGGCTTCATCGCCAACACCCTGCTCTTCGGCTACCTCAACCACGCGGTGGCGATGTACGAGGGCAAGTACGCCTCGCGCGAGGACATCGACGCCGCCATGCGCTTCGGCTGCGGCTACCCGATGGGTCCGCTGGCCCTGCTCGACCTGATCGGCCTCGACACCGCCTACGAGATCCTCGACACGATGTACAAGCAGGGTCGCGACCGCCTGCACGCGCCGGCCCCGATCCTCAAGCAGTACGTCACCGCGGGCCTGCTCGGACGCAAGTCGGGCCGCGGGTTCTACACCTACGAGGCACCCGACAGCCCCGTCGTGGTGGCCGACGCCCAGACGCCCAGCGAGGACGACAAGCCGCAGCTGCGCCACGACATCAAGCTCGTCGGCGTCGTCGGCACCGGCACCATGGCCTCCGGCATCGTCGAGGTCTTCGCCAAGGCCGGCTACGACGTGCTGTTCACCGGTCGTGGCCAGGACAAGGTGGCCGGGGTCGTCACGGCGATCACCAAGAACTTCGACAAGCAGATCCAGCGCGGTCGCGCCACCGAGGAGCAGAAGAGCGAGGTGCTCGGCCGCGTGCGCGGCACCACCTCGCTCGACGACCTCAAGGACGTCGACATCGTGGTGGAGGCGATCGCCGAGGACCTGGCGGTCAAGACGACGCTCTTCGAGAACCTCGACGAGATCTGCAAGCCCGGCGCGATCCTCGCGACCACCACGTCGTCGCTGCCGATCATCTCGATGGCCCGGGTGACCAAGCGTCCCCAGCACGTCATCGGCATGCACTTCTTCAACCCGGCGACGATCATGAAGCTGGTCGAGGTGGTCTCCACCGTCGCGACCGACGAGACCGTCACCGAGACCGTTCTGGCCCTGTGCGAGCAGGTCGGCAAGGTGGCCGTGAGGTGCAGTGACCGTGCGGGCTTCATCGTCAACGCGCTGCTCTTCCCCTACCTCACCGACGCGGTCTCGATGCTGGCGGCGCACTACGCGCCGGCGGGCGACATCGACACCGCCGTGAAGGCAGGTCTGGGCTACCCGATGGGTCCGTTCGAGCTCCTGGACGTCGTCGGCAACGATGTCTCGCTGGCCATCGAGCAGGAGCTGCACACCGAGTTCCGCGACCCGGCGCTCGCGCCGGCGCCGCTGCTGGAGCACCTGGTCGCCGCCGGGTACCTCGGTCGCAAGACCGGTCGTGGTTTCCACGACTACGCGCGTCGCTGACAGTTGCCCCGCAGGCGCCCGCGGCCCGGCCCCCGATCATCGGATCGGGAGCCGGGCCGTCGCGCTGAGCAGGTCGAGGAGGCCGGCGACGGCGACTGGGTCGTCCGCACGATCACCGGTGCGGGCACGGGCAAGACCTACCGGTGCCCCGGGTGCGACCAGGAGATCCGGCCCGGGACGCCGCACGTGGTCACCTGGCCGGCGTACGCCCGGGACTCCGACCTCGAGCCCTGGGACACGGACTCGGCCGCCGACTGGCGGCGGCACTGGCACACCACCTGCTGGCGGGCCCGCAACCGGCGCCGCTAACCCGCGAGGCGGGCGAAGACGATCACGTTGTCGGTGTAGCTGCCGGTGGTCCGGTCGAACGCACCGCCGCAGGTGATGAGTCGGAGCTCGGCGCCGGCCACCGGTCCGTAGACCTCGCGGCTCGGGAAGGCGTCCTTCCCGACCTGCACCACCCGGTCGACGGCGAACCGGACGGAGCTGCCGTCGGCGCGGTCGACGACCACCTCGTCGCCGGACACCAGCCGGTGCAGCCCCTGGAACACCGCGGGTCGGCCCGCCCAGTCGACGTGCCCCGCGAGCACGGCCGGCCCGGACTCGCCCGGCTGCGGCCCGCGCTCGTACCACCCGGCCAGCGACGGGTCGGCGGGTACGGCGAGCCCGCCGACGGCATCGAGTCCCGTACCGGTGAGGACGCCGTCGATGCCGGCGGCGGGCGCCCGGACGCGCACCGGGGCCGTGTCCCCGGCGCGTTCCCCACCGGCGTCTGCAGCCAAAGCGGCGGCGAGCAGCGGGAACCGGAGGCGGAAGAGCCGGGGATCGGTCATCAGCGGACGGAGTTCCACCGAGCCCCCGCCGGCCGCCACGCCGCCGATCGGCACCGTGGCTCCGCCCGGCGCAGAGGACACGGCCGGCGTGGTCGCATCGATGACCGCCCGCGCGGTCAGGCCGCCCTCGGGGGAGTCGAGCACGAGCACGCTCACCACCGTCCCGGCCGC
>NZ_JAOPWY010000165.1 GCF_025965415.1 Nocardioides sp.
GAACCCGGAAGTTAAGCCTTTCAGCGCCGATGGTACTGCAACCGAGAGGTTGTGGGAGAGTAGGACGCCGCCGGACATACATTGCGCAAGTGGGGCCACCCCCTGGGTGGCCCCACTTCTGCATTTCCAGGCGTCTCACAGGAACCTGGCTCGCCGTTCGTGCGTCACGTGGCGTCCACAGCAGGCTGCTCGAGACGGCTGTCCACAGGCGATCGCGACGTCGTACGCCGTGTGTCGGTGCACGCGGGAAGTGTGGGCCGCAGGAGGTGGACTGTGACGAAGACACAGATGAAGGACCTGGGTGACGACGAGGGTCTCGCCAATGACGTGCGCCTGGTGGGCCGGCTCACCGGTGAGCCCGCACTGGTGGAGCTGCCGAGCGGCGACGCCCTGGTGACGTTCCGGATCTCCGTGCCGCGGAGCTCCTCGACGGGTGGTCCCGGGACCGGATCTGCTCAGGCAGCGACCCGGCGTGTCGACTCGGTGCCGTGCACGGCCTGGAGTCCGCGGCTCAGACGCAGCATCCTGACGTGGCGGGCCGGAGACCTCGTGGAGGTGTCGGGCGCCGTGCGATGTCGCTTCTTCCAAGCAGGGGGAGCGACTCGCTCGCGCGTGGAGGTGGAGGCAACCTCTGCCAGGATCATGCGTCGTTCATCGGCCGCATGAGCACGCCGAGGCTCGGCTTCGGCTGGAATGACGTGGCCTTCTCCGGCAGCAGTCCACCTGACTCGACGAGGGCACGCACCTGGTCGAAGTCGGGGCTGGGCAGCAGAACCGCGGGAGAGGTGGGGCTGGTGGCCGCCAGGGCGTCGTCGACGTTGTGGTGGTGCTCGATGCGCGGCGCCGGTCGCGGCAGGCGTTGCAGCACCTCGTCGTGCAGCCAGGCGACCGCCGCCTTCTGGTCGAGACCGCGAGGGCTGACCGTGTGCCACGCGTGGCCGTCCGTCAGGACGAGGTGGGTGCTGTCCAGCGCGCTGAGCGCATGGTGACGCTCGCGCCCGGTCACGGCGGCGCCTGCCGCGCGGGCTGCGTCGGCAAGGGCGTCGAGGGTCGTGCCGGGCAGCGTCCGGTGGATCGCTCCGAGGAAGAGCGGGGTGTCGTCCTGGTCGACGAGCATCGCGAGGCCGGAGTCCCAAGCAGTGCCGGGGTGCTCCTGCTGGAGGCGAAGATAGGCGGCGTACCGGTGGTGGCCGTCGGCGAGCAGGCAGCGCGCTCCTGCGAGCAAGGCGCCGATGCGGGCAAGCACGTCCTCGTCGCGGATCGCCCAGATGCGCTGGCGCTGGCCGGTCCGGTCGAGGTAGCGCCACTCGGGCGTGCCGTGACTCACCTCGGCCATCAGCTCGCGCAGCTCGTGGTCGCCGTGGTGCACGAGGAGGATCGGCGCCGGGTTGAGGTCCATCTGGAACATCCGGTCCGCCAGCTCACCCGCCTGCTCCGGGTGGATCGCCTCGTGCGGCCACACGGCCCGCTCCGCCATGCTGTCGGCGCGCCGCGACATCCCGAGCGCGCCGACCAGGCCGCGGACGGTCAGCCCGCCGGAGGTGTACTCGTGGAGGTAGACCGCGGGAGCCGTGTCCGCGGTGGCGCGTCCCTGCTCGATCCACTGCGTCAGCCGGGCGGCGACGTCGCGATAGGGTCGCGCCAGCGCTCGGGCGGAGGCCGGATCGCCGACGCGGCCGGGCGCCAGCATGACGGCCCGGAAGGGAAACAGCTCCAGAGGCTTCGCGACGTACGGCGGCACGACCGTGGCGAAGTCCATCGGAGCATCGTAGGGGGACGCTCGTCCCGATCCGGAGAGGGGTGGAGCATGCTCGAGGAGTCGATGACGCCGATCGTGGAAGCACACGACCTGGTCATGTTCGACCTGGACGGGGTGGTCTACGTCGGAGGCCATGCGATCGACGGGGTGGCCGCGCGGATCGACCGCGTCCGTGGGACCGGACGCCACGTCGCCTTCGTCACCAACAACGCCTCGCGCACGCCGGACCAGGTGGCCGAGAAGCTGGTCGGCTTCGGGGTCGACGCAGCAGCCGCCGACGTGGTCACCTCCGCGCAGGCAGCCGCCCGGCTGCTGGCCGAGGCGCACGGGGTCGGGGCGAGGATCCTGCTCCTCGGCGGCGAAGGGCTGCGGGTGGCACTCATCGAGGCGGGCCTCGAGCCCGTCGAGGACCCGGACGGCGCGGTGGCCGTGGCCAGCGGGTACGGCCCGGACGTCCGGTGGCGCGAGATCATGCGGGTCTCGACCCTCGTCCGTGACGGACTGCCCTACGTCGCGAGCAACGCCGACCTGACCATCCCGACCCCCTACGGCCTCGCGCCGGGGCACGGCGTGCTCGTGCGGACGATCTCCGGATTCGCCGGCGTGGAGCCGACCGTGGCCGGCAAGCCGGAGAAGCCGCTCATGGAGGAGACCGTCCTCCGGGTCGGCGGCGAGCGGCCGATCATGGTGGGCGACCGTCTCGACACCGACATCGAGGGCGCCCACGCCATCGATGTGCCGTCGCTGCTCGTGCTGACGGGCGTGAGCTGGCTCGAAGACCTGGCCGGTGCGACGCCCGAGCTGCGGCCGTCCTACATCTCGCCGACGCTGGAGGGACTCTTCGAACCCCATCCCGTCCCCGCGCAGACCGAGGCCGGCACCGAGCTGAACGGGTGGACCGGGTCCGTCGACGAGGGACGACTGCGGGTCACCGGGGACGGGAGCGACGCCGACTGGTGGCGGGTCGCGGCGACGGCCTGCTGGCGGCACCTGGACGAGACCGGGGCGGCGGCGGACGTCGCCGACACGACGCCGCCCGGGCCGGTCCGCCAGCTCGGTGCCGAGTAGGCTCGCGGCCATGGACGACGCTCCCGAGACGGCTGTCGAAATCCCCGCCGAGACCACGGGCGTCGCGTCGGTCGACCAGGTCCTCGCCGAGGTGGCTGCCGTCGCCGACGCGCCGGTGAGCGACCACGTGCAGGTCTTCGAACGCGCCCACGAGCAGCTGCGCCGCGCCCTCGACGCCCGGCCCGAGCCGCCCGCCGACGGCGGACAGGGCGCCTGAACGACCGTGCCACCCCGACGACTTCGACTGGACCAGGAGCTCGTCCGCCGCGGGCTGGCCCGCTCGCGCGAGCACGCCAGCGAGCTGGTCGCCGCCGGACGTGTCACGGTGTCCGGCGCACCCGCCACCAAGCCGGCGACCGGCGTGACGACCGACGTGGCGATCGTGGTGCGTGAGGACCCCACCACGGTCGACTACGTCTCGCGCGGCGGGCACAAGCTGGCAGGCGCCCTCGAGGCCTTCGCCGCCCACGGGCTGAGCGTCGAGGGCAAGCGCTGCCTCGATGCCGGCGCCTCCACGGGTGGTTTCACCGACGTGCTCCTGCGGGCCGGTGCCCGCGAGGTGGTGGCCGTCGACGTGGGCTACGGGCAGCTGGCCTGGTCGCTGCAGAGCGACGACCGGGTGCACGTCCACGACCGCACCAACATCCGCGAGCTCACCCTCGACCTGGTGGGGGAGCCGGTCGACCTGGTGGTGGGGGACCTGTCCTTCATCTCGCTGGCGCTCGTCCTCGACCCGCTCCTGTCGGTCGTGCGCGAGCAGGGGGAGCTCGCGCTGATGGTCAAGCCGCAGTTCGAGGTCGGCAAGGACCGCGTCGGCAAGGGCGGCGTCGTCCGCGACCTGGGGCTGCGCGCCGAGGCGGTCACGACGATCGCCGACCTCGCGGCCGCCCGCGGCTGGGGGGCGGTGGCCGTGACGGTCAGCCCGCTGCCGGGGCCGTCGGGCAACGTCGAGTTCTTCCTGCTGCTGCGCCACGGGGCGGCGGCGATCGGCGCGGACGACATCCGCGCCGAGGTGGAGCGGACGGCCTCGATGGGGGTGCCGGGTGAGAGGGTGGGGCCGTGACCGTCGAGAGCCCCGCGCGTCGTGTGCTGGTGCTCGCGCACACCGGCCGGGCCGAGGTGCGCGAGGTGGCGCGGGCGTGCGTCCGTGCGCTCACCGGCCACGGGATCGCCGTACGCCTCCTCGTCGACGAGGCGGCCGACCTCGGGCTCGACCCGCAGGCGACCGCCGAGGGGCTCGTCGAGACGACCCGCCCCGACGACCTCCCGGGCGAGGGGTGCGAGCTGGTCCTGGTGATCGGCGGTGACGGGTCGATCCTCCGCGCCGCGGAGCTGACCCACGCGACGAGCACGCCGCTGCTCGGCGTGAACCTGGGCCACGTCGGTTTCCTCGCCGAGGCTGAGCAGGAGGACGTCGAGTCGACGATCGCCGCCATCGTCCGGCGCGCCTACACCGCCGAGGACCGGCTGACGCTCGACGTGCGCGTCCTGCAGGGCAAGGAGGTCGTGTGGTGCACCTTCGCCCTCAACGAGGCCAGCGTGGAGAAAGCTGCCCGCGAGCGGATGCTCGAGGTCGTCGTCGAGGTCGACGGCCGACCGCTGTCGCGGTGGGGCTGCGACGGCGTCGTGTGCGCGACCCCCACCGGATCGACGGCCTACAACTTCAGCGCCGGCGGCCCGGTCGTGTGGCCCGAGGTCGAGGCTTTGCTGATGGTGCCGCTCAGCGCGCACGCCCTCTTCGCGCGTCCGATGGTGGTGGCACCGACCTCGGTGCTCGCCATCGAGGTGCTCGCCAACAACAACGGCGCGGGCGTGCTGTGGTGTGACGGGCGCCGCACGGTCGACCTCGCGCCCGGAGCGCGCATCGAGGTCCGGCGCGGCCAGCGCCCGGTCCGCCTCGTGCGGCTCCACCAGGCGCCGTTCACGGACCGGCTCGTCGCGAAGTTCGACCTGCCGGTCGAGGGCTGGCGGGGCGCCGCGGAGCGTCGGCGCCGCGACAACGGGGACGGCGAGAACGATGCTTGAGGAGCTGCGGATCAGCTCGCTCGGCGTCATCGACTCCTCGACGCTCGAGCTCGGCCCCGGACTGACCGTCATCACCGGCGAGACCGGTGCGGGCAAGACGATGGTGGTCACGGCGCTCGGGCTGCTGCTCGGCGGCCGGTCCGACTCAGGAGCGGTGCGCACGGGTGCGAGCCAGGCCCGGGTCGAGGGCGTCGTGTCCGCCGGCGGCCTCGCCGACTTCCGGACGGCCGTCGAGGAGTCGGGAGGCGCGATCGAGGACGACCGGGTCGTGCTGGCACGCAACGTCAGCGCCCAGGGCCGCTCACGTGCCTGGGTGGGCGGGGCCTCGGTCCCGGTGGCCACCCTCGCCGAGGTCGCGGAGCCGCTGGTGGCGGTGCACGGACAGTCCGACCAGCACCGGTTGCTCAAGGCCGGTGCGCAACGCGCGTCGCTCGACCGCTTCGGAGGGGCCGACCTGGCCGCCGCGGCGGAGGAGTACGCCGGGCTGTGGGCGGAGCTGATCGCGACCGAGCGCACCCTGGCCGAGGTGGTGGGCTCCGCGCGCGAGCGGGCCCGTGAGGCCGACCAGCTGAGATTCGGCCTCGGCGAGGTCGAGGCGGTCGACCCGAGACCGGGGGAGGACGTCGAGCTCGCGGCCGAGGAGGCGCGGCTCGGCTACGCCGACACCCTGCGCACCGCCGCCGAGCAGGCCCGCGAGGCACTGTCCAGCGACGAGGGCGCCACCGACGCGCTGGCCACCACGAGCGCCGCACGCCAGGCGCTCGACGGAGTCCGGGAGCACGACGCGACGGCAGGTGAGCTCGCCGACCGGATCGCGGAGGTCGGCCACCTGCTGGTCGACGTGGCCGGGGACGTGGCGTCGTACGCCGCCGGCCTCGACACGGACCCGGCCCGGCTGGCCGGGGTCTCCGAGCGCCGTGCCGCGCTGACCGCACTGACGCGGAAGTACGGCGAGACCATCGAGGACGTGCTGGCCTGGGCCGAGGACGGCGCCAAGCGGCTGCTGGACCTCGAGGACACCGGCGGCCACATCACCGAGCTCGAGGCCAGGCGCGACCGCATCCGCGGCGAGCTCGGCGCGCTGGCGTCCACGCTCACCAGCCTGCGCTCCGAGGCGGCCGCCCGGCTCGGCGCGGCCGTCAGCGACGAGCTCACCTCGCTGGCCATGCCGCACGCCACCGTGACCATCGCGGTCACGCAGCACGACGCCCCGGTGCCCGAGCGGCCCGCGGGTCCGGTGATCCAGGTGGACGGCCGCTGGCTGCGCGCGGGCTCGCACGGTGTCGACGACGTCGAGTTCCTCCTCGCCGCCAACACCGGCACCGACGCACGGCCGCTCCACAAGGGCGCGTCCGGCGGTGAGCTGTCGCGCGTGATGCTGGCGCTGGAGGTGTCCCTGGCCGAGACCGGGTCCGTGCCGACCTTCGTCTTCGACGAGGTGGACGCCGGCGTGGGTGGCAAGGCGGCCATCGAGGTCGGTCGCCGGCTGGCCGCGCTGGCCCGCGCCTCGCAGGTCCTGGTGGTCACCCACCTGCCGCAGGTCGCGGCGTACGCCGACCGCCACGTGGTCGTCCACAAGTCCAGCGACGGGTCGGTGACGACCTCCGGCCTGGTCACGCTCGACGAGGCGGGTCGCGAGCAGGAGCTCTCCCGGATGCTCGCCGGCGTGGAGGACTCCGACAGCGCCCGGGCCCACGCCCGCGAGCTGCTCGAGACCGCCGCGCCCGAGCGGGCGTGCCTCCCGGAGGGGCAGGGTCGCGGCTGACACCATGGCGCGGTCATGAAGTTCGCAGTCCGCTCCCGCCCCGCCCCCAGTCTCCCGGGTGTGCACGGTCCCGCCCGGGTGCACCGTCGTACGGCCAGCCTCCTCGGGCGCCTGCACGCCGGTGACATCGCCGTCCTCGACCACGTCGACATGGACCGCGACACCGCCCAGACCCTGATCGACGCCGGCGTCGTCGCCGTCGTCAACGCCAGCCCGATGATCTCCGGCCGCTACCCCAACCTGGGGCCCGAGCGCCTGGTCGAGGCCGGCGTGCTGGTGGTCGACAACGCCGGCCCCGAGATCTTCGACCGGCTCAAGGACGGCACCGACATCCGCATCGACGCCGGCGTGGTCTACGCCGGCGACGCGCTCGTCTCGCCGGCCCGCGAGCTCACCGCCGACGGTCTCCGCTCCGAGATGGGCCAGGCCCGCAGCGGGCTGACCGCCCAGCTGGAGAGCTTCACCCACAACACCACCGAGTTCCTGCGCCGCGAGCAGGACCTGCTCCTGCACGGGCGCGGCGTCCCGAAGACGGCGACCGACATGGCCGGTCGTCCGGTCGTGGTCGTGGTCCGGTCGCACGGCTGGGAGGACGAGCTGCGCGGCATCAAGCCGTTCGTGCGCGAGAAGCGTCCCGTCCTGATCGGTGTCGACCGGGGTGCGGACGCCCTGGCCAGTGCCGGCCACCGCCCTGACGTGGTCGTCGTGACCGGCGGCACCGAGGACCAGCCGAGCGCCTCGGTCCTGCGCCGGGCCAAGGACGTCGTCGTGCTGGTCGAGCGCGGCGCGCCCCGGAGCGCGACGGAGCAGCTCGAGCGGCTGGGCATCCGGCCGCTGCGCATCGAGACCACCGCCACCACCGAGGACGCGGCGCTCCTGCTCGCCTCGGCGCGGGAGGCGTCCCTCATCGTGGGCGTCGGCATGCACGCCACCCTCGACGAGTTCCTGGACCGGCGCCGCGCCGGTCTCGCCAGCACCTTCCTGACCCGGCTGAGGCTCGGTCCCGACCTCGTCGACGCGGCAGCCCTGCCGCGGTTGTACGACGGCGCCGTGCGGCCACGACACCTGCTGGGCGCCGTCGTGGCGGGCGTGCTCGCCGTCGGCGCCGCCATCAGCGTGACGCCCGTCGGCCAGCAGTGGGTCGACGAGGTCTCGCCCAGCGTCTCCAGCACCACGTCCGAGCTGATCGACAACGTCCGAGGAATTCTCCCGTGATCACCCTGCGTCACCACGTCCTCACCATCGTCGCCGTCTTCCTGGCGCTCGCCGCCGGCATCGTCCTGGGCGGAGGTCCGCTGTCCGACGTGGGCCCGAGCGTGGCGGCGTCGCGCGCCGACCAGGACGACGCCGCCGCCAGCGGCGAGGGGCAGGCCGCGGCCGACTACAACGACGCGTTCCTGTCCGCGCTCGGACCGGCCATGGTCTCGGGCCGCCTGGCAGAGCGATCGGTCGCGATCGTCACGGTCCCCGGTGCCGACGAGCAGCTCGTCACCGCCCTCACCGATTCCGTCACCTCCGCCGGGGGCACCGTGAGCGCCCGCTACTCCCTCGGTGAAGACCTCGTCGACCCGGGACAGAAGTCGCTCGTGGACACGCTCGGCAGCCAGCTGCTGACCCAGCAGGGCGGCGACGCCGTCGCGGCGGACGCGTCGACGTACGACCGGATCGGGCAGCTGCTCGGTCTCGCGGTGTCGACCAAGGAGGCCGCGGGCGTGGACGTCACCGGCAAGTCGCGGGCGATCGTCGACGCGGTCACCGGCGCGGGACTGATGGAGGCGCCCGGCGACGTCGCCCGGCGTGCGCCCCTGGTGCTGCTGGTGCTGGGCACCGACGCCGCCGACGAGGGCTCGGACGCCGTGCTGGCGGGTCTCGCCGAGGGGCTGGCCGCCCAGGCGGCCGGTGTCGTGGTCGTGGGCACGCTCCAGGACGGTGCCGACGGCCAGCTCGGACGGCTCCGGGCCGACCCGGCCGCGTCGGTCGTGGCCAGCGTGGACGGCATCGACACGCAGGCCGGTCGGACGACCACGATCATCGCCCTCCAGCGCTCACTGACGACGCCGGGCGGCTCCTTCGGTGCGGCGGGTGCCGACGGCGCCGTCCCACTCGGGTAGGATAAAAGCCCGTGAAGAGCCGGACGCCGACCAAGCACGTATTCGTCACTGGAGGCGTCGCCTCCTCCCTCGGCAAGGGGCTCACCGCCTCCAGCCTGGGCCAGCTGCTGAAGTCGCGCGGTCTCCGCGTGACGATGCAGAAGCTGGACCCCTACCTCAACGTGGATCCGGGCACGATGAACCCGTTCCAGCACGGTGAGGTCTTCGTGACCAACGACGGAGCCGAGACCGACCTCGACATCGGTCACTACGAGCGGTTCCTCGACACCGACCTCAACCAGATCGCCAACGTGACGACCGGTCAGGTCTACTCCTCGGTCATCGCCAAGGAGCGTCGCGGCGACTACCTCGGCGACACCGTCCAGGTGATCCCGCACATCACCAACGAGATCAAGGACCGCATCCTGGCGATGGGCGGCCCCGACATCGACGTGGTCATCACCGAGATCGGCGGCACGGTCGGCGACATCGAGTCGCTGCCCTTCCTCGAGGCGGCGCGCCAGACGCGCCACGAGATCGGTCGCGACAACTGCTTCTTCATCCACGTCTCGCTCGTGCCCTACATCGGTCCCTCGGGCGAGCTGAAGACCAAGCCCACCCAGCACTCGGTGGCCGCACTGCGCTCGATCGGCATCCAGCCCGACGCCATCGTGTGCCGCGCCGACCGCGAGCTCCCCGACAGCATCAAGCGCAAGATCGCGCTGATGTGCGACGTCGACGACGAGGCCGTCGTGACCGCCGCCGACGCGCCGTCGATCTACGACATCCCGAAGGTGCTGCACCGCGAGGGCCTCGACGCCTACGTCGTACGCCGCCTCGACCTGCCGTTCCGCGACGTCGACTGGACCGCGTGGGACGACCTGCTGCGCCGGGTGCACCACCCGGACGAGGAGGTGACGATCGCGCTCGTCGGCAAGTACGTCGACCTGCCCGACGCCTACCTCTCGCCCGCCGAGGCTCTCCGGGCCGGCGGCTTCGCGCACTCCGCGAAGGTCAACATCCGCTGGGTCGCCTCCGACCTCTGCGAGACCGAGGCCGGCGCGGCCAGGCAGCTCGCGGACGTCGACGCGGTGCTGGTGCCCGGCGGCTTCGGCGTGCGCGGCATCGAGGGCAAGCTCGGCGCCCTGACCTACACCCGCACCCACGGCATCCCGACCCTGGGCCTGTGCCTGGGGCTTCAGTGCATGGTCATCGAGTACGCCCGCAACGTCGCCGGTCTGACCAAGGCCGGCTCGACGGAGTTCGACCCCGACACGGTCGAGCCGGTGATCTCGACGATCGAGGAGCAGAAGAAGTTCGTCGAGGGCGCCGGTGACCTCGGCGGCACGATGCGCCTCGGCTTGCAGAAGGCCGAGCTCCTCGAGGGCAGCGTGGTGCGCACGGCGTACGGCACCGACGTGGTCGAGGAGCGCCACCGCCACCGCTACGAGTTCAACGACGTCTACCGCGAGGCGCTCGCCGAGGCGGGCCTGGTGTTCTCCGGGGTCAACCCCGAGCTCGGCCTGGTGGAGTTCGTCGAGCTGCCGGCCGACGTGCACCCCTACTACGTCTCCACGCAGGCACACCCGGAGCTGCGCTCGCGGCCGACCCGCCCCCACCCGCTGTTCGCCGGGCTGGTCGGTGCCGCGATCGAGCGCCAGCGCTCGGAGCGGTTCCCCCTCGACGAGTCGGGCCTGCGCCGCAAGGACGACGACGCCGAGTCCTGAGGGTCAGAGCTGGCGGGCCTGCAGGATCCGGCCGAGCACGAACGAGTTCGAGCGCAGCTGGTTGCGGGCGTAGGCCATCAGGCTGGTGTCCTCCGCGGCCGTCTCCGCGGCGGCGAGGAACGACGCGTCGCCGGCACCGAGGGGATACATCGCGCGGATGGTGAGGCCCTGGTTGAGCAGGCCGCCCTTCAGCGTGTGCAGCTCCTCGAGGTAGCGGTGGGCGAACGGGGCGAGCAGCTCGGCCTGGCCGGGACGCCAGAACGTCGAGCCGAGCACCAGGGTCTCGCGGCTCGCGGGGACGGCGTAGTCGACGAAGAACGCCTTCCACACCTCCTCCTTGGCCTCGGCGTCGGGATGCGCGGCGAGCACGGCCAACCGTCGCATGCCCGCGTCAGGGTCGGGGTCGGCCTCGAGCAGGGCCCGGACCCGGGACTCGTCGTAGTCGCCGAGCTCCGAGCGGCGTACGGCGATGCGCCAGGCGAGGTCGAGGTCGGTCGCCTGCTCGGCGGCGGCCTCCAGCACCGACCAGTGCTCGCCGGTGGACGCCGAGGCGGCGAGGGTGCGGAGCGCGGCCTGGCGGGCGTCGGGCACGTCGACGAGCCCGACGACCGCGTCCGCCAGCGCCCGGAGCAGGTCGGGGGACTCGCTCGCCGGGGCCCAGCGGTCGGCGACCTGGAGGGCCTGGCCGAGGAACGGCTCGATCAGTGCGGGGCTGGTCTCCGCCGCGAGCGCCCGGGTGAGAGCGGCCGAGACGTCGCGCGGCGCGACGTCGCCCAGCAGCAGGAGCTGCCCGGCGGTGGCCACGACGAGCGCGCGGTCGAGCGGGTCGGTGAGCTGGTCGATCCGCCGCAGCATCTGCTCGCGCGAGGTGGCGTCAGGCTTGACCGCCGCGAACGTGTAGTCGCCTGCGTTGACCAGGCGCAGGTCGCCGCCCGGGAGCTCGACAGGGGTCGTGCGGCCGGTGATCTCATGGGAGGAGCGGCCCACCGGAACGAGGTCCTCGCCCGAGGTGTCGAAGACCGCGATGTCGAGCCGGTGCGGGCGCGGCTCCTGGTCGTCGGTGGTCTCCACGACCAGCTCGTCGCCCACCAGCGAGATCACGTCGGTGCCTGCCTCGTCGAGCCAGGACCTGGTCCACGCCGACAGGTCGCGACCGGACGCCCGGGCATAGCAGTCCATGAGGTCGTCGAGGCGCGTGTTGGAGAAGGCGTAGCGGCTGAAGTAGTCGCGCAGGCCCTCGACGAAGGCCTCCTCGCCGATGTAGGCGACGAGCTGGTGGAGCACGCTCTGGCCCTTGACGTAGGTGATCGCGTCGAAGTTGGACATCGCCGCGGACACGTCGGGGACGTCGCCGCGGATCGCGTGGCGCGCGGGGCTCATGTCCATCTCGTAGGCGGTCTTCTTCGACGCGGCGAGGAAGGTCGCCCACTGGTCGGTGAACTCGCTGGCCGCGGCCATGCCCCAGTTGGCCGCCCACGAGGCGAACGCCTCGTTGAGCCAGAGGTCGTCCCACCACTGCATGGTCACCAGGTCGCCGAACCACATGTGCGCCATCTCGTGCAGCAGCGAGTTGGCGCGTCCCTGGTATTGGGAGTCGGTGGCGCGGGAAGTGAAGACGTAGCTTTCCGTGAAGGTGACGAGTCCGGGGTTTTCCATCGCGCCGAGGTTGTACTCCGGCACGAACGCCTGGTCGTATTTGCCCCACGGGTACGGGAAGTCAAAGAGGTAGTTGAAGAAGTCCAGCCCGTTCCGGGTCAGCCGGAACAGGTTTTCCGCGTCGAAGGACGGCGCCATGGAGGCACGGCAGTACAGCGCCAGCGGCACCTCCAGCGCGGTGCCGTCCGCGAGCCTGCCGTGCCAGCTGTCCTCGGCCTTGAAGTAGGGGCCGGCCAGCACGGTGGT
>NZ_JAOPWY010000168.1 GCF_025965415.1 Nocardioides sp.
TCGTGGTCACTAGTGGCTCGGACGTCCGTCGCGTGGAGGTGAAAGGCTCGTCCGGGGCAGCTGCCGCAGTCGAGCTGACCCGCGGAGAAGTTAAGAACTCGAGAAAGCCTGTTCCTACTGACCTCTACGTCATGGACGGCATCCAATGGTCTCGCGACGTAGACGGCGTCGTGTCCACGTGGGACGGAGAGGCCCGTTTGTGGTCTGACTGGACGGCGAACGAATCGCGGCTTCGGGCGACGCACTACCGGTATACGTTGCCGGGCGGCTTCGCGACAGTCTGAGTCAGGCACCCCACGGGTCGTCATCTTCAAGCACGAGGCTCCAAGTGCCGAGCGTCCCCGCCAGCGCCGTGCCACCGGGAATCTCGACCGCAGTGCAACCGAACTCCTCTGAACGCTGAAGGGTCGCGGAAAGCTTCGTCCTGCGCTCCGTGCCCACGACTCGTAGAGCGAGGTCGAGGCGAACATCCTCGGTCGAGCGCAGCAAGCTAACGGCATCGTCCATAAATGGGTCCGGCTCTACGTGGTCTCGGAAACGCTGTGATGCCGAAAATTCAAACTCGCCCGGCGAAATCGCAATGACCTGCTGGTCCCTCGCGTAAACCCCGTGGGGTGGTGCGACTGGCTCGGGCGGACCAGCTTCGCCGTGAGGAATCACCACGGGGTAGCGGGATGAGCCGAGATGTCTGACCGAGATGTCTGGCCGCACCTCGAATGATGAGCAAGCCACGCGGACTCGCATGTCACGGACCGGGAGCGTAGATGGTTGTTCTCCTACGTGCTCCACGAACACGCGAGCGTTCAACGAGACGACAAGGTCCTGCACCCGTTCCACTTGCTGCGGGCTGGAGTCCTTCACGGGCCTCGGGTAGGCATTCCACTCCGCCCAAACAGAAGCCTCAATCAGACTCAGGCCGGGCGTTCGTGCCGACGGCGCCAACATTCGAATCAGCTGGTTGCGACGAGCGCTCTCTGTCCCTGTGCCAACACGCAGCGGCACCTCCCGCCGGTTCTCTACGTTGATGACGTACGGGAACTCGTCGGTGGTGAAGACAAGCGCCAAGACCGACTCAGAGTCCTCGCCGATGAAGACCGACTGAACCCAGAGGAGTTCTGGCGGAATCTGGTCGAATCGCTTGCGGACCTTGGCGTACCACTCTTGCGGCTCTGTCTTCTTCGGCACTGTGACTTCACCGGTCTTGTCGTCGACGCCGATGACGTAAACCAGCAGCTCGCCGCGAAGGGCGTTCGCCGCCCCGGCCAACTGTCGAGCCTTCAAAGTTGGGTCGGGCCAGTCGGCCTTGAACTCGATGCCCGCGTCATCCTCAACGCCTCGACCGGCCTGCAGGTTCTCGACTGCCGCTTGGACGCGAGCGTCAACGTCTTGCTTGGACAGTGCCATGTCAGCGCTCCTCAGGGCATGTGTCGAGCAGGAATCGCAGAGCTACGCGGAGCCGTGTCAACCGAGGGAACGAGGACGTGTGGCTACTCATACGTGCGCGCCAACCGCGCTTCGAGAGCATCGGCGAGACCAAGGCACTCGTAGAACATCGCGCTGTAGTGCTCGTCGAACTCTTGCCACGATTCGGTAGCGAAGACGCGAAGGTCAAGTACGCCTTCTGACTCTGCCGTGAGGTCGTGGTGAAGCAGGTCAGCCCCTGCTCGGTCTAGCTCCTCCACCATGACTCTCACCTTATGGAATTCGCCTTCAATGGCATGCCGCTCTTCAGGGTCCTTGTTGCAATCGAAGATGTACTGCCGGAATCGACTCACGGCAGTCAACGCGCCGGATAGCGCCTCTCTCTGAGCTGCGCGGCGAGGCTTGTCACGCTCGTGCTCCCATTTCTCCTGCTCCAACGAGAGTGCGGCTTGCCACTTCTCCCGCTCCAAGGTGAGAGCCGCCTGACGGTCGCGTGTTTCGCGGCTTGAAACTTTCAGTGAAACCAGTCCCCCCACGATGCCGCCGCTCAGCACGGCAGACCCAAGAGACACCCCAAGCGTTGCCCAGTCCATCGGTCCCTCCCGTCTCACGTCACTCGTACCGGCGTCATACTGTGAACGTGGCCGGGAGTGCTTCACTCACTCCCGGCCACGCCTGTAGCTAGCGGACCTTCCCCGACCCGCTAGGTGCTATTTCCTCTTCTTCCCGGCGTCGCTGCGCTTCTCGCGCCACGAGCCGTCCTTGTTGCGGTCACGCTCTTGCGTGCCACCGCCCTTCTTGGGCACCTGCGGGGGCTTGGCCTTCGCCATGGCTCCTCCTTCTCAGGATTCCGTCCTGTAGCGGACCCCGGCCCAACGGTCGGAGTACCTCCATGATAGGGGAGAACTACGACGTTGTAGTTTGCACGCTCGCTGCCTGTGGATGAGCATGCAATCAGAGCAGGCACCGCTGCTCCCCCAGCCCAACCGAAGGACCCCCCATGCCGTACAAGCACGTGAACTTCGACCCTGACTCCCCTCAGCTCCCAGCCTTCGACGACACGATTGAGGACACGCTCAACGCCGAGGAGCGCGACGGATGGCGCGTCATCAACGTGCATCGCTACAAGAACGGTCACGTGAAGGTGCTCCTGCATCGCGAGCCTGTCCCGCCGCCCGGCCAAGGCTGGTGAGACGACAAGACCCCGGTACCGATGCGGTACCGGGGTCGCCTTGCGCGGACACTCAGCTGGGGAGCCACGTGTCGAAGGCGTGGAGGAAGTCCTTCCGCCAGTACACGAAGTTGCCGTTGCTCTTCGTTGACCGGATGTGTTGTCCGTCCGGCGTCCGGTACCCGCGCAACCACTGCAGAGACAACGCTCGTGGGCTCGTGACGTGCGGGATGTCCTCCCGAGCGTTCAGCCAGCGCACCAAGTCTGACGAGCGGACCCGGTCGGCCTTGCTCGCCTTGAAGTAGTCCCGGATGGCACCCAGCACCTGTGCACTGTCCGACACGACATCCGGCCAACCGTGGTCACCAGCCGCTTGCTGGCATCGCGCGACCCATCCCTCCCCCGCAGCAACGGCCACGGAGTACAGCGCTTCCCAGATGTCGGCGGTTCTCCCGAAGCCGTCTGGAAGCTCTGAGACCACGAGGTCCAGAGCCGCGTTGGCAAGTTGCCACTGCATCTCAGCGGCGAACACCTCGTGCTGGCGCTCGCGGAACCGCTCGCCCTTCTTGCCCGGAACCATCTGGACTGGGATACAGCGCGAACGAGTCGTGTCGGACAACGTGCCGTTGTCGATGCCCACAATCGCGACGGCTGCGAACACCTCATGCTTGACGGCTTGGTTTCCCTCAGACCGAGTGACCACGGCGCCTCGCTTGTACCCGCGGTTGATGACCTGATTGACGATGTCGCCATCGCGGCCACTGTGGCGGCTGAACTGGCTCTCAGCCTCGTCGAGGAACAGTGTCGGCTGGTTCGCACTGATGTTGCGGAAGAGCCCGGGTCCCGAGGTGGACGCGGTCTGGTCTGAGTTCGCAGACAGTAGCGCCATCACCTCAGCCTGTGTGGTCTTGCCGCAACCCGGTTGCGGAGCGGTGATGTAGAGACGTCCGTGCCAGTCCCACACGGGCATCGCGTGCGTGCTTGCGACCCACAGGGCTACCAAGTCGTGGGTCGAGTCGAGACGGTGCGTGATGAACCGGCGATTGAACTCAACGATGCGGTCTAACGTGCGAGCCAGTGGCTCGGCGACGGGGGAGTCAAGGTCCCCGGAGTCCCCGGGGATGGTGTCGGGTGGTGCGGTCGCGGTCATGCTCATTGTGTGTCTCCATTCAGTCAGCGGCATCAACTCCTGTAGTGGTTGCCATGGGACAAGGATAGACGCTCTGAATGTCGACCGTCAAGCATGACAATATGCATAACCGCAGGTCAGAGGCCTGTTCTGTATAATCGGCAGCGCTTCGGGCCTAGTCGAGAGTCTGGTCTAAATGGTGCTGATTGAAACCGGCAGCACGAAGAACACGACCGGCGCCATCATCGCGATCTCCTTGCGCGCCGCCGTCTCGATGAGCAGGCGGCGACCGGCCTCGCGTACGTCGGCGGCCTGGGCGTGGAGCACGTCCGCGAGCGGGGTGCCGCGCTCCATGGCCACGGTGATGCCGGTGGCGAACCGCGCGACGATCGGCAGGCCGGTCGCCCGCGCGAGCGACTCGAAGGCGGACCCGACCGGCTCCCCGGTGCGGATCTGCGCGAGCACGTGGGCAAGGTCCTCGGACAGGGCGCCGTGGCTGCGCCGGACGACGCGATCGAGCGCCGACACGGGGCTCTCGCCCGCGGCCACGGACAGCGCGAGCAGCTCGGCGACCGTGGGGAACTCGGTGAGGATCTGGCGCTCGCGCTGCTTGACCTGGGTGCTGAGCCGGTTGTCGCGGAGGAACACGCCGCAGACGAACCCGAGCACGCAGAACACCACGGCCGACCCGATGCTGCCGAAGCCCCCCAGGGCGCGCACCAGGCTCAGCGCGGCGGCGCCCGCGAACCCGACCAGCCCCCACACGACCTGCTCGATCCTGAAGTCCTGCACGGTCCGCGCCAGGCCGGCACGCTGCAGCCGACGGCGTACGGACGCGCTGCCGCCCAGCACCCGTTCGACCACGTGAGCCGCCGAATGCAGCACCGGGCCGAAGATGCCGGCCGCGGCCGAGGTGGGTGACGAGGACATCGGGCGGAGGGCGGGTCCCTGGTCGCGCACGGGAAGGTCGCGCAGGTAGGGCAGGACCCGATCTGACAGCTGCGGTCGGCGCAGCACGCTGGCACGCAGTGCGACCAGCAGCAGGCCGACGCCGGCGATCCCGCCGAGCACGCCGCCCCACACCAGCGTGCTCACGACAGGATCCGCTTCTCGACGGGCAGCCGGCCGATCCGCATCATCGCGGAGTACGCCAGCACGCAGACGGCGAAGCCGATGCCGAGCACGAGCACGCCCCCGGGCGAGGCGTAGTGGCGGATCGCGGTGGTCTGGAACGACATCAGCAGCAGCACGATCCACGGCGCCGACACCGCCAACCGGGCGCCGTTGACCGTCCACGCCTGGCGTGACTCGAGCTCGGAGCGGGTGCGGGCGTCGTCGCGCAGGAATCCCGAGAGGTTGCGCAGCAGCCGACCCAGGTCGCCACCGCCGACCTCGCGCGCCAGCCGCAGGCCCTCGATCACGCGGTCCCCCACCGGGTCGGCCAACCGCTCCTTGAGGCGGTCGAGGCACTCCCCGAAGCGCCCCGTCACCTGGTAGTCGAGGGCGAACTGCGCGAAGTCGTGGCGCAGCGCCTCCGGCCCGGTCGTGCCCAGCGCCGCGACCGCGTCGGGCAACGACATCCCGGCGCGTACGGCGCTGGCGAGGTTGTCGACCGCCTCGGGCCACACCTCGGCGAAGTCGCGCAGCCGCCGCGCGGCACGCTGCCTGAGGACGGCGATCGGCACGTAGGACGCCATCGCGGCGAAGACGATGGCGACCGGCACGGTCCGCGAGACGGCCTGCACCACCGCGAAGGCCACCGCGAAGAGGACGGCGCACAGCGAGATCACGCTCGCCGAGGTGACGTCGCCCAGCCCGGCCCGACCGAGCAGACGCCCCAGGGCCGTCGACGTCGGGGCGGACACCTTGGGCTGCCGCGGCAGCGCGAAGGCCGACCAGACCAGGAGCAGCCCGACCCCCACGCCGAGGCCGACGAGCGCACCCATCAGCGCACCTCCGCCTCGGAAGCCAGCACCTGGTGGACGTCGATGCCGACGCGTTCGTAGCGCTCGACGCGCGCGGGCACGCCGCCCGCCCGACGCAGCTCCGTGCCGTGGCGCACGAAGATGGGCTCGACCTCGATGACGTCGGCTTCCACCCTGCCGGGCACCGAGACGATCTCGTTCACCCGGCGTACGCCATCGGCACCCAACCCGAGGTGGACGACCAGGTCGACCGACGTCGCCACGGTCGGCACCACGAAGCGGGCCGAGATGTTGTCGCCGGCGAGCAGCGGGAGAGTGCACATCTTGACGAGGGCCTCGCGCGCGCTGTTGGCGTGGAGCGTGCACATGCCGGGCAGCCCCGAGTTGAGGGCCAGCAGCAGGTCGAGGCACTCGGCGGCACGCACCTCCCCGACGAGGATGCGGCTCGGCCGCATCCGCAGCGCTTCCTTGACGAGGTCGCGCAGCACGATCTCGCCGGTCTGCTCGAGGCCGGCCTGCCGGGTCTGCATCGCCACCCAGTCGGGATGGCTGAACCTCAGCACAAACAACCTACAACCACAGACCTCTAGGAGAGATCATGACAACAACGATTCAGACCGCCATCCCGCTCCGCAGCAAGGAGCTGTCAGGGGGCGAGCACCTAGACACACGACCCTGCCCGCCGTGGTGCTGGGTCGCTGCCGACAACCCGGACGGATTCCCCCATGAGACCGACCCCGCGCGCATCACGGTGGCCCGTCACACCCTGGGCGACAACATCGCCGTCTGCGCGAGCCTGTACGGCGCCGACTGGGAGTCCGGGGAGGTCGTCAGGACTGCCACCTTCGAGGTTGCCCTCGAGCAGGACGGCGCAGAGGAGCCGCAGATCGAGGTGGCGCTGCGCCACTACAAGCGGGAGAAGGGCAGCAACGGCCTCTACTCCTCGGTCATGCACTGGGACCCCGATCGGCTACGGCTCACCGCCCAGGACGCTCGCGAGATGGCGCTGGTGCTGACTCACCTCGCGAACGTGGCCGACTGCACGGCATAGGCGTCTAGTGTCCGAGCTACCGATCTGGGCCCTGTGTGCTCAGCGGGGGAAGGAACACAAATGGCTACGCATGAAGACGCCGAAGAGGCCCTGTTGAGAGGTATCAAATCTCTGGCAGACAGCGCCACTACGTCTGGCACATCCAGTCACGCTCGTAACTATGCAGCCGGCGCCCTCCATCTCACAGAGGCGCTGGCATGGCTTACGGCTCCGGCCCAGCCGCACGGTGGCGGAGCGACCACTGGCGAGTAGCCCCGACAGACAAAGCCACCCCCGGCGATATCCGCGCCGGGGGTGGCTTCTTGCGTTCAGGGATCAGCCGGCGGGGACCGCTGCGTTGCTGGCAGTCATGGACCCCTCGCCCATTGACTGCAACGACAGGTACCCGCTGATGCTTGGCCGCAGGCGACGCAGCAAGGCCGTCACCTCGCTGCGCACGTGGTAGTCCTTCACCAGGACGGAGTATGGGATGTCCGCGTCAAGCGAGAGCATCTCGATCCCAACGACCACGCTCATGGCGTCGAGGTCTACGACAACCTCTTCACCGACGGCGACCGATCGCACGACGGGCTCGGCGGAAAGACGGATGTACGCGGCGTCAGCGTCGTGGTCGATCTCCACTCCAATGCTGCTCATCAGCTTCTCTCCTTCACCTGTAGAAAGCGGTCTTAACGATGGCGTCTCCGTTGGCAGGCGGAGGGTTCACCAAACATACAACTAACGTCCGACCGTCACTCAGGCTTCCCGAGCAGACACAGCTACCGTTTTCGGTGTCTTCCCAGGTCACGCCTGGTGTCAATACTACCGCCTCAACGTCTGCTTGCGTGATTCCGCGCTCGGCCAGGCGCCTAGCGGCGTGCGCTGTGATCCGGATGCTCACGCTTGCTCGACTTCGAACCGCAGAACCCGACACTCGGCGTCGTTGAGCTTGAGCGAGACGGAGTAGATCCCTACGTCGATCAGCGGGATCGGTAGCGTCAACGCGAAGAGGATTCCCACTTGCCCATCGCCGTAGGGGCGGGCCCCTGCGGACGACAGTTGGGCCGCGAGCCCGACCTGATATCGCTCCTCCGGGGCGAAGACCTCGACGCCTAGGGTCGGCGACTCACCCTCGAACGCGCGGATGCGACCTGCAACGGCCAAGTTGAAAGGCCGGCCCAGTTCCTTGGCCTGAACAACGGTGTAGCTAGCACCAACCGCCGTGAGCAGCCCCTCTGAGACCTTTGCGTACTCAGCCAGGTAGGCGTAGTCCAGTTCCGTCACTCAGCAGACTCTAGGGCCTGATCTCGATCACCAGACCGAGATTCATGGCTACTTCGAGCGTCCGATTGGACGGAGTAGCCTCCCGCCATGGCGGGAGGCATGAGTCCTGGCGGCCGGGAGAACCTGGCGCAGCGCGTCGCCAACTCGCGCCCGTGAGGCAGAGCGGCGTGGGCACGGCACGTCCGATCTGCACGGCAAGCGGCCGGCATCCTGGGCAGACTCCCTCACTGAGACCCCGCAGCCGCCCGTAGAGACACCCCCAGGTCGGCACTGTTGGTACGACGGCCCCAACGGTAGGCAGGCAGCCCTGCTGCTCGAGTGGCGTGGCGGGGGCGGCCACTACGACGGTCGCATCGCAGTGGCCGCCCTTGAGCCTGACGGGTGGGCCATCGTGGAGATGTGGGTCGCAGGGACTGCTCGCACCTATCTGACAGAAACCACCCCCGGCGACATCCCGCGCCGGGGGTGGTTCTGTTGGGGCAGTGCCCCCCCGAGCCGGGTGCCTGGCGTCAGACACTTTTGGGATCAGGGCCAGCCTCAACGCGCGGGCCCTCGTCCAGGCGCCGTTCAAGATCCGCTACGCGCTCGGCGAGCTTGATCACCAATTCTCCCAGCCGTTTGATGTCGTCGACCGAAGTGGTGGCCATTTCGGTAACTCGGATGACATTGTCCGACATCTTGAGAATCAGCTCTCCTGACCGGTCTTCGCTCATGCCGCCAAACGATACAGTCATCCGCCAGCCCCATAGATCGCTTGAAGTCGGGCGATCTCCGCGGCAGTAGCCTGCGCGGAGTACGCCTCATAGACGGTGATCGGACGCTGCGCCGAGATCGCAGCCAGCTCGGCCTGAAGAGCGAGCACGGTGTTGCTCAGGGTCAGCACAGCCGCTTCCGAAGCGGCGAACTCCGCACCATAAGCGGCCTGTCCGACCATCTGACCCGTCGATGCAGTCAACGCCTCACGCTGGGCGTACATCGCCGCGAACTGACCGGCCTCACCCGACTCGATGAGCTGACGCACCTGGTCGTTGGAACCCTGAGCCAACAGTGCCTCAAGCGCAGAACCCTTGATGCCCTGGCCAGAGAGCATCTGCACCAGGCTTCCGCGCTCCTGCAAGCCGGCAATGTCACCAGAGAGTGCGTCACGCCACGACGAACCAGTGCCGCCACCCTTGCCCGACCACATGCCGTGCTGCTGGGAACCGAACAGATCCGACTGGAACCCAGCGGTAGCAGCCGAACCCGCACGGTCCATCGCCTGAGCCCAACCATCACGCACCGACTCCGCAGCGGCCTTGTGCGCCCCAGCTGCCTCAAGCAGCCCTTGGGCTGCCCGCTCCTGGCCCTCGATCACGGCAAGGAACATCTTCGACTCGTGCTCGGCACGCTGCTCGGCCTCCCGCTGGGCACGCTCCTGCTCGGAGTAGTACTGCTCAGCGCGGTCCTCAGCCTTGCGCTCACGCTCCTCGCGGCGCTCGCGCTCCTTCTCGGTCTCAGTGTCCTCAACGAGGCCGGTCTCGGGCTTGCGGGGCTTCTTCCCGTCGGTGCTGCCGCCCTTCGCGAACCACAGCACCTGACCACCGAACTTGTCGGCCGTGTGCTCCAGGATCTGCTTCGCACGAGGACGCCGGTCGTCGTTCGCGTGGGGGATGTACGACTCGCCCTGCGTCTCAGGCTCAGCCCACACACGCCACGCACCACCGGGAGCAATCTCCGGGTTGTGCCGGTCCTTGTAGTCCCCGTATGCCTCGGGCTTGACCTTCGTCGGCTTCCCCGCCCCCCCAAAAATCGCCGCGCCCTGTGGACCGGTAACCGTGTAGACGGTGTTGACGTGGGTCGTCGCCGTCTTGCCGTCCAGGCTGTCGAGGTAGACGTCAACCGCGCGGAACGTCGCGAAGGCCGGACGAGCGTCGGCTTCGATCTTCTTCGGCGGGACCTTGTAGTTGTTGTACCGCTCGATAGCCCGCTCGCCCCTGAGGAACGCCGCATTGGCGCGGGCGATCTCCTCCTCAGTGGCATTGGCGAGCTGCCGCATCCGCAGCGCGCCCTCAGGTCCCATCGCCTGCAACTGACGGATCAGGCCGTCCTCGAGGCCGCGCTTGGCCGCCCTCTGCGAGTTGGTGGTGAAGTTGTTCAGCGCGTCAGCGGTGCTCGCCATGTCCTTGATCCACTGACCCAGTGACACCTTGCCGTCGTTCAGGCTGTCACCGAGGCCCACGAACGACCGAGCGGTCTTGTTGGCCTCCTCGCGTGTCGCCATGATGGCGTCAGCCTGTGCCTTGATCGCCTCGGTGGACCTGCTCGACCACTTGCCGAGGTTGACGTTGGCGCCGGTCTGCTGGAGGAACGCGAGCGCCGCACCGCGGGCCTGTGCGTTGGCGATGCCCTCGGCCTGAGACAGATCCTCCAGAGCCTGTTCGGCCGCCCGGATCTTCTCCTCACCGTCGCCGATCTTCCCGGTGACCCAAGCCAGCCCATCGCCGAAGTCGACCCACTTGTGGTCGGACATGGCAGCAAGCTCATTCTTGGCGCGGGCGATTTGCTCGCCAAGCGCCTCGATGTTCCCGGACTGGGCAGTTGCGGCGAGCCCTTCGATTGCCGTCCGGGCACCGCTTCCCGCATTCGACAGGTCCAGCAGCGCACCAGCGGCGGCACCGATGGCGATACCGGGAGCGCCGCCAAGGGAGCCCATCAGGGCGAGCGAGGCAGTGTTCGTCAAGCCGAGGCCATCGGCGGCCCCCGACGAGATGAGCGCCAGGCCACCGAGCGCCCCCGCAGCCTTCCCGGCCACGGCGCCCGTCTCCTTGAGATTGCCGAGCGCCTTCGAGTTCTGTGCAGCCATCCGCTCGGAAGCCGTGCCAGCGGTCGCAAAGTTCCGCCCAAGGAGCGCCAGATCCCCGCCAAGCGCCCTGATGCTCCCTGACCCCTTCTTCGCGCCCTCCGCAGCCGTACCCAGCCCCGCGAACAGGCCAGTCGACAAAGACGCCTTCGACAGCGAGGCGGTGACAGCCAGCGAACGGTTGAGCAACGACAGCGCCGCAACACCCGCCATGATCGGGGTACCAAGGTCAGAGTCGGCGATGGCAGCGACAACCTTGGCTGTGGCCTCGAGTGCAGCAAGAACCGGGCCGCCAAGGGGCGCGGACGCTTCCACGATCTGCAAGACCGCGTTGGCGAGAGCGCCCAGGGTGTCGGCCACCTGGGGGCCGGTGGTGCGGATGTAATCGACGAACTCAGCAAAACCTTCCGTCGCAGACAGGCCGGTCGCCCATTGGTCGAAGCCGTCCGCGACACCCATCAGCCACGACGAGAATCCGTCGTTGACCGGGGTGAACGCCTGCCAGAGTTCCGCCATGCCGTGAGTCAGCGAACCGACCGTTGTGGCGAGCTCGGTGATTGCGTCAGGTGCCTCGCGCTGGACGAACTCGAAGAAACCTTCCCATCGCTCGGAGGCGAGGGACGCAGACGAGTCCGCGGCGATGTCACCCATGGCACCGGCGACAGCCTGGAAGATGCCCGCGACCTTGGGGCCAAGGCGCTCAAGGTTGTCCAGCGACTCGGTGAAGCCAGGCATCAGGGACTCGGCGCCCATGTCGCGGATGGCGGCCAAGGCGGGCTTGAGGTCGAACGCAGCCTCGGCAAACTCACGGGCGGCCGGTGCGAGGCGCTTGAGTGCGTCCTCAGCGGCCTCAAGGTTCTTGTTCGTCGGGTCCAACTGCGCCTTGTTCATGGCCCCAAGCGCGTCTCCCAGGCCCTGTAATGAGCCAATCAGAACGCCGCCAGCAATCGCGGCCACACCCATCTGGTTCGCCAACCCAGCCACGCCAGCGACCGCGACACCACCAAGGGGCACCAGTGCCGGACCCAGGACCGCAGCAACCTCACCCAGCACGCGGATGCGACCCGTCAACTGGTTGATCGACGCCCCGGTGCCATTAGCCTCACGACTAATCGTTTGCAGATCGCGGACGAACATCTGCGACGACCGGTCAGCCTTCACGCTGCTACCCGACAGGCTGTTCAACTCACGGTTCAACAGAGCGGTAGCCGCAGCGGCGCGCGCCATGCCAGGCGTGAAGTCGTCCTCGAGACTGAGCTTCACGGACTCTCTACGGGTTGCCATCAGGTGTTCTCCTTTATGTTGCGCAGGGTCAGGACTTCGGTCGCGACAGCGGCCAACGCGTGCCACACGGGCGCGACAGCGACCGCATCGACCGCGCCAGGCTGATGGACCGACACGAACCGCAACAGCAGCTCATAGCCCTCCAGCCCGTCGATCAGGCCAGGGAGGTCAGGCACTCGGGCGATAGCCACCGACAACACGTCAAGGGTCTCGTCCAGACGGGTCAGAGGCTCATCGGTGTCGTTAGTCATGACGCACCGCCCGTGGAAGCGAAAAACCCCAGATTCGTAGGGAGCCCGAGAGGCAGCCGCCCTCGGTGTCCGTCCAGGGCGGGCGGGGAGGGGTGGTGCCGCCCCGAAATGTTTGAACCCGTCGCACTCTTTTCAGCGCTCCTCCGCGGTGTCCTTGAGGGGGCCGGGGAGGGGCCGTTCGGACCCCCAGAACAAAAACTCAGGGGTTTGGACTGCGCGTCACCTCCACCCCGGTACTCCGCGGGTGTGGCGGGAGGGGCGATCATGAGGCGAGGAGCGCGAACGCCTTGGCGCGCGCCATGTTGTAGTCGGTGCCGGTGTTGGTGGCAGCGGTGACCAGTTCGGCTTCGGCGCTCGTGTAGTTGCCGCCAGTGCCCGCCTTGCCGGCGAGGATGGCGTGGACCTCGGCGAGCATTTCGGAGCGGGGTGGCCCAGTCTCCTGTGGACCACGTGGCGGCGAGCAGGGTGTTGGCTTCGGTGGCGTGAGCTGCGGGTGTCATGGTGTCTCCTCGGTGTTGTCGGTGTCGGTGTCGGGACCTTGGTCGCGGTCCCATTCGGCCAGTGCTTGTCTCGCGGCACGGTCGCCGTGGTGAAGCGACAGGAACAGCAGGTCGCCTCTGCCTGATGCGGTGTCGGCGCTCGGTAGTGCTGCCCTGTCTTCCTCGGTCCTGGTCTTGGGGTGCAGCCGGTCGTACAGTTCACTGCCGGACAGGCCGTTGAGCTCGCCCATCAGTGGACCCGCTCCGCGTTTCGGATGGCAGCGGAGAGGCCGCGGTCCAGCGCACCGATGTTGATGGCGGCAGGGTCGCGCCACACGTCATCGACAAGATCGGTACGGCGGTCGCTGGACAGGGCGGCGTGGTAGTTCTGGGCAGTGGTGGCGTATTCCTCAAGGGTCGGAACCCAGAGGTTGACGTCGTGCTCGATGGCCCAGCACATGAAGGCGGGGAGGCTGGCGTCTCGCTGGAATGTGGTTCGGCTCTGGCTGGTGTCAGCCCGATCCAGCTTCTCGTCTCCGGCGACCGGCCACGGCGGGCGGATGTCGCGGAGGCGGTTGGCCTCCTTGTGGACGAGGTGTCCGTGCGTACGCCACGGTGCCCATAGGGGGAAGTGCTGGTGTAGGTCGGGGGAGAACAGTGCCTCCGGGATGGCGTAGTCGCCACCGGTCTCCGCTGTCATCACGCGGAGCTGTTCGCGTCGGATCGCACCGTAGCGGGACTGGATGGTTCGTAGGTGCTTGTAGTCCTTGGCGCGGTCGCTGTTGAGAGCTGCGGTGTCGGTGGTGATCTGGTCAAGCGGGCGGAGCTTGGCCACCTCGGACACGAGGTCACTCAGCGCGACATGCAGGGCAGAGAGGATGTGGTCGGGGTTGCCGGCCTTTAGTTCGTCGATCTGACGCCGGAGCTGTTCGCGGGCGTTCGTCAGGGCGGCGCGGGCGACCGTCACGCTGTGTACCTCGGCGATGGCGGCGGAGGCTCCACCCAGGAGGTCAAGGGGCTTCCCGGCAGCGAGTCGGGTCAGGATGTCGTTGGCGAGGTGGTCGGCGGGCGTGAGTGCGCCGGTAGTCACGGGCATTGGTACGGCTTCGAGCTTGGCCAGGTTCTCGGTTGCGCTCTTGTGTCCGGGGATCGAGTCGTAGATGGTCGTCATGAGGTCAGACATGGGTGTTGCCTTCCGGCTGGGTGGGGTTGAGTTCGGGCATGCGGGTTAGGCCGAATAGGTGTTCGGCGAGGAGAAGTGCGGCAGAGAACGTGTGGAGGCATTCGGGTTCGGCCTGGTCGCCGTCTTCGCGGCAGCGCCACCGGGCTTCCCGGTCGCCGAACCACCGCACTGAGACGCCGCCGATGTGGGGGTCCATTACGGTCAGGTGGTGTTGGCGAGGACGGTCGGCCTCTGCGCTGTGTAGGTGGGCGAGGTACGTGGTGGTCATGAGTCCCGCCCTTCGTGCTCGCGGCATTCCCAGCCGCCAGCGGCGGTGAGGTTGTCGACGTGGCGTAGATCTACGGCGATGCCTGCGTGGCAGCCGGGTGTGGAACAGGCCAGCCAGGCGAGGTGGTCGCGGGTCATGCGGCTTTCTCCTTGCGCTTTGGGGTGGGGGTGAAGTCCCGTCCGCCAAATACCCCTTGCGGCTCGCGTTGGGCGAGGGCGTAGGCGAGGCAGGCGGGTTGTGCTGGGCAGTAGCCGCATGCGGCGGCGGCGTCCTGTCGGGCGGGCGTGGTGGCGTCGCTGCTCCACTGCTCGGGGCGCTGCTCGCAGACCGGGCGGCGTCCGTTGTCGCTCATGCGGGTGAGTACGTCGGCCAGGGCCAGGAAGGCGTTGACGGCTTCGGGACGGACGCCGAACGAGGACGCGGCCTTCACGGGTTCGTCCTCTCGGTCGGCGGCGTGCCATCGAGCACAGCCACCGTGGTGTGGGTGATGTCAGCAAGCACGCGCTCAAGCACGTCCCTCGGGATTAGGAGGTCGTGTGCCTGGAGCCGCGCGGCCGTGCGCGATGCGAGGGCGTCGAGCAGGTGTCGCGTGCACCCGCAGGCCGGCGGGGGTGCAGGCCGTCGGCTATCAAGGGAGACGATGGTCGCGGTCATGCGATCGCCTGCCCGTCGTCGCGACAACCGGCAGGGCACGTGTCGGCGCCATGCCACCGACAACGTCCGTGCTCGTCTCTGCTGACGTCGCGGTCTGCACCCCGTAGGGACAGGTCCGCTGTAGTTATGGCGTACCCCCCGTCCGGTACGCATTCATTCGTGGAATGGGTACCGATTTTGGGGGTGGAATGCGTACTAGTAGGCCGTACCCTTTCGACCTCGGAATGGGTACCGGTTTCCCGTACGCTTTCGCCGGGGAACAGCGCCCTGTACTCAGCCGTCCGGCCGCGGTATCCACCACCCGTGCGGAAGAGCCATCCGTGTTCGGTTGCGGCCTTGATCCGTTCGGCCACTCGCTGCTCGTGGATGCCGAGTTCCTTGGCCAGTACTTCTCGCGGGACGCTGACGGTCAGGTTGACGCGCATGTGGTCGGCCATCAGCAGCAAGAGCACCTGGACGTTGCCGCTGGTCCGCGCGCGGTACACCGCGCGGCGCCAGTCGTCGATCGTGCGGGGCCTCACGCGACCTCCCCCAGCTCGGCGGCCAGGAGATCGGCCCACTCGTCAGCGTTCTCGTGGCGGCATAGAGAAGCCTTGGCCCTGCACGCCTTGGCGATCTCGGCACACGCCGGCGTACCGACCTTGTCGAAGTCGCCAGCCCGCTTGAGCCAGTAGCGCTCCGAGCACTCGAGCATGAGATCGAGGACCATGAGGCGAGCCAGAGTGTCGATTCGCTCCGGTGTCATCACGCGGCCTCCCGTACGTCGGTGACGTATCCGCGCGCCTCAGCGAGGGCGAGGACGTCGCCCCCCTGATGACGCTGAGCCATCCACGCGCGGGAGATCGGCGACCAGGTCGGCCTAGCCCCGACAGCGACAAGCAGCGTGTAGGCGTCACGACCGCGGACAGCGGCGTGTGCACGTCCCAACTCGACCGACAGGCGCTTCATGACGCACCCCCAATGAGGGTGCGGCGCGGTACAATGAGACCAGTCGCCAGCCAGCGAGCATCAGGGCCTCCGGATTCCGCTCCGGGGGCCGTTCGCATTTCGTCAGCCCACAAGTTGACCACCGCCGCTCAGCAAGGCGGCGAGTCGCTGGCGTTGTTCGGAACTCAGTGGTGGAGCGGACTCAACCGTTCGCCTGATGCAGTCCTCGAGCCGGGACGCCGCGAGATCTCGACGAGCATCGAGTAGTTCAGGATCATGTGCCTCGCGAGAGCGCGAGAGGCCGGCCAACCGGCCGCGGTGATGGAGTGTCTGAGACACGAATTCCTCCGAGCATGGCGATTAAGCCATCTGCTCGGATGGAAGGTTCTGCGACCAGCGAGACGCTGCGCCCAGTACTTAATATCTTAGCAGCATGCGGCCTACGTACGCCGGTCAACGCGCGCCAAGAACGTCGTGAACCCAAGTTCCTTCACTCCGACTTCCCACAACTTCCCTACGATCGGCTGCACGGAATCCGATCTCAGGGTCCGTGGTCGACGACACTCGCCGCAGACAAGCTTGATCCGTAGTCGGGTCTCGGCTTGCGCGACTTCCGACGCTTCCATCTCGCCCGCGGCTCTCTCGAAGTCACCGTACTCGAGCGCTTCTCGTGCCCGCTGCGCAGCATCTCGTTCGGCGCGGCTGTCACGAGGTTTGTCGCGAACGATCTGCTGGATCTCGTCGGCTGATGAAGTCAGTGGGATGAGGTAACCATCTCCAGTCAGAAACTTGGACTCCCATGCCCAATAGCGCTCCCCTCTCTGCTCGAGCACTTCAGCACTGAGAGTGAAGGAGCCGAGTAGCCACAAGTCGTGCTGGTCCATGCAATAGATGCCGACGCGGGGCCAGGAACCATCCGCCACAACTCGGCCGCGCCCAGAGTCCCACCGCGTGCCAGATAGGCGTGGCACGGCGTAGTTGAATCCCTCAACCATCGGTTTTCCAGTCGACTCGAACGGTCTCGGGGTCGAAATCTCGCCTACCCACCTCTGGCCTGAGCAGGGTCACGGTCATGAGCGCGTCGATCACTTGGCGCCGCTGCCCGATGTCCATCCGCGACCACACGCCCGCCACATCCTCGGCGGCCACCAGTGGCCCCAATGCGTCTGTCTGGACAGTGGCTGCCATCTCGACTTCAATGCGGCGCAACTCGTCCCGCAGTCGCTCGCTCGACTTCCTGACGGCAGCCAGGCTCAAGACGCCTTCCTCGAGCCCCGTAGCGAGATCGTCAAGCCGTCCACGGATGCCCGCGGCCTTGCCCTGTAGCTTGCGCAGGTCGTCCCGATTGTCGGCCGACAAGAGATCCGCGGCATCTGGCCGGGAGAGACGTGCGACCACCACGGCCTCTAGATATCCGTCCACTGGGTCAGCCTTGCGACTGATGCACTTGTTGGCTCGACAGACATAGACGCGCTTCCCGTGGCGCGTGTGCCCGGTCGCGCAGTCGCTTCCGCACTTCCAGCAGAGCGCCAGACCGGGCAGGAGGTACTTCCGTGCCGTCGTGAGGGTCGTTCGGCGCTCGGGCACAGAGAGGATCGCCTTGACGGCGTCGTAGGTGTCTACGTCCACCAGGGCGGGCCAGACGGCAGGTCCAACGATCTCGCCGCGGTAGGCCCGTAGGCCGGCGTAGCGCGGGTTCTTGAGCACGCCGCGCACCGTCGAGTGTGACCACTCGTTGCCCGCCGTTGTCAGAGCGCGGGCCTCATTCCATCGGCGAGCAATCCCCTTGAGTGAGGCCCCGTGCATCACGTCGGCGAACGCCTCGCGCACATGCCTCGCCTCTGCCTCGTTGACACTCACGCCGTCGCTGCCGTAGCCGAACGCCCGGCGACCACCCGCGGGCTTCCCCTGCTCGGCGGCCTGCTGCTGGGCACGCCTCTGCCGGTCAGACTTCTGCTTGATCTCGTGACGGGCAGTCGCACCCATGACGTCGGCGACCAGGATCCCTGACGGTGTGCTCATGTCGAGGTCGGTACCGCGGACGAGCGCGATCGTTGCGGCCTTCTGCTCGCAGAGCTCCACCAGCCGCAATTCGTCGGCCCTGTTGCGGCTCAGACGGTCGAGAGCCCACGCGATGACGACGGTGGCCCGGTCCTCTGCGATCGCAGCCAGCACCGCGTCGAACCCTGGACGCTTCTTCTTGCCGGCCGCAGAGATGTCGTTGTCGGAGTGCTGCTCCACGATTGTCCACCCGCGCAGTTCCGCGAGCTTGAGACAGTCCTCGAGTTGGCGCGCGACAGCCGCTCCCTCCCCCGTCCGATCAAAACTTTGTCGGGTATAGACAACGGCTCGCATGTCTGTATTCTACTCATGTTCGGTAGCTCGAAGACCTCCTCGACGCTGACCACGCGCTCCCCGCCCGGCACCGCCGCCGACAGGCAGTTCAGCATCGTCGTCTTGCCGGCCTGGGTGCCGCCGGCGACGAGGATGTTGAGCCCGGCCCGCACCGATGCCTCGAGGAACCTTGCCGCCTGCGGCGTCAGGCTGCCGAGCGCGACCAGGTCGGAGAGCCGGTGGGCGCGGAGCAGGAACTTGCGGATGTTGACGGCCGTGAAGCCGCGGGCGATGCCCTCCAGCACGACGTGGAGGCGGTGCCCCTCGGGCAGCATCGCGTCGACGAAGGGCGTGCTGATGTCGAGGCGCCGCCCGCTCGACTTGAGCATCCGCTCGACGAGCTCGTCGACCTGGGCGGCGTCGAGCCGCAGGTTGGTGAGCTCGTGGCGGCCACGTCGCGCGATGAAGACCCGGCTGGGGTCATGGGTACGCTAGAGGTAGCGTCACCGGGCTCCACGAAACCGAGGAATCCAATATGAGCAAGAAGACCGACTTGATCGCCACCATCATCGCCTCTGGCATCACGCTCACCGGGCCGACGCTTCGCCGGATGACCATCGCAGACCTCGAGGCGCTGCTTCCCCAGCAGCCGGAGCGGTGCGTAGAGCACCCGGCCTACGACGCCGACTACTGCCCGGCCTGCGGCACCGCCACAGTCATAGGTGAGCAGGCCGAGACCGCCACCCGTGAGGCCGACCACGCTGCAGCCGCTGAGTTCACCGCCGACCCCGCCGAGCAGCCCGAGTTCGTAGCGCTCGCAACCAAGGAGTGGCGCGGGAACTACAACACCGTGCTTGCCCCGGCTGCCGAGGCCATCGCCGCCGGATACTCCGGTGTCGAGGTCCGGACGGTCAACGTCTCTACGATGCTGAGGCAGACGGATATCGCCGGTCCGCTCGCAACGGAGTTCCTGGATCTGTTGATCGCCGTGGAGGCCGCTGCACTCGCCGCGACGAAGTCGTGGCAGAAGACGCTCGACCGGAAGGACGCGTCTGACATGGAGAAGTACAACCAGAACCGGTCGTTCCTGGCGGGCTACCTCGGAGTCGCTGCGCAGCGGCTGACCGGTTCGAAGAAGACCCCGGCCATCACGTTCGCGAAGGACATGGACAAGGCACTGCGTCACGAGGCGCTGAAGGCTGGCGCGGCTGCGGCCCGGACGGAGGGCTGATGCCCAAGCCCACCCGCGCAGCGATCTACACCCGGATCTCCAACGACGCGGAAGGTCGCGAACTCGGCGTCGCCCGACAGGAGAAGGACTGTCGGGCGCTCGCCCGTGCCGAGGGACTCACGGTCGTGGAGACGTACTCCGACAACGACATCAGTGCCGCGCCGTCCAGTCGGAAGCCGCGTCCCGACTACCTCCGCATGCTGATGGATGCGGAGGCTCGCCGGTTCGACGTCGTGCTTGCCTACTCGACGTCCCGGCTCACCCGGCGTCCGCGGGAGATCGAGGACTTCATCGAACTCCACGAGGACTTCGGCACGCAGCTGGTCACGGTGGCGTCGGGACGGCCCGACCTATCCACCGCCGACGGGCGCATGACCACCCGGCTCACCGGCAATGTAGACACCGCCGAGGCCGAGCGGACCGCCGAGCGTGCGCGACGGAAGCAGAAGGAACTCGCGGAGTCCGGTCGCCACAACGGTCCGCGCCCGTTCGGCTGGAACATCGAGGGCCGAGGAGCCGATCAGCGCCTCACGGTCAACGAGGCTGAGGCTGCTGTTCTTCGGGAGTGCGTGCAGCGCGTCCTTGCCGGCGAGGGCATCTGGAAGATCACTCTCGATCTGAACGCTCGCGGCATCCCGACAAGCACCGGCAAGACGTGGGCCACGCAGGTGCTCCGGCGTGTGCTTCTCCGTGATCGAAACTGGGGAATGCGGAAGCACCAGCCGCTCGGGAAGGACGGGAAGCCGAAGGGCAAGCCGCAGTTGTATCCCGGCCAGTGGGAGCCGATCATCGACCGGGAGACTCACGACCGGGTCGTCGCTCTGCTGACCGACCCGGCACGACGATCCAACAACCGAGGCACCGCTCCTAAGTACCTTCTGACGTCTGTCGCGTACTGCGGGGAGTGCGGCGGGCACATCGTCGGCACCGCCGAGTACACCTACGAGCTCAAGTCCGGCAAGACCCGCATCTACCCGCACTCGTACAAGTGCCCGCACGCCGGATGCATGAAGGTTCAGCGGCGCATGACTGACGTGGACGACCATGTGTCCCGCGTCGTCGTCGCTCTGCTGGAGCGGGACGGGGTGAGGTTGCTCGGAGGCGACCCGATCGCAGCCGACGCCGCCAGGACCCGCATCGCGGAGTTGGAGGCCAAGATGAAGATCGCGGCCGACCGGTTCGTCTCGGGCGAGTGGACCGACGAGATGGTGTCACGCATCACCGCTCAGGCGAAGCCGCAGTTGGAAGCCGAGAAGGACCGCCTCCGGGGCGCACAGCCCGCGGACGAGTCGCTGGACGAGTTCACCGGTCCGGACGTCGCGAAGGCGTGGGAGTCAGCTGACGTTGAGACGAAGAAGCGGATCATCCGGCTTCTCGGGATGCGCATCACGATTCACCGCGTCGGCCCGGGGAACGGGCGCGGCTACGACCCCGCCTCAGTCACCATCACGCCTGAGTAGGTGCGAGGCACGCGAGGAGCCGATCTCCAGCCCGATCCACACCCCGTGACCCGACGCATAGGGTCACGGGCTGCTCGGCGCTCCGAGAAGCGCTCAGCCTCATCCGTCACGAGGCCGAATGAATCGCACGCGGCGGCTCGGCTGCCCCAACCTCCGACTCCGGACGAGACCGCTGGATCGGCACTCCAACGGAGTTCCATCCCCGCCAAGCCTCACCTACGGCGATGACGACCTCGGCCCGCCTGGCAGGCGGCACGTCACGCAACGCCTCCATCGCGAACTGGAACTTGTAGCGTGCGCGGAGCACAGCAGCAAGCGCCGCCACCACGCTCACAATCGCGGCGAGTGCCGTCATGCCTACCTCCCGGTTGGGGTTGCAACTCGGTGTGCTCCCAGTTTCTGGGTGCACTACCCCGCAGATTGCGGAGTACCAATGCCGAGTTGGTCCTTTCGTTCCGGTCAGGGTGGCGTCGATGATCGTGGTCGATCTCCTTAAGGATTGCACAAGCTGGGACGGCTTTGAAGCCTCTGCGCGAAATCCGCTTTCATTCCTCTTCACTAGAGAGATCGCTAGCTGCGCCGACCACCCTCCACATCAGGGCTAGGATCGGGCGCAGTTAGGCCAGAGTCGAAGCGGCTGCAACCCGGTGAGTGATCTGAGAGACGGTCGCCCGGAGTCCGTGAGGCCCGACGTCCGCTAGAGCCGGATCGTCGGAGGGTGCGCCGTTCACATCGGAGGGACGGCTTTGACCCCCGGAAGGGGTCGAGAGGGCCACACGCACGAAGGCATCTCCGATGTCCGATTCCACGTTTGAGCCGGTCGACCCCATCACCGCTCGCAACCAGTACGCCGCTCTCTACCGGGGCTCCACTCCCCCGGAGCCGCAGGTCGAGCAGGCCGCTCGCCGCAAGATGGTGACCGCCCGCATCGATAAGGCGATCCGCGATGCGTTCGACGCCTACCCCGTCCCGCTCCACCCGGCGCAGGTCGAGTACCTGACTGGGCTGATCGCGAACGGTGGGCGGCAGAAGTGACCGCCACGACCCTCGACGCTGCTGTGACCGAAGCGGTCGCCACGTTCCCTCCGCTCTCCGAGGACACCAAGGAGCAGGTCGCGCATCTGCTGCGGTCGGGTGGTCAGGGATGAGTGGCAAGCGCCAGAACATCCACGGATTCGAGCGCAAGCGCTCCAAGCAGGCCGAGCGCCGCCGTCCCCACCTCGACAAGTACGCCGACGCGCATCCCCCGGCTGCTAGCGACGAGAACGAGGAGCGCGATCATGAGCAGCGCTGATAGCGAGGATCTGATCGGCCGCGCCGGAGAGCCCGACCACTCCGTGGAGGCACGGGTCGCTCGCGCGAAAGCTGGGGATGCCAGCTGGCGCAAGTCGGAAGAGGCGCTCAGCGAACGCACTGGCGACGAGCCGATCGAAGGCTCGGAGCGGTGGACGATCAACGACGTCGCTCGCTTCGTAGCCAGTCCTCCGCCGCTCGCGGCCGACCTGTTCAAGCGGGCTGTCGTCCGCGAGATCGAGACCGTGGACGAGGTCCGGCGCGAGGTCCGCTATCTGCGGGTCCGTCACGAGGCCAAGCAGCAGTTCGAGCAGGAGTTGCGCGGCGCCTCGGCCGACTCCGAAGTCCGCATGGTTGACGGCGGATCGTTCATCCACGACCTGCCGTCTGAACTGCCGTGCCTCTGGGGCACCGGGGGTCAGGTCGTGTGGGCCTCCGGCGAAGCGGTGATGCTGGTCGGCGGGCCGGGCGTCGGCAAGACCACTCTCGCCGGGCAGGTCGTCCGTGCGCGGTTGATCGGTGGCGAGGTCCTCAGCATGGAAGTCGCGAAGACTGAGAGCGGCGTTCTGTACCTGGCGATGGACCGACCTAAGCAGATTGCCCGCGCGCTGGCTCGGCAGCTGCGAGACGTACCGAGGGACGTGCTCGACGATGGGCTCACGGTATGGCCGGGGCCTCCGGTTCAGGACTTCGCCGCGCACCCGGATCTGATGCTCCAGATGGCTCGTGACGCCGGGGCTGACACCGTCGTGGTGGACAGCCTGAAGGACGCCGCGATCGGCCTCTCCAACGACGAGGTGGGCGCAGGCTACAACCGCGCTCGTCAACTCTGCCTTGCCCACGGGGTGGAGGTCTTTGAACTTCACCACATGAAGAAGCAGGGAGGGTCCAGCACGGGGAAGGCGACTAAGCCGACGAAGTTGGAGGACGTGTACGGCTCGGCCTGGCTCACGGCTGGCGCGGGCTCGGTTGTCATCCTGATCGGGGAGGCTGGCGATCCGGTGGTCGAGTGGCGGCATCTCAAGCAGCCCGCAGAGCCGGTTGGTCCGCTGACAATCGAACACGACCAGCAGGCCGGGACGTCTGCGATCTACGACGGCACCGACCCGTACGAGTTCATCCGGAAGGCTGGCGATGCCGGCATCACGGTGCGGGACTTTTGCGGTAAGTGGCTGGGCCCCGCCGACCCGAGCACCCGAGAAGGCCGCAACGCGATCGCGAAGGCGCGTCGGAAGTTGGACTCCTACGTGCAGTTGGAACGCGCCGAGTGCATCGTCCCGGGAGACAAGACGACTAGCACTCCGGCCAGGTACGCGGCGCGGCTGCTATCTCTCGATGGCCCGGGAGACGTCTTCGCTCCGATCGACGTGGATTCGGAGAACGAGCACCCGATCTGACCCATTACGGGCGTACTTGTGTCGGGTAGCCAGTACGCCACCAGTACGCACCATTACGGCGGAACGCATCGCCGCTGATCAGGGGCCATTACGCCACCCATTACGGCCATTACGCGCCCCACCCATTACGCGGTCCCCCCTCTCAAGAAGGGGGGACCGTAATGGTGGTGGTCGGGTAGCACCTGGCTCGGGAGGAGAGCAACAGAATGGCTCGGCTCGAGGGCACGTATCGGGTCGACGCGGTGACGGTGAGGCCGGGCGCTACGAGGCCCGGAGAAGGCCGGGGAGGTGGGTGGATCGGCCCGTGCTGTGTCGGCCAGGAGTCTCATACGCATGAGCATCCGAGCACTCCGGATCGTCGAAAAGAGAGTGACCGGCTTGGGCTAGGTTCGAACAAGTGTTCGAGGTACGTTTCGCGGGCAAGGGGACCCATACCCGCGACGCCCTAGGAGAAGCCGATGACCACCGAGCCGCTGCGAGTGCTGGGATATGTCCGTCGCTCGACCGACAAACAGGCCATGTCCCCCGAGACCCAGGCCCGCCGCTTGCGTGACGCCGCCGAGATCTTCGGCTGGGACCTGACGATCCGCGAGGAGGACGCTGCGAGTGCCAAGAGCCTCGACGGTCGCCCGGTGCTAGCCCAGGCGATGGACGACTGCGACCGGGGCAGGGCAGACGCCGTGGCCGTTGCCGCACTCGATCGGCTGGCTCGCAGCACCCGCGACTTCGCCGACGTCCTGGACCGGGCGGAGCGACAGTCGTGGTCGGTCGTCTGTCTGGATCTTGGCGTCGACACCAGCACCGACAGCGGGCGACTCGTGGCGGATATCCGGGCCGCAGTGGCGCAGTGGGAGCGGCGCATCATCGCAAGCCGCACTCGCGAGGGCATGGCGACGATTCGAGCAACGACCGGCAAGCACATGGGCCGCCCCTCCGCCATTCCCACCGACGTCGAGGAGCGCATCTACGACCTCAATCGCACGGGGCTGTCGGCATCGGCGATCGCGCGGCTGCTTGAGGACGAGGGAGTCCGTCGCCCCACGGCGCGGTCGAAGTCGTGGCACCACTCTCACATCGTCGCGGCCGTTCGGCGCGAGCAGGTGCGTCGGAATGCGGCGTTAGTCGGCTAGCGGCACGGTCTTCTTGCACCGCACGCGCTTGCCCGTTCCCAATTCGACCCAAGGACGCATATCCGCAACTCGATCCCCTGTTCGTGGTGGACACGCCGCAGTTCGTCGGCCACGAGGTAGAAGGTCGCCTTGCTGTGGGATTCCAACCGGCACGGCAGGGACTCCGAGATTCGAAGCGCGACGGTGGAGTACACACTCCCACCGCCCGGCAATTCGAAACCCCAGCTGGTGACCGTGGTGGGCGCGCGGCCCGTGTTCACGGCCTCCACGCCGACATAGTGCTCCGCTTCACCCGTCTCCGCGTCCGTGATCGCGTTGGTCACGTTCACCTCAACTACCGGGCCGCTGTTCTTCCACGTCCAAGCCTGCCACCCGAGCGACACAACGCTGAGCACCAGAGCGACGAGAGCGATTCCTGTGGCCATGTCCGCAGTCTGTCAAAAGGCACCGACAGCCCCTGGGTCTAGAAGTCCATATTGACGAAGTTGTCGTAGGCGTACCCGTGTGCCTCCACCATGTGCTCGAACCGTCCAGTCCGGCGCGCCTCTGCAAGTTCCACGCGAAAGTCCTCGTCGTACCGAACATGAAGACCAGAGTCGATCCACTCGACGGCCTCGGGTATCTCCCTCTTTATGTATTCGTCGATTTCATCGAACAAGCCAAAGACTTCAGCTATGTCCGACTCTCCAGCCGGCATGAACGAGAACAGTGGGCTCTCGCGCACGCGCGTCAGACCGATCGGCACGGCGGCGTTGACGCCGGGCGTGTGCAGGAAGATGGTCGCCCCGTGGCCTTTCTCGAATCCGCCGTGCGAGTAAGGGTTCCTCCAGCGCTCTACGACGTCGAAGAGACGCTGCCAGTACCGGCCTGCCTCGTCCTCCTTGCCCAGGATGCGACCCCACTTTTCCCCCCAGCGCGAACCGATGATCTCGGTCAGGTCCTCCTTGCTGGGATCGAAGTCCGAGAACGCAAGTGCCAGCACCAGGTCATGCTCCAGCAGACTCACATACGCTGAAATTGCGGCGATCATGTCGTGAAAGGAGTTCAGCTGCATGCGAACCTTCCCGCTCTTGAATGTCCTCCACGTGACGCCTCCCGGATGCTCGCCCGACTCGTTCTCATCCTCGATGTGGCTGGGCTGCTCCGCACGCTCCCGGAAGTATTCGTATGCCCGGCGAAGCGAGGTGTGTTGGTTCCGTACGGTGGCGTTCCCCTTGCCGAGCAGATCCGGGGCAGCGTCAACGATGAGTTTCTCGACCGTGCGCATGGATGACCGAAGCTGTTTCGCAATCTGCTTCTGAGTCGTCAACGCCTCGTTCTCAGGGCGCTCGGTGCGGAGATAGAGGCGCAGGCCGAACTTCTGCATGGCAAGCGAGCAGCGCTCTCCGCGGTAGGTGAAGTTCACCCACCAAGCGACCTTCTCGCCCGGTCCATGCGCCGCACAGCCGATGAGTTTCAGCGCGTACTTGTAGAGGTCGGGAACCGGAGCATCGTTTGGATTTATGGTGATCCGGTAGGACGGAAAGTCATCCCAACGCGGGTCGTCACGATCCTCCGCAGCGACAACGCCGAAGTCCCTAAGCGCCGCTCGTTTCAGGCGCTCTGCTGCCTTGGTCTCCCCGTTAAGTGATTCCACGGGAACCAGCATGCCCGTGGACGGCGCGGCTTGTAGCCCCTTCCCCTGTTGACGAGGTATCGTTGGTTCAAGATTCAACGAGAACCCGTGCACCGGGGCCAGTGGCCAAGTGCAGGTCGCGTGAGCGGCAGCCCAGTCGGGCGGCAATCCATCCGACCACGCACGGGAGCACCCCATGAATCACACGACCCAGAAGCGATCGCTACTGGCGGCCGGCGACATCTCCGGCCTCATCGGCCTCAACCACGGCATCTACGGCGACATGCAGATGATGGCCCGTGGCTACAGCGGTCGCGCCGACGTCCTGCGAACCGCGGACGGGCGCGACCTCCGCGAATTGTTCGCGGAACTGGAGCAGGTCGCCTCGATCTCTAACGAGAGCCAGCAGCGCTTCGTGGACCTGTTCACCTTCCCGGTGACGTCCGCGGTCACCTCCGTCCTCCAGACCCTCGGGGCTGGTCCGACGTTCGAGGACGCATCCGAGTACGGCGTGCCGACGTCCAACCGCGCCCAGCACTCGACGCTCAACATGGGCGTGCCGTTCAAGTGGTTCGACGTGGCCTGGCGCTCGACGTGGCAGTACCTCGCCGACGCCACCGAGTCCGAGATCGCCGCCAACGCGGCCGCGATCGTCGCCGCTGACCGCGACAACGTCTTCGGCAAGGTCATGGGTACGGTCTTCCGCAACACCAACCGGAGCGTGACTGACAAGAAGTCGGGTCAGGTGTTCGACGTCCTCGCCTTCGCCAATGGAGACGGCTGGGTGCCTCCGGCCTACGAAGGCAATACCTTCCCCGGGACGCACACCCACTACCGGACGAGCGGCGCAGCGACGGTCAACTCGGCTGACCTGGACGAGATCGTCACCGACTTCAAGTCGCACGGCTACGCGAAGGAGAACGGCTCCCAGATCGTCATCTTCGTGAACGCGGTGGAAGGCGACGTCATCAACGGCTTCCGGGTCGCGACCGGGGCTAAGGCTGACTTCATCCCGAGCCAGGGCCAGTCGTTCTTCGCCACGGACGGTGACCTCATCGGCCAGCAGGCATCGGCCACGTTCGCCGGGTTCCCGGTCAAGGGCTCATATGACGAGGCGATCGTGATCGAGTCGACGCGCATCCCTGCCGGGTACGTCACCGCGTTGGCGTCCGGCGGCTCGCTCGCTTCGTCCAACCCGATCATGTTCCGCCAGCACCGCAGCCCCACCCTGCGGGGACTCCGGATCGTCGGAGGCAACAAGGACGACTACCCGCTCCAGGACTCGTACTGGGTGCGGGGCTTCGGCACCGGCGTCCGTCACCGTCTGGCCGGCATGGTCATGCAGATCAGTGCCTCCGGGTCGTACACCGCTCCGACGCTCTACACCACCTGAGCCACCGGCCCGGCGGGGGTTCAGTGACCTCCTCCCCCGCTGGGCCGGTCACCAAGGTCACTAGAGGTCGCAACTCAGGAGGAACCATGTTCATGTCCGCCATAGAAGATGCCGCTGCTCTGGTCCCGTGGGCCGAGGCGAACCAAGTCGCGATGCTGGACGAGAAGACGTCGATGGTCGTGCTACACGCTCTTGGCGGGCCGGTCCCCGAGGACTGCGCGGTGGGCGTTCCACTGCTCCGGTTCGCCACGGAGGGCGTCCCGGCTATGCCGCTGCTGGACGCGATGCTGGAGGACCCGCTCCCCCGGCACGACTCGCAGTCCTGCGACCGCTGCGGCAACGACAAGCGCTCGATCAACGACCGGCTCTGGATTCCGGCAGGCGCATCGGTGGTTGTCGTCGCGCTGTGCTGGTCCTGCAAGGCCTGCGTCTTCGAGCGGCCCGGCAAGCGGTCCTCGCTCGTCTGGAGTTGAGCTGACGTGGGCCACCGGAACAAGGTCACCCACTCCGAGGACTGGTGGGACATGTTGGCCCCGCCCACTGTCCTTCGGTGCGAGGGCCACTACAAGCAGGACGGCAAGCAGTGCCGCCGCGAAGCCGTCCCCGGAGCAAATGTCTGCGGCCAGCACGGGGGCCTCATCCCTGTAGTCCGAGACCGCGCCGCCGCCAGGATGGGCAACGCTGCCGACGACATGGTGCAGCGACTCCTCGCTTGGCTGGATGACCCCGGCGTGGACGCGCGAGACAAGGTCAAGATCGCGCAGGACATGCTCGACCGGGCCGGACTCAACGCAACCGGGAAGCTGCTGGTCGGCATAGGGGCCGTAGACCCGGTTGAGGCGCTGTTCCGGAACATCCTCAACGACCCGAACGGTCTGGCTCCGGCCCAGCCGATCGCCCACCAGCCATCCCCCGAAGTTCTCGCGTGGAACCTCGAGGCACTAGACGAGGACGAGCCCGATGACATCGTCGAGGCCGAAGTAGTCGAGGACAGCGCTCCCACCGCCCCCTCAGACGAGACGATGAAGACGACGCCGCCACCCCATATCCGCCGCGATCTGGAACGGCTGGGCCTGCTGTGAGGGGACCGGCCTTTGGCAGCATGCAGATTCCCACCAAGACCTGTCCAACGTGCGGTGACATGTTCTTCACGCAGGTGGGTTTGGACGAGCACACGCGGCTCGGACAGCACTACCGGTTCACCGGGCACCTGCACCCCCCGAGGAAGGCCGAGGAGCCCGCTGGACGGCCTCGCAATGCCGCGCCCTCACCGACGCCCACGCCGGTGCCGAGCGCGCCCGAGAGGGGCTACCGCATGAGCGAGGCTGCGCTGGCCAGGATGCGCCATGTCGGGCGCACCGTCGCAGCGATCCGTAGACGCTGCAACGACTGCCAGCGAGTACTTGGATGCGGCGGGATGGGACTCCACCAGAAAGCCAGCGGACATACCGGATGGACGGAAGTGCCGTGAACGGCCGGGCCTGCGCCGTCAAGGGCTGCGCGTGGCGCGGACCGAACCCGGACGCATGCCCGATGCACGCCGCCGACGAGGCGTGGGAGCGGCAGCCGAGCCTGCTGCCCGAGCATGTCGTCGTGCGACAGCAGACCCGGCACCGCCGTTAGCCAGGCCTCGTATGGCGAACCTCGGCGCGGTAGGAGGGCGTCACGACGCATGCGCGTGGCACCGGCGATCTGCCAACGTCCGGGGCCGCGCTCACATAGCCTGTGAACTCTGTCACCGATCGCCCGGGGGGCGTCTCGTGCTCGAGTTCCACAAGACCAAGAAGTCTGCTGCCGTGTTGAAGCACGGCATCATCGACTCCTACGCCCCTCCCTTCATCGGCAAGACGGGTAGCAGGTCGAAAGGCAACCGGGTGGCGTTCATCGACGGATATGCCGGCCCGGGCCGATACTCGAGTGAAGAGGAGGGCTCGGGGGCGATGCTGCTCCGGCACGCCAAAGCCCACGCAGGTATGCCGCGTACCGTCGAGTGCCACTTTGTGGAGGAGGACGCCGACACCATCGCCGCGTTGCGAACGGTGGTTGAAGATGAGGGTGACGGCGTAACCGTCACGGTCAACGATGGAGACATCTCGACTCACCTCCCCGACCTGCTGCAGCAGTGCGACGGCATCCCGCTCTTCGTCTACCTGGACCCGTGCGGGCTGGTGATCCCCTTTGCGGAGGTCGTCCAGATCTTCGACCGTCCAGCGGGCCGTGGACAACCGGCCACCGAGGTGTTGATCAACTTCTCTGCTGGAGCCCTCCGGCGGATCGCGGGCCACCTGACGAGCAAGACGCCGACCGAGGGGACCCTCGCCCGCATGGACGAGGTCTGCGGTGGCGACTGGTGGCGCCAGTCCTGGCTAGTCGAACTGCCCGACAAGGACGCCGCCGAGCAGGCCGTCGTCAACGGGTACGCCGAGAGGCTGTCGAAAGAGGCAGGTCACGCTGGCCACTGGGTCATTGACGTCCGGCAGCGTGCCGGGCTGAAGCCCCTCTACTACCTGGTGTTCGCGTCGCGCCACCTCGCCGGGTTGGAGTACTTCGGCGAGGCGTCCTCGCTCGGTCTCGAGAAGTGGCGCCGGGTCTCAGCACAGCAAGCAGCTGTCGGCACCCTCTTCGGTGACGACGATTCCTGGGTCGAAAACTTCAAGGCGGAGGAGGCCAGGTTGAAGGAGGAGTGGATCGACACCCTCGCCAACAACCTTGAATCCGAGTTGGCCAAGGGCGAGCCGTTCCGCGTCCTCGATCGGTACGACGAGGTCTTCGGGGACCTCGCCGGAGTAGCCCGGGGCCTTCACCTGCGCGCCGCGATGAAGAAGGTACTTGCTGCGGGCCTCACAACCACGAGCCCCGTGGGCGTGAAGGAACTGCTTCAGTTGACGCTCAAGCCTGTGTAGCGACGGGCATCTCGTCCCAAAGTCGACCGTCGAGTTCTCTGCCGTTGCTCTTGGGCGTTCGTCCACCCCACTGCTTGAAAAAGAACGAGACCTTCTGGTCCCTACACTCGTCCCGAAGTTCGCGGACCCACTCGGGGTCTAGCGGACGATGGTTCGGGCCACTCTCACCGCCCGCGATCAGCCAGTGCATGCCGGTGAGGTTGAGTCCGGTGAGTGATCCCAGCAACGGCTCAGCCGAGACGAACCGAGTTGCAGCAGGCACGCGGCGCAGCTCGTCCAACCGCCACAATTGCTCGGACGTCTCGACGCTCACGCCGAGCCACACGTTGCTCGGCCAAGGAAGTTCATCGGCCATCCGGGCCGCACGCCGAGGCCGCTTCGTGAGCAACTGGTAGGTGTGCCGGGGCGTCTCCTCCATCACCTGGAAGACGTCGCGGATGAACGCCGACGACACCCGAGCGTGGAACAGATCGGACATGCTATTGACGAAGATGACGCGCGGCGAGGCCCACCGTCGCGGGATGTCCAAGGCCGACGGGTGCTCGGTGATCGCAAAGCCTGGGCCGCTCGTGCGCGGGTCGCCGTCCTCTTGATACTTCGGGTTGCCCATCGCTTTTAGGCGTTTGGCCAGGGCCAAGGCGTAGCAGTTGTCGCATCCCAGGCTGATGCGGTCGCAGCCAGTGGTGGGGTTCCACGTGGCTTCGGTCCACTCGATTCCGCTGCCGTCTGCCATGACTACAAGGTATGTCACCAGCCACCGACAGTTCAGCAAGACAAGGTCGTTTCGGACGAGGCCTAGCGTCCTCAGGAGTCGGCCAGTACGCTACTCCTTGTCAACCTACGAGGGGTCGTTGATCCACACCTCCTCGACCTCGGGGTCGTCGAGGAACTGCTGCAGCGGCCCGAAGCCCGACACCCGGGCCACCAGCTCCCCGACCATCACCCCGTCGTCGGCGATCGGTGCGACGGCGCCGGTCAGGCTGAGCTCGTCGTGGTCGCGGACGACGTCCTCGGCGATGCGGCGTACGACGGGAGCCTCGCGCTGCGGGTCGACGCCCTCGCGGCGCACCCGCTCGCGGACGTCGGCGTCGAGCCGCTCGACGAGCTCGTCGTGCGCGGCCGAGGCACGATCGGCCGCCAGACGGTCCACGGACATGGTGGTTCCTGCTTCCCCGAGAAGGTGCACCGTGGACGCTACCCAGCCCTGAGCACGGGAAACAGGGGTCAGGTAAAGGTTGTGGACAACCTCGCCTCACGGCTCCGGGAGCGGCCGCACCTCGCCGATGGTCCACGCGCTCTCGTCCACCAGCGGCTCCGCCAGCCACCCGGTGACGACGCGGCGGTAGTCGAGGGTGTGCTGGTAGCCGCTGTGCGTGAAGACCGTCGGACCGGGATCGCCGGCAGCACGCGGCGGCACCTCGGGGGTGCACACGTCGTGGTCGGAGTCTGCGTCGGAGAAGACCCGCCAGCCCAGCGGATCGGCGCGCCGGAACAGGTTGACCCAGCCGTCGTGCCCGAGCAGGTCCCACAGGGTCGGCGTCGTCGCACCCGGCGGCGACACGTGTTCGACGACCGCGCCGTCACTCGGCACGTCGGGCTGCACGTCGGTGAAGGTCGGAGTGCCGTCGGTGGCTGCGTAGCCCAGCACGCCGGGCCCCAGCACCCGCGGGAAGATCCTGCCGTAGAGCGCCCGCAGCTGGCTGCCGTACGTCACGAACCTGACGTGCCGCAGCTCGTCGGGGTCCAGGCGGATCAGCGTCGCCGCCGCGATCAGCGAGCCCTGGCTGTGCCCGGAGACCACGACCAGGCCGCGTCGCTCGAGCCCCCACCGGATCCGCGTGGTCATCTCCGGCACCACGCGCTCGGCGTAGCAGGGCGGGCTCAGCGGGTGGGCCGCGCGCGGCCAGAAGGTCGTCAGGTCCCACAGGATGCCGACCGCCTTGCGGGTCGCCTCCGACCGGCGGACATAGCTGCTCAGCAGGACCAGGCCGGCGCTGAGGCCGAGCACGACGTAGAGCGACAGGCTCGCGACCAGGTGCGGCAGGTCGCTGCGCCACTGCGGGAAGAGCGTGCTGACGAGGGTGTTGGGCGGCAGGCCCGTCGCCGACAGGCACAGCAGCAGCAGGACCGACACCACCGTCACGCCGCCCAGCAGCTCGATCATCCGCTCCGCGCGGTGGGCGTACGCCGCCCGCAGCCGCTTGTGGCGGACGTCGACCCGTGACTCCGTCGGCACGTCCTCCTTCTCCACCAGCCTCTTGATGGGGGCCTTGAGCCGCCGGTGCAGGCGGACCCAGCAGGCCGTCGCGATGAGGCCCGACAGGACGGCCCACAGGACCTGCACGATCGGCGCCCAGACCAGCACCTGCGGCAGCACCAGCGGGGTCGTCGGGGGCTCGGCGACCTCGAGCCGGACCCGCCCGTCCGCGGCGAGGGAGAGGATCTTGCCGCTCACCGTCACCTCCGCCCCGGAGACGAAGCCCGGCGTCTCGGGGTGGCACGACGCGGGGACGGCGTCGCCCTCGTCGACCCAGCAGGTGTCCGCGAGCAGCAGCGTCTCGTCCTCCATCTGCAGCGTGCCGTCCAGCACGACGGTGTCGGGCAGCGTGCGGCGCAGCAGGCCCTCGGTGACCTCGGCGGTGTCCACCACCACCGAGCCGCGCAGCAGCTGCGGGGTCTCCCCCATCACCACGATGCCGTCGCGCAGCACCGCGCCCTTCGCGAGCGCGACAACCAGGTCGGCCTCGGCACCGGTCACCTCCTGCGGCGGCGTCGAGTCCTCGACCGCCTTCTGGTCCGACGTCAGGTCCGAGACCGACTGGTCGGGGCCGTTGAGGTAGTCCGAGGCTGCGGTCACGGCCGCGGTGGTGAAGAGCAGCCCGATCCAGCCGGCGGCCCCGATCAGCACGGCCGCCCCGCCGCCGTTCCAGGCCTGCGCGCGCCGCTTCTTCTCCGGGCGCCCCTGTCGCAGCTGCCAGACCAGCATGGCGACGAAGAAGGCCATGGCGAAGGCGCCCGACGCGGCCAGCACCCGCTGCACCTGCTCGGTGGTCCGGTCGGTGCCGAGGCTCAGCCCGGCCGCGATCGCGACGCCGGCGATGAAGAGGACGATCGTCAGCGTCGCGGGCAGGGCCGTCAGGCGCCCGGCGACGAAGACGGCGATGTTGACCGCCGACAGGGCGACGAAGACCCCGATGAACCACAGGTTGTGGCCGAACCAGCCGGCGCCGGAGTCCCACTCGCGGGAGCCCTCCGCCGACGCGACGTACAACCAGAGGAGCCGGGTGACGACCAGCAGCACGGTGAGCCGCAGCAGCCGTCGCGCCCAGCGGTCGGCAGGGCCTGAGCCGTCCACCTCGGGCGCCCGGTGCTCCAGGTCCTGCGGGTGCAGCCGCGCCGCCGCCCCGAACGCGACGACCAGGACCGCGATCGCCGCGAGCGTCCAGGCGCTGGGGCGGTCCGCGAGGCGGTCGACCTGCACCCCGACGTACGCCATCACGGTGGCGATGCCGGCGGAGAGGTGGATCCGCTGGAGCCGGAGCGTGCGGCGGGTGGACGACCAGAACCGCGTGTCCTGCAGCAGGTGCTCACCGCCGCCCGTGCCGTCGCTGTCGAGGCACGACTCGTAGCGCGCGAGCGACTGGCGCGAGAGGAACCACATCACGCCGATGCCGGCCAGCGGCACGACCGCCGCCACCGCCAGCCGCTGGCTCGGGGCCAGGAACATCATGAAGTCCAGCAGGCCCGGCAGCACGTCGCAGCTCTTCGTCCCGCCGCGGTAGCACTGCCACGCCACCAGGTCGAGGGAGACGAAGCAGGCCGTCAGCACGATCAGCATCGTCAGCAGGAGCGCCGCCCAGCGCACCACCACGGCACCCCAGACGCCGCGCCGGTCGTGGAGCCCGACGTGGAGGCGCGCCCAGTAGGCCAGGTTGATCAGGGCGAAGGGCAGCAGCCCCAGCCACAGCACCCGCTGCACCCAGCCCAGCGCGCCGCGGACCGCGGAGGTGAGGGCCCCCCAGCTGTAGGCCTCGACCGCATGTCCGGGTCGCAGCTCGCGACGCGGCAGCGCCCCGTCGGCGCGGAACACCCCGGTGATGCCGTCACCCGCGACCTGGCGCGGGTCCTTGGCCCCGAGCATCGACGAGGGCGACGTGCCGTGCACGCCGTGGACGCGCAGCTCCAGCGCGGCGCGCGGCTCCGGCCCCGGGTCGACGCGTACGGCAGTCCCGAGGTCCCGACACCAGCGCCACCGGGCCAGGATGCCCATAGGGGCATGCTGGCCCTCGCGCGGGCGTGGGTAAAGGAACGGCCGCCCTGGTCTAGCCGCGACCCAGTGGCGCGAGCGGCCTAGGCGCCGGTCTCGAGCCGGAAGCCGACGCCGCGGATCGCGACGACCTTCTCGCCGGCGTCGGCGGCCTCGAGCTTGCTGCGCAGGCGGCCGATGGTGACGTCGAGGGTCTTGGTCGAGCCATACCAGTTCTGGTCCCAGACCTGGTTCATCAGGGTCTCGCGCGGCACGACCTTGTCGTGGTGGGACGCGAGCACCGCGAGGACGTCGAACTCCTTGGCGGTCAGCGCGATCTCGCGCTCGCCGAGGTGCACGCGGCGCGAGGCCGCGTCGATCTTGAGCCCCGAGGCGGTGGTGACGGTGGTGCCCTCCTGGACGACCTGCGTGCTGCGACGCAGCAGGGCGCGCACCCGCGCGAGGAGCTCGGCGAGACCGAAGGGCTTGGCGAGGTAGTCGTCGGCGCCGACGTCGAGGCCGACCACGCGGTCGAGCTCGCCGGCCCGGGCGGTCACCATGATGATCCCGCCGAGGTATCCACCGGCCCGCATCTGGCGACAGACGTCGATCCCGTCCATGTCGGGGAGGCCGAGATCGAGGATGACGACGGCCGGCGCCTGCTCGATGACGAACGACACCGCCTCTGCGCCACCCGAGACGCGAGTGACCTCGTAACCCTCTCGCTCCAGGGTGCGCATCAGGGGGACGGCGATGTCTTCCTCGTCCTCGACCACCAACACGTCATGCACCATGCGAAGGAGCATAGAGGGAGGGTCAGCGGTTGGTGACGTGATTGCCCATGTCAGCGGTCTGCGTGACGACCGTCTGGGCCGGGACCGCGGGAGCCTGCTCGCCGGGCCCGAGCACGACGGCTCCGGAAGCCAGGAGGACTGCGACCGGGATCAGCATGATGCGGGACATGTCACCAAGCATCCGGTCCGCAGATCCACACCCGACCCTCATGGTGGTGACACAAGGTAAAAGATTCCGGGTCACGCGTCGAAGACGTCGCCGAGCTCCGCGACCCGTTCGAGGACCTGGTCGAGGGTGAGCTGCTCGAGTGCCAGCTCGTCCTCGGCGCCGGCCTCGACCTCGTCCCAGGTGAGCGGGGTGGCGGCGGTCGGACGCTCCCGGCCGCGCAGCGAGTAGGGGGAGATCGTGGTCTTGGAGCCCGAGTTCTGCGACCAGTCGAGGAACACCTTCCCCGGCCGCTTGGCCTTCGTCATCGTGGCCGTCACCAGGTCCGGGTGCTCCTGCTGCAGCGTCTCGGCGACCTCCTTGGCCAGTGCGGTCGTGCCGTCGCTGTCGAGCTCGCCGGGCAGGGGGGCGTAGAGGTGGAGCCCCTTGCTGCCGCTCGTGACCGGCGTACAGCCCAGGTCGCGCTCGGCGAGCGCGTCGCGCACCATCAGGGCCACCTGCGCGCACTCGTGGAGGCCGGCCGGGTCGCCCGGGTCGAGGTCGATCACGAGGCGGTCGGGGTGGCGCGGCGTGCCGTCCGGGTCGACCGTCCACTGGTGCACGTGCAACTCGAGGGCAGCGAGGTTGGCCAGCCACGTGAGGGTCGCGAGGTCGTCGCAGATCGGGAAGCGCAGGATCGAGTCGCCCTTGCCGGTGCGCGAGCCCGTGGTCGGCACCTCGACCGTCCGCACCCACGAAGGCGTGCCGGGCGGTGCGTTCTTCTCGAAGAAGCTCGACCCCTCCACCCCGTGCGGCCACCGGATCCGGGTGACGGCCCGGTCCTTCAGGTGCGGCAGCAGCACCGGCGACACCTGGGCGTAGTAGTTGAGCACCTCGCCCTTGGTCGTGCCCGTGCGCGGGTAGAGCACCTTGTCCAGGTTGCTGATCGAGAGGGTGCGCCCCTCCACGTCGACCTGGATCTCGTTGGTCGGGGTCATCGGCCGATCCCGATCACCGGCACGCGCGCAGGGTCCAGGATCCGGACGAGCGACCGGACGAACCTGCGCGGAGCGCTGACGCACCCGGCCGTCGCCCCGCGCCCGTTGACGTGCAGGAAGATGCCGGAGCCGCGGTGGCGGACCTGCTCGACGTTGAAGTCGGTGACGATCGACCACTCGTACTGGTGGGCGTAGTCGGTCAGCCGCTCGGAGGAGTTGGGGTCCGACGACGGCAGCCACCACCGGAAGCCGCCCTGGCGCTGGTTGCGCAGCCGGTTGTAGAAGCGCGAGGCGTTGTCCTGCACCCAGTGGTCGCCGCGGCGGATCCGGTGGTGGGGCAGCGCCGCGCTCGGGTCCGCCCCGTGGGTGCCGAAGGTCGACGGGAGGCCGTAGGTCCCCAGCGGGGTCGTGCCCGTCCCCTGCACGCGACGCTCCCCCGCCACCAGCCCGCCGTAGCCGGTGCGGCCGTCGGTGGTCGTCAGCTGCCTGCGCCAGCCCTCGCCGGTCAGCCGCCACAGCGAGACGCGCGCCCGGACGCCGCGGGTGTGGCTGACGGTGACGACCTGCGTGGTGCCGGCGCGGAGCTCGACGCGTACGCCGCCGAGGCGGACGACCTCCGCCGCTGCGGGCGCCGGCGAGGTAGCCGCCGTCGGGAGCGGCGCGAGCAGACCGGCCACGAGCACCGCGCCGGCGACCAGCCCCTTCACAGGTCCTCCGGGGACACGTCGTCGCGCACGCCCTGGAACGACGGCTGGCGCAGCCGCTCGTAGCCGACGCCGTTTGTTTTGACGTCGACCACCACCCGCGGCTCCACCCAGAAGGTGCCCTCCGCGTCCACCCGCGGGACCTCGTCGACGAACGGGGACGCGTCGCTCGCCAGCGGCGCGAGCAGCGCCGCCAAGCGGGTGCTGGTCGCCCCGGCGATGCCGCTGCCGACCCGCCCGCGGTAGCGCAGGCCGTCGGCGGTCTGCTCGCCGACCAGCAGCGCGGCCAGCCGGTTCGTCGTACCGACCTGGGGGCGCCAGCCGCCGACGACGAAGGAACCGCGGTGCCGGTGGGCGAGCTTGCGCCAGTCGTCGCTGCGCTGGTCGAAGCGGTAGCGAGAGGTCCGGCGCTTGCTCACGACACCCTCCAGCCCCTGCTGCAGGGTGGCGTCGAACAGCATGTCGCCGTCGTCGTACGCCGCCGGGACCTGCCACGTCGAGTCGCCGAGCGGCAGCTCCTCGAGCAGCGCCCGCCGCTCCTCCAGCGGCCGATCGGCGAGGTCCTCGCCGTCGAGGCGGAGGAGGTCGAAGACCATCAAGGTGGCAGGAACGCTCTTCACCAACCGCGCCACCTCCTGGGCGTTGCGCAGGTGCATGCGGTGCTGCAGCACCCGGAAGTCGGGGACGCCGCGCTCGTTGAGGGCGATCACCTCGCCGTCGACCAGCAGGTCGCGGTCGCCGAGCGGCGGATCGCTGAGGTCGGGCCACGCGGCCGTGACGTTGTTGTCGTTGCGGCTGGTCATCCGCACCACCGCGTCGCGGACGTCGACGAGGACGCGCACGCCGTCCCACTTGACCTCGTGCAGCCACTGCGCGCCCGTCGGCACACGGTCGGTCTTGGTGGCGAGCATGGGACGCATGGGACATGCTTACCCCATGCGAGCGATCTGGAAGGGTGCCGTCTCCTTCGGCCTGGTCAGCGTCCCGGTCAAGCTGTACGCCGCCACCGAGAGCCACGACGTGTCCTTCCGCCAGGTGCACGCGAAGGACGGCGGCCGGATCAAGTACCAGCGCGTCTGCTCCCTCGACGGCGAGGAGGTGGCCTACGCCGACATCGCCAAGGGCTATGAGACCGAGGACGGCGAGATGGTCATCCTCACCGACGACGACATGGCCGAGCTGCCGGCGACGTCGTCGCGCGAGATCGCGGTCGAGAAGTTCGTCCCGCGCGAGCAGATCGACCCGCTGCTCTTCGAGAAGTCCTACTACCTCGAGCCCGAGGGCGCCGGCGCCAAGCCCTACGCCCTGCTCCGCCAAGCGCTGCTGGACGCCGACCGGATGGCGGTCGTCACCGTCGCGCTGCGCCAGCGCACCAGCATCGCCGTGCTGCGGGTCAAGGACGACGTGATCGTGCTGCAGACGATGATGTGGCCCGACGAGATCCGCACCCCTGACTTCTCCGTGGAGCCCGGCGACGTCAAGCCCGCCGAGGTCAAGATGGCCCACATGCTCGTCGAGACGCTGGCCGGCGACTTCGACGCGAGCGAGTTCGAGGACGACTACGCCGGTGCCGTCGAGGCGCTCGTGAAGTCGAAGATCGAGGGCGGCGAGATCAAGCGCACCGAGACCTCCACCAAGACCTCCGGCGAGGTCGTCGACCTGCTCGCGGCCCTGCAGAAGTCGGTGGCCGCCGCGAAGACGGCCCGCGGCGAGGAGACCGAGGACGCCGACGAGAAGCCGGCGACGAAGTCCTCGGCCGCGAAGAAGGCGCCCGCCAAGAAGACCGCCGCGAAGAAGGCGCCGGCCAAGAAGGCCGCTGCGAAGAAGACCACCGCCAAGAAGACGGCTGCGAAGAAGCAGGCCAAGAAGGCCAGTTAGGGGCCGGCCGCTCGAGCTGGGCCGCTCGAGCGGCGGCGGATCCACGTTCTCGGCGTACGAGATGTGGCTGGACCACCGCTCGCCGGGGGCTGCGGCGGGACGCGACGGTCAGCGGTGGCACAGCCACCTTTTCGGCGTACGAAATGTGGCTGGACCACCGCTCGCCGGGGGCCGCGGCTGACCCGACGGTTCGGCACCGGCCAGCCGTCCGGGACGGGGCGCGGCGTCGAGGCCCCGTAGCCGGGACGGGAGTACGTCACCAGCCGGAGGCCGGCGCGTTACGCGGCGTCCCAGACGAGCGGGTCGACGATCGCGGCGCTCGGGGTGCCGGAGTGGTAGACGAACGGGAAGCCGTCGGGGTCGCCCCCGGTCCGGTGCTCCAGCGAGCGGCCGTCGGCCAGGGCGAGGGCCAGCGCATCGGGGACGGCCACGGTCGATCCTCGCACGCTCATGCGCCGACCTTCAGCGCGCCACCCACCTGCTCACGCAGCAGCGCGGACACCTCGGCCGCGACGGCGACGGCGAGGTCGCTGGCGGGCTCGCCGTCGATCTCCGGCACCACGTGGTGGACGATGCCGTCGGCCAGCAGGTCGGTGGCCCGCACCCGCTGCCGCTCGGCCATCTCGGGCGCGTGGTCGACGTCGCCGTGCACGATGACGCTCGCGCCCTCGGGCGGGAGCGGCGAGAGCCAGGCGTGCTCGGTGGCGACCACGGTGCGCGCGGGGAGGAAGGCGAGCGCCCCTCCCCCGCATCCCTGGCCGAGGATCACCGAGACGGTCGGCACCGTCATCGTCGTCAGGGTCGCGATGCAGCGGGCGATCTCTCCGGCGATGGCGCGCTCCTCGGCGTCCGGCGACAGCTCGGCACCCGGGGTGTCGATGACGGTCACCAGCGGCAGGTCGAGCTCCTCGGCGAGGCGCATGCCGCGGCGGGCCTCGCGCAGGGCACCGGGCCCCATCGCGTGGCCCGGCGCCTGCCGCGCCCGGTCCTGGCCGACGACGACGCACGGCTGGTCGTCGAGGCGGGTCAGCGCGACCATCACCGTCGAGTCACGCTCGCCCTCGTCGGTGCCCCTCAGCCGGACGGTGCCCGAGGCGCCGTGGGCGAGCAGGTCGCGCAGCCCGATCCGGTCCGTACGACGGGTGCGCTCGATGCTGTCCCAGGCGCTGACCCCGGCCAGTGGTCGTCGTGCGCGTGCCGGCAACCGGCCCGGGCCGGGGGCGTCGACCAGCACGGCGAGGGCGAGGTCGACCATCGCCGGCAGGTCCTCGACCGCGACGACGCCGTCGATGACCCCGACGGCGGCGAGGTTCTCGGCCACCTGCACGCCGGGACGGAACGGCCGTCCGTTGAGGGCCTCGTAGACCTTGGGGCCGAGGAAGCCCACCAGCGCGCCGGGCTCCGCAACCGTGACGTGGCCGAGCGACCCCCACGAGGCGTAGACGCCACCCGTGGTGGGGTGCCGCAGGTGGACGAGGTAGGGCAGTCCGGCGGCACGGTGGTCCATCAGCGCGCGGGAGATCTCGGCCATCCGCACGAAGGCCGGCGTGCCTTCCTGCATCCGGGTGCCGCCCGACGCGGTGCTGGCCAGCAGCGGCAGGCCCTCGGCGGTGGCCCTCCGGACGGCGGCGATGATCCGGTCGGCCGCGGCCCGGCCGATGGAGCCCGCGAGGAAGCCGAACTCGTTGACCACCACGGCCACCGGCCGGCCGCGGACCTCGCCGCGTCCGGTGAGCACCGACTCGTCGGTGCCCGCCCTGGCGGCCGCCGCCTCGAGCACGGCGCGGTAGGACTCGTCCACGCCGGAGAGGTCGATCGGTGCGTCCCAGGAGGTGAAGGTGCCCTCGTCGAGCACCAGGTCGAGCAGCTCGGGCGCGCTCCAGCGTCGGGTCACGGGGTCCCCGCGGCGTGGTTCGGGGGAGCGCAGCGGAGGAGGAGAACGCCGCGGGGTGTGCTCACGCTCCGCCTCCCCCGACCCAGGCCCGGATCTCGTCGGCGTGCTGGTCGAGCAGCGGTGGGGCCGCGTGGTCGCGCCGGGTGACCTCGGCCCCCTCGGCGTCGAAGAACCGCAGCGGCGGGCCGGGCAGGGTCAGGTGGCCGAGGGTGGCGTGCTCGACGTCCACCAGCAGGCCCTGGCTGGCGACCTGGTCCCACTCGTAGACCTCGTCGAGCGTGCGCACCTTGCCGGCCGGCACGCCGACCTCGGCGAGGCGGGCCAGCAGCGGCTCGGCGTCCCAGTCGGCGAAGGCCTCCTCGACGACCTCGATGACGCGCTCGCGCTGGGCGACCCGCTCCTGGTTGGTGGCGAGCCCCTCGGCGTCGGGGTCGAGGCCGAAGCCCTCGCAGAAGCGTTTCCAGAGGCCCTCACTGCCGAGCGCGATCTGCACCGCTCCGTCGCGGCAGTGGAAGAGGCCGTAGGGCGCGATGGAGGGGTGGTGGTTGCCCTGGGCGCGGCCGACCTCCCCGGCGACCGTCCAGCGGGTGCCCTGGAAGGCGTGCACCCCGACCACGGACGCGAGCAGCGACGTGCGCACGACGGTGCCCTTGCCCGTGGCGTGCCGCTCGTGGAGCGCGGCGAGCACGCCGTAGGCGCCGTACATCCCGGAGAGCAGGTCCGCGATCGGTACGCCGACGCGCTGCGGGTCGTCGGGCCCCGAGCCGGTCAGCGACATCAGGCCGGCCTCGCCCTGGGCGATCTGGTCGTAGCCGGCACGACCGCCCTCGGGTCCGTCGTGGCCGAAGCCGGTGATCGAGAGGACGACGAGGCGCGGGTTGCGGCGCATCAGCTCCTCGATCCCGAGGCCGAGCCGCTCCAGCACGCCGGTGCGGAAGTTCTCCACCAGCACGTCGGCGCGATCGATCAGGCCGAGCAGGACGTCCTTGTCGGCCGGGTCCTTGAGGTCGAGCGCGATGGACTCCTTGTTGCGGTTGGTGCACAGGAAGTACGTCGACTGGCGGGCGTCGGGCTCGCCGACGAACGGCGGCCCCCACCCGCGGGTGTCGTCGCCGCTGCCGGGCGACTCCACCTTGATCACGCGGGCACCGAGGTCGCCCAGCATCTGGGTGGCGTGCGGTCCCGCGAGGGCGCGCGTGAGGTCGACGACCAGCAGGTCTGCGAGCGGTCCGGTCATGTCGGTCACCAGCCCGGGAGGACCAGCGCGGCCCAGACGAGGAGGGGTCCGACCAGGGTGACGATGACGCCGTAGCCCAGGATCTGCTTGTAGTAGACCGGCTCGCTGATGGAGTCGGGCCTGTTGGCCAGCATGAGCGCGCCGTTGGTGCTGAACGGGCTCACGTCGACGATCGTCGACGACACCGCGAGCGCGGCCACGAAGAGGGCGGCGTTGATGCCGCCGTCCGCGATCAGCGGCACGCCGATCGGGATGATCACCGGGAGCAGCGCGGTGGAGGAGGCGAAGGCCGAGACGACACCGCCGACGTAGCAGAGGATCAGTGCGCCGATGGCGGCCGCACCGAGGCCGGCGGCCCAGTTGCCGACGAACTCCGGGGAGCCGGCAGTCGTGAGGATGGTGGCGTAGGTGCTCACACCGGCGACCAGCAGCACGGTCGGCCAGGCGATCTGCTTGACCGCGTCCTTGTGCTCGTTGGGCGCGAGCATCGCCAGGATGACGGCGGCGGTGATCGCGACGAAGCCGATGTTCTTGTCGAAGACCAGCGCGACCAGCGCCACGCCGACGAAGGCGACGAGCGTCAGGACCTGGTCACGGCGTACGCCCTGGGCCTGGGTGCCGGTGGGGGCCGACGTGCCGTAGCCGCGGGCGGGAACGGTGGCGCCGCCACGGTGCAGGTCGTCGTCCAGCGTGTCGGGGTCGTCGGGGTCGATCCGCATCGCCATCAGCTTGCGCCCGCCCAGCACCACGAAGAGGATCGCGGCCATCACGGTGTTGACGACCAGGCTGGCCAGGAAGACGGTGATCTCGCTCGAGGGCAGGCCCGCGTCCTCCATCACCGAGTTGGTGATGACGCCGTAGATGCTGATCGGCGAGAACCCGCCGGCCTGCGCGCCGTGGACGACGAACATGCCCATCATCAGCGGGCTGATGCCGTAGCGGCCGGCGAAGCCGAGCGCGATCGGGCCGATGATGGCGCAGGCCGCGGGGCTCACCGCGCCGATGCCGGTGAGGACGGCGGTCACGCCGAACATCACCCAGGGGATCAGCGCCACGCGCCCGCCGACGCCGCGCACGGCGGTGCGGACGATGAGGTCGACCGTCCCGTTGTTGCGCGCGATGGCGAAGAGGTAGGTGACACCGATGAGGGTGAGGATCAGGTCGCCGCTGACACCGGCGAGGATCTCCTTCTCGTCGAGGTCGAGGGCGTACATCCCGACGAACCACGCGGCGACGTAGGCCAGCGCTCCCATGTTGATCGGCAACAGCGTGCCGATCACGAACAACGCGACCAGGGCGAGGATCGCCACCCATTCCGGACCCATGCGAGAACCTCCGACTTCGATGCCGCACGGCGGGGACCGGTGGTGACCCTCATCACGCGCTTGGCTCAGTGGCCTAGCCAATAGGACAATGAGCCGCGAGTCAATAGTCTGTCCCCATGTCCGAGTCGTTTCCTCCCCGGCTGCTCCGCACCCGGCTCTACGAGCAGGTGGCCGCCCAGATCTCCTCGTGGATCGGTGAGAACGGCCTCGTCGCCGGCGACCGGCTGCCCCCCGAGCGCGAGCTCGCGCAGCGCCTCGGAGTGAGCCGGGCGACCCTCAGCCAGGCGCTCGTGGCCCTCGAGGTCGTGGGCGTCGTCGACGTACGGCACGGCGACGGGACCGTGGTCACCGCGCGCCACCAACAGTCGACCCGCATCGTCGAGGCGATCCGCAGCCACGCCGACCGGCTCCCCGAGATCATCGAGACCCGCGACGCCCTGGAGACCAAGATCGCCGCCCTGGCCGCGGCCCGACGCACCGACGACGACCTCGCCCGGATCGACGACGCCCTGGCGTTCATGGAGGCCGACATCGAGGCCGGCGGTCGCGGCGTGGAGGGTGACGAGCGGTTCCACGGCGCCGTCACCGCGGCCTCCCACTCGCTGCTGCTGGCCCGGCTGATGGACGAGATCGGCGACCTGGTCAAGGAGACGCGGCTCGAGTCGCTCGGCCAGCCCGGCCGACCGCAGGACTCCCTCGCCGGCCACCGCGCCATCGCCGACGCGATCCGCGCCGGCGACCCCGACGCCGCGGCCGCCGCCATGCACGCCCACGTCGAGATGGTCAGCGACGTCGCCCTGCTGCGCGAGGCGCAGTGACCCTGACCGAGGCGCTCCTGGTCGTCGCGACCGGGCTGGGCGCCGGCGTGCTCTCCTCCACCGTCGGCGTCGCGTCCCTGCTGAGCTTCCCGGTGCTCGTCGCCCTCGGCCTGCCGCCCGTGGTCGCCAACGTCTCCAACACCCTCGGCCTGATCCCCGGCGGGCTCGGCGGGGTCGTCGGCTACCGCGCCGAGGTGCGCGAGGCCGGGCCGATCGCGCGGGTGATCGTCCTCGTCTGCGCCCTCGGGGCCGTGGCCGGAGCGGCGCTCCTTCTGGGCCTGCCGCCCGGCGTGTTCGAGGCCGTCGTGCCGTGGCTCATCCTCTTCACCTGCCTGCTCGTCGGCGCCCAGCCGCGGATCGCCGGCTGGCTGCGCGCGCGCCACGGCGAGCGCCACGTGGAGCGGCGGCACATGTCACCGGTCACCGCCGGGTTCGCGACGCTCACCGGGGTGTACGGCGGCTACTTCGGCGCCGGTGCGGGGGTGATGATGGTCGCCGTCCTCGGGCTCGGCACCGACCTCGAGCTGCGCATCATCAACGGCCTGAAGACCCTGTCGCTGATGGTCGGCAACATCGTCGCCGGCCTGGTCTTCGTTTTCGTGGCCCACCCGCGCTGGGACGTCGTCGTGCTGCTCGCCGCGGGGTCGCTCGTCGGCGGCTACGTCGGCGCGCGCATCGGCCGCAAGCTGCCCGACGCCGTCTTCCGCTGGGCCGTCGTCGCGGCCGGCATCACCGCCGCGGTGCTGATGCTCTGATCCCGGTCGCGGGTGAGGACAGCAGGCCGCGCACCACCCGCAGGCCCACGGAGAGACGGGCCAGCTCGGCGGTCTCCTCGCGGCAGATCTCCTCCAGCGTCGCGGCCGAGCGGCCGACGAGCTCCTCGTCGGCGTTCTCCCACTCCGCCACCCGCGCCGGCGCGCTGTCGGCGGGACTGGTGGTCTCGAGCACCCGGGCGGTGAGCTGCTGGTGGACGCCGTAGAGGTCGTCGCGCAGCGCGGCCCTGGCCATGGTCTGCCAGCGATCGTCGCGCGGCAACGCGAAGATCCGCTCGACCAGGGCCGGCAGGCCGAGCCGCTCGCCGAGCGCGAAGTGCACGCGCGCCACCTCGACCGGGTCGAGGTCGAGGCGATCGGCGGTCTCGACGATGCCGAGGAGGGCGTACGCCGGCGCGAGCACGGCGACGTGCGAGGCGAGGTCGTCGGGCACACCCTGGGCGCTCAGCCGCTTCTCACGGGCGGTGTAGTCGTCGAGCTCACGACCGCTCATGATGCTCGGCAGCTCGGCCATGACGGCCTGCACCCGCTCGCGGAAGAACGCGACGGTCGCCCGGGAGTCGAGCGGCGGGCGGCGGTTGCTCACCAGCCAGCGCGACGCGCGCTCCACGAGCGTGCGCATCTCGATCCGCATCCGGGTCTGGCGCTCGGCGGGCACCTTGTTGTCCAGGGCGGCGATCGCCTCGCGCAGCGGCAACGAGCCGAAGATCTCCCGCGCCACGAAGTTGGCGCGCGTCAGGTCGGCCGGGCTCGCGCCCGTCTCCCCCGCGAGGCGCGGCCAGAACGTCATGCCGGCGCCGTTGACCAGGTCGTTGACCACCTGGGTCACGATGATCTCGCGACGCAGCGGGTGGTCCTCCATGGCCGCCTCGAGGTCCGGCTTCATCCGGCTCGGGAAGTAGGCCAGCAGGTCCTCGCGCAGGTAGGGGTCGTCGGGCAGGTCGGAGCCGATCAGCTCGTCGGCGAGCACGATCTTGGTCCACGCCAGCAGCACCGAGAGCTCCGGCCCGGACAGCGCCTGCTTGCGGTCGAGGCGACGACGCACCTGGCGCGTGCTCGGCAGCCCTTCGAGCTCGCGGTTGAGCACGCCGCGCTTCTCCAGGGCGCGCATCCAGTCCTCGTGCACGTGGAGCAGGGAGGGCGCGTGCGCCTCGGCGTTGGCCAGCGCGAGGTTCTGCTCGTAGTTGTCGCGCAGCACCAGGCGGCCGACCTCGTCGGTCATCTCGGCGAGCAGGTGGTTGCGGGCGGGCTCGTCCATCGCGCCCGAGCGGACGACCTTGTCGAGCAGGATCTTGATGTTGACCTCGTGGTCGGAGGTGTCCACCCCGGCGGAGTTGTCGATGAAGTCGGTGTTCATCCGACCGCCTCCGCCACCGGCGCCGTGGCGGGCGTACTCCACCCGGCCGAGCTGGGTGAACCCGAGGTTGCCGCCCTCGCCGATGCACGTGGCGCGGAGGTCCTCGCCGTTGACGCGGATCGCGTCGTTGGCCTTGTCGCCGGCGTCGGCGTTGGTCTCCTGCGACGACTTGACGTAGGTGCCGATGCCACCGTTCCAGAGCAGGTCGACCGGCGCGAGCAGGATCGCCCTCATCAGCTCGGCAGGGGTCAGCGCGGTCACGTCGGCGCCGAGGCCCAGCGCGGTGCGGACCTGGGCGGAGACCGGGATCGACTTGGCCGAGCGTGGCCACACGCCGCCACCCTCGGAGATCAGCGAGCTGTCGTAGTCCTTCCAGCTCGAGCGCGGCAGCTCGAAGAGGCGCTTGCGCTCGGCGTACGACGACGCGGCGTCGGGATCGGGGTCGATGAAGATGTCGCGGTGGTCGAAGGCCGCCACGAGCCGGGTGTGCTCGGAGCAGAGCATCCCGTTGCCGAAGACGTCGCCGGACATGTCGCCGATGCCGACCGCGGTGAAGTCCTCGGCCTGGCAGTCGACACCCATCTCGCGGAAGTGCCGCTGCACGGAGACCCAGGCGCCCTTGGCGGTGATGCCCATCGCCTTGTGGTCGTAGCCCACCGAGCCGCCGGACGCGAACGCGTCACCGAGCCAGAAGCCGTAGTCCTTCGCGACACCGTTGGCGATGTCGGAGAAGGTCGCGGTGCCCTTGTCGGCGGCCACGACGAGGTAGGTGTCGTCGCCGTCGTGGCGTACGACCTCGGGCGGCGGCTCCGTCTCGCCGTCGACGAGGTTGTCGGTGATGTCGAGCAGGCCCGAGATGAAGGTCTTGTAGCAGGCGACGCCCTCGGCCAGCCACGCGTCGCGGTCGGCCGGGTCGGGCAGCTGCTTGCAGAAGAACGCACCCTTCGCCCCCACCGGGACGATGACGGTGTTCTTGACCATCTGCGCCTTGACCAGCCCGAGGACCTCGGTGCGGAAGTCGTCGCGCCGGTCGGACCAGCGCAGGCCGCCGCGCGCGACCGCGCCGAAGCGCAGGTGCGAGCCCTCGACGCGCGGGCTGTAGATGAAGATCTCGTAGCGGGGCCGCGGCTCGGGCAGGTCGGGGATCGCCGACGGCTCGAGCTTGAAGCTCATGTAGGGGCGGGCCTGGCCGTCGGCCGTGCGCTGGAAGAAGTTGGTGCGCAAGGTGGCGCGCACGAGCGTGCGGTAGGAGCGCAGGATGCGGTCGTGGTCGAGGCTGACCACGTCGTCGAGCGCCTTGGCGAGCCGATCCTCGATCGCCTCCACCTTGGAGACCCGCGCCTCGGCGTCGGCGGCCAGCACGCGGTCGCCGCGGCCCGGGTCGAAGCGGCTCTCGAAGAGCTCTACGAGCAGGCGGGTGATGTCGACGTTGCTCCGCAGCGCCTCCTCGATGTAGTCGAGCGCGAAGGGCGAGTTGCCCTGCTTGAGGTACTTCGCGTAGGCGCGCAGCACGGTGGCCTGGCGCCAGGTCAGCCCGGCAGCGAGGACGAGCTGGTTGAAGCCGTCGATCTCGTTGTAGCCGTCCCACACGGCGCGCAGCGCCTCGGCGAACAGGGTCCGCTCGTGGGGCGGGAGGACGCGGCCGTGGCGCAGGCCGAACTCGTAGATGTACGACGGTCGCGACAGGCCCTCGAGCTCGTAGGGGCGCTCGTCGACGACCTCGACGCCCATCGAGGTGAGCATCGGGAGCATCGTGCTCAGCGACAGGGGCTCACCGACGCGGAACACCTTGAGCCGCGACTCGCCGCGGCGGTAGGTGCCGCCCCGCCCGTCCTGGTCGAAGAGGGCCAGGTCGATGCCCTCGTCGCCCTGGATGTCCTCGATCCGGCCGAGGTCCAGCGCCGCGCGCTGGGGGCTGTAGTCCTCCTTGTAGGCCTCGGGGAAGGCGTTCGCCCAGGCCCTCGCGAGCTGGGAGCCGCGCTCCTCGCCGTACTCGCTGACGACCGCGGCCATGAAGTCGTCGCGCCAGGAGCGGGACGCCTCGGTGAGGCGGCGCTCGAGCTCGGGGACGTCGACGTCGGGGATGTGGCCGCCCTTGGGCGGGTGGACGACGAAGTGCACGCGCGCGGTCGTCGACTCGTTGACGCGGGCGGTGAACTCGACGTGCTCGCCGCCGAGGTAGTCGCGCAGGATGTCGGAGAACCGCTCGCGCACGGCGGTGCTGTAGCGGTCGCGCGGCAGGTAGACCAGCACCGAGACGTAGCGGCCGTAGGTGTCGCGACGCACGAAGGCGCGCAGCTGGCGGCGCTCGCGGGCGAACATGACGTCCTGGGCCACGGGGGCCAGCTCGGCTGGCGAGGTGTGGAAGAGCTCGTCGCGCGGGTAGTTCTCGAGGGTGTCCATCAGCGCCTTGCCGGCGTGGCTGTGCGGGTCGAACCCGGTCCGGCGCATCACCTCGGTGACCTTCTCGCGCAGCACCGGGATCCGGGTGACGGACTCGGTGTAGGCGGCACTGGAGAAGAGGCCGAGGAAGCGGCGCTCGCCGACGACCTCACCGTCGGCGCCGAACGTCTTCACGCCGACGTAGTCGAGGTACGCCGGACGGTGCACGGTGGCGCGCGAGTTGGCCTTGGCCAGCACGAGCAGCGTCTTCTCCCGCGCCTTGGCCTTCACCAGCGGCGGCAGCTTGGCGAAGGCGCTCGACAGGTCCTGGTCGTGACGCAGGATGCCGAGACCGGAGCCCGGGACGGCACGCAGCCCGCACTCGTCGGGCGCGCCCTCCTCCGCCTCGAGCTGGTACTCGCGGTAGCCGAGGAAGGTGAAGTGGTCGTCGGCCAGCCACGTGAGGAAGTCGCGCCCCTGGGCCACCTCGTCGGGCGGCAGCGGCGGCGGGTCGTCGGTGAGCTCGCCGACCACCGAGAGCACCTGGGCGTGCATCTTGGCCCAGTCCTCGACCGACTCCCGGACGTCACGCAGGACCCGCTGCACACCCTCGGTGATGTCGGCGGCCTCCGCGTCGTCGGTGCGGTCGATCTCGACGTGCATCCACGACTCGTCGCCGGTCTCGGAGGTGCGGGACTGGGGCTCCTCGACGCGCGAGGACACCTTCTGGAGCGCGCCGGTGATGTCGCGCTCGACGGAGAACTGCGGGTGGACGACGGGGTGCACGTTGTGACCGAGGCGGTTGAGCTCCATGGTCACCGAGTCGACGAGGAACGGCATGTCGTCGGTGACGACCTCGACCACCGAGCGGCCCGCGGCCGACCAGCCGGACTCGGCGCTGGTGGGCGTCACGACCCGGACCGCCGCCGTGCCCTGCGGACGCGACGCGGCGAGCTCGCGGTGCGAGGCCAGCGCCCCGAACAGATCCTCCGGGGAGCGCTCGGCGACCTCCTCCGGAGCGACGTGGCGGTAGTAGGCGTGGAGCAGGTCCCCCCACTCCGGGTGCGCTTGGGTCGCCGCGTCGAGCTGATGGTCCTTGGTCTCCTCAGGCGTCGCCACGCTCCGACCATAGAACCCGTCGTGTGACCCTCACAACACAGGCCCCTACCCGCTAGTCACGACGGGCGCTGGGCCATGATGGGCGAGCAGATCGGCACCACACGCAGCGCCTCCGACCACACAGAATGCGGGAGTCCCCGATGAGCACCAAGCTCTCCAAGCAGCTGACGTACGACGCCCCGGCCGAGGCCGTGACCGCGATGCTCGACGACCCCGCGTTCCGCGAGGCGGTGCTCGCGCGCCAGAAGGTCCTGCGGGGCACGGTCGACATCGACGGCGACGTCGCGACGATCGAGCAGGTCCGCTCGGGCGCCGACATCCCGTCGGCCGCGCGCAAGTTCGTGGGCGACGAGATCGTCATCGTGCAGACGGAGACCTGGACCTCCCCGACCTCGGCGAAGATCGAGCTGGCCATCCCGGGCAAGCCCGGCGAGGCGGTCGGAACGCTGCAGCTCACCGAGGCCGGCGGCACGACGACCGAGACGGTCGACCTCGCCGTCAGCGTCCGGATCCCGCTCGTCGGCGGCAAGATCGAGGCCATGATCGCCGACATGGTCGAGCACGCGCTCGACAAGGAGCACGAGGTCGGCGTGGAGTGGCTCGCGCGCGGATGACGTTGCTGGACGAGTGCTGCATGGCGCTGGCCGAGGTCGTGGCCGGGCTCGGTGACGAGGATGCGTGGACGCCCACCGGCTGCACGGGGTGGACGGTGCGTGACCTCGTGTGGCACCTGCACGCCGACGCGGTCCGCGGACTGGTCGCGGCCCACACCCCCGCGCGTCGGCCGCCCGACTGCGACGCAGTCGCCTACTGGCGGTCCTGGGGCAGCGACGCGGCCGCGGACGAGCGCACCGCCGCCTCACGCGGGTCGAGGCGGGGCTCCACGAGTTCTCCTCGCTGCGCGAGCGCCACCTCGAGGCCGCGGCCGCGGTGGTGCAGGCCGTGGGCGCCCTCCCGGACGAGGAGGTCCTGGCCACCCAGGGTCACGCCATCCGCGCCGCCGACCTCGCCAGCACGCTGGCGGTGGAGGCCACGCTGCACCACGTCGACCTGGTCGCCCACCTCGGCGACCGCGCGGCCGGGCCCACCGCACGTGGGACGGCTGAGGTACGGCGCGTGGTCGAACGGCTCCTGGGGGTGGAGCTCCCCTGGTGGACGGACGAGCGGGTGGCCCTGGTCGGCACCGGCCGGGCCACGCCGACCGAGCACGAGAGCCACGACCTGTCGGGCGTGCGGCTTCCCGTCTTCAGCTGACCGACGACGCGTCAGCGCTCGGAGCGCATCCTGAGCCACACCACGATCCCGAGCACCACGAACGGCCCGAAGGCGAGCACCAGCACCAGGAGCTGCTCGTAGGGGTGCAGCGAACCCAGGTGCCAGAGGGTCATCGGGACCCTCAGCCCATGTGCGGGTAGAGGTGGTCCTTCGGCGGCACGAACGTCTCCTTGATCGAGCGCGGGGAGGTCCAGCGCAGCAGGTTGACCGCAGCACCGGCCTTGTCGTTGGTGCCCGAGGCCCGGCCGCCACCGAAGGGCTGCTGGCCCACGACGGCGCCGGTCGGCTTGTCGTTGATGTAGAAGTTGCCGGCCGCGAAGCGCAGCGTCTTGCGCGCCCACGCGATCGCCGCCCGGTCCTGGGAGATGATCGCGCCGGTCAGGGCGTAGGGGGCGAACGACTCCATCTGCTCCACGACCTGCTCGAAGCGGGCGTCGTCGTAGACGTGGACGGCCAGGATCGGTCCGAAGTACTCCTCGGAGAACATCTGGTCGGCCGGGTCGGTCGACTCGATGATCGTGGGCCGGACGAAGTAGCCGACCGAGTCGTCGACCTGGCCGCCGGCGAGGACGGTGAGGTGCTTGTTGCGCCGCGCGCGGGCGATCGCGGCCTTGTGCTTGGCGAACGCGCGGTCGTCGATGACGGCGCCCATGAAGTTCGACAGGTCCGTCACGTCGCCCATCGACAGCGCCTCGGTGTCGGCGATGAGCTGGTCCTTGATCTTCGCCCAGACCGACCTCGGGACGTAGGCCCGCGAGGCCGCCGAGCACTTCTGGCCCTGGAACTCGAAGGCGCCGCGGATCATCGCGACACGCAGCACGTCGGGGTCGGCGCTGGGGTGGGCGACGATGAAGTCCTTGCCGCCGGTCTCGCCGACGATGCGCGGATAGGTGCGGTAGCCCTGGATGTTCTCGCCGATCGTGCGCCACAGGTGCTGGAAGGTCGGCGTGGAGCCGGTGAAGTGGATGCCGGCGAGGTCGCGGTGGGTCAGCGCGACCTTGGAGACGTCGAGGCCGTCGCCGGGCAGCATGTTGATGACGCCGGGCGGCATGCCGGCCTCCTCGAGCAGCTCCATGGTCAGCGACGCGGCCAGCTGCTGGGTCGGCGACGGCTTCCACACGACGGTGTTGCCCATCAGCGCCGGCGCGGTGGGCAGGTTGCCGGCGATCGCCGTGAAGTTGAAGGGCGTGATCGCGTAGACGAAGCCCTCGAGCGGGCGGTGGTCCGTCCGGTTCCAGATGCCGGGGCTGTTGGCGATCGGCTGGTCGGCGAGGATCTGCTTGGCGTAGTGGACGTTGAAGCGCCAGAAGTCGATGAGCTCGCAGGCGGCGTCGATCTCGGCCTGGTAGGCCGTCTTGGACTGGCCGAGCATGGTCGCGGCGTTGAGGCGCTGGCGCCACGGGCCGGCGAGCAGGTCGGCGGCCTTGAGCAGGATCGCGCACTTCTCGTCGAACGGCATCGCGCGCCACGCCGGCGCGGCGTCGGTCGCGGCCTTGACCGCCGCCTCGGCGTCCTTGGTCGTGGAGTTCTTGAGCGTGCCGAGCACGTGGGCGTGGTCGTGCGGCTGGACGACCTTGATCTCCGCACCACCGCCGTTGCGCCGCCTGCCGCCGATGACCGCCCGGAAGGTGTGCTGCTTCTTCTCCATCCGGGCCAGCTCGGTGACGAGCTGCTCGCGCTCCGGGCTCCCGGGGGCGTACGTCAGGTTCGGCTCGTTGGTGGGGGCCGGCGGGAAGGTGATCGCGTCCATGCGGCTGATCGTGTCAGAGACTCACGCGGGGCTCAAAGGGAGGCGAGCAGGTCGCCGACCTCCTGCGACGCCCACCAGGCCAGGTCGTCGTCGGGGTCCGCGTCGTCGTGGCTGTCGACGTGCACCGCGACGACGTGGCGCCAGGCCACGGGGGTGCGGTCGTCGGCGGTCTCCACGACCACCACGACCCGGCGCCGCCGGCCGTCGGGGAGGCCGGACAGCAGCTCGGCCGAGGCGTCGGCAGCCGTCATCAGCGCGGCGTACTCGGCCTCCTCGCCGTCGTCCTCCGCGACCACGGCGTCGATGACCTCCGGACCCTCTCCCGCCCACTGCTCCGCGAGGCCGGGCAGGGTGGTGGGGACGTAGCGACGCATCACTTCTTGCGCCCGCGCGGCGCCCGGGGCCGCGAGGCCGAGGCCGAGTCCTTGAGCTCCTCCAGCGACTCCAGGACGCACTGGCCCAGGATGTCGGCGTCGGGCACGGCGTCGCGGTCGGTGGTGATGCCGTAGAAGACGCCGCCGTCGTAGGACGTGACGCCGATGGCCAGCGGGTGGTCGGGCAGCAGCGGGTGGACGGGGTAGGACTCGAGCATCCGGGCGCCGTCGGCGTACAGCGGGAACTGCGGCCCCGGGACGTTGGTGATCGAGACGTGGAAGCCGCGCCGCATCTCAGCCGCGGCGAGCCGGGAGCCGAGCGCGTGGAACGTGGTCGGCGCGAAGCCGGCGATGCCGGACAGGCGCCGGGCCGAGACGTTGCGGCCGTTGTCGCGGTGCGCCTTGAGGTCGTAGCTCACCTGGTGGAGCCGCACGACGGGGCTGGGCTCGACGATCGGCAGGTTGACCAGGTGGCCGGTGATCTGGCTGCCCAGCGAGGTGGCCTCGAGCTCGTCGTCGATGACCGACATCGGCACGATCGCCTTGATCGTCTTGAGCCCGCCCATCGACTCCGCCCGCGTCATCAGCCAGCCGCGCAGGCCACCCGCGATCGTGGCGAGGATGACGTCGTTGACGGTGCCGCCGTGCGCCTGGCGGATCTGGCGGTAGTCGGCGAGCTCGGTGCGGACGGCGACGAAGCGGCGCTGCTGCGACAGGCGGCGGTGCACCGGGGTGGAGTGGACCGGTCCCCGGCCGGCGAGGGCGTTGGCGACCTCGGCGACCCGGGCGCCGCTCGCGGAGGCCTGTCGGCCCAGCAGCTCGGCGTTGGCCCGCGTGGTCGACCAGAGCGTGCGCGGGCTCTCCAGGGTGTCGGTCACCGCGTTGAGCGCGGCCGCCACCGGACCTGCCGTACGCCGGGGGCGCCAGTCGTCGTCGTGACCGAGGGTCGAGCGGTCCGGCGAGGTGTCGAGCAGCACCTGGCCGATGTCGACGGTCTCGCGGCCGTCGACGAGGATCTGGTGGCTCTTGGTGAGCAGCGCGATCCTGCCGTCGGCGAGCCCCTCGACGAAGTAGACCTCCCACAGGGGGCGGCTGCGGTCGAGCGGCCGAGACGCGATGCGGGCGACGAGCTCGCGGAGCTGCTCCATCGTCCCGGGACGCGGCAGCGCGGAGCGGCGCACGTGGTAACCGAGGTCGAAGTTCTCGTCGTCCACCCAGGCCGGGTTGGCCAGCCGGGCCGGCACCGACTGGAGCCGCTGGCGGTAGCGGGGCACGAACGCGATCCGGTCGGCGATCAGCTGGACCAGCCGGTCGTGGTCGAAGCCGGAGTCGCCGGGATCGAAGATCTCCACCGTGGCGTTGTGCATGGGCGTCGTGGGGGACTCTGCGGCCAGGATGGCCAGGTCCCGCGGCCGGAGCCGCTCGCTCATCTTGTGCCCTCTCGTCGGTGACTCTTGCCCCGCATGGGATTCTGGCAGAGGCGGTGGCCGCTGTATGTCGTGGCCACCGTCACACGCGGAACCACCGAAGGAGAATCCTGTGTCCGGTCGCGGCCTTGCGCGCCTTGTCCCCCTCGCCCTCGTCCTCGCCCTCGGCCTGACGGCGTGCAGTGACGGCGGTGAGGCCGACCCGCCCGCCGGCACCCAGACCTCTGCCACGGAGGGTGACTCCGTCGCGGTCACCGTGACCCGCGAGGGCGGCACCTTCACGCCCAACGGCGAGCGGGTCGAGCTCGGCGTCGACCAGACCCTCGTCCTCACGATCACCGCAGACGAGGCCGGCGAGTTCCACGTGCACAGCACGCCGGAGCAGGAGATCGCCTACGAGGCCGGCACCAGCGAGCACGAGATCACCATCGACCGCCCGGGCGTGGTGGAGGTTGAGAGCCACGAGCCTGCCTCGATCGTGCTGCAGCTCGAAGTTCGTTGAGCGCGCGCGGCTCGATCTCGGCCCACGGGCTCGGAGGCGCCAAGGACCTGCCCATCCCGTCCGAGCTGGCCATCGCCGGCGCGGTCGCGGCGCTGGTCATCTCCTTCACCGTCCTGGCCGTGGCCTGGCGCGAACCTCGCTACGACGCCGCGACGACCGGCCGTCCGGCTCCGGCGTGGCTCGACCGGTTCGTGTCGTCACGAGCGCTGGCCGTCGGCGCGCGGGTGCTCGGGATGGCGTTCTTCCTCTACGTCGCCGCGGCGGCGGTCTTCGGCAAGGACTCCCTGATCAACCCGTTCCTCGGGACGGTCTACGTGCTGCTCTGGGTCGGACTCGTGCCGGCGTCCCTGCTGTTCGGCCCGTTCTTCAGGGCCGTGAGCCCGGCCCGCACCATCAGCATGCTCTTCGCCCGGATCTCGGGGGTGCCCGAGGGCGAGGGTCTCTACGCCTACCCCGCCCGCCTCGGCTACTGGCCGGCAGCCGTGGGCCTCTTCTCGTTCGTCTGGCTCGAGCTGGTCTACCCCCACTCCACCGACCTCGGCCCCGTGCGGCTGTGGGCGGCCGCCTACCTCGGCATCATGTTCATCGGCTCGGCCGTGTGGGGTACGACGTTCCTCGAGCGCGCCGATCCGTTCGAGGTCTACTCCTCGCTCGTGGCGAAGCTCTCGGTCTGGGGCCGCCGCGAGGGCGTGCTGGTCCTGCGCAGCCCGCTGGCCAACCTCGACACCGTCGTGCCACGCCCGGGCCTGGTGGCGGTGGTGGGCGTGCTGTTCGGCAGCACCGCCTTCGACTCCTTCCGGGAGTCCACCGTCTGGCTCAAGCTCGTGCAGTCGCTGTCGACCGCGCGGATCGGGCCCGACACGCTCGCCCTGCTGGGCTTCTCGGTCGGGGTCGCGCTGGTGCTGACCGTCGCCACGATGGCCACCGGAGTCACCAGTGAGACCCCGCGCCGCGCGCTGCCCGACCTCTTCGCGCACTCGGTGGTGCCGATCATCGTCGGCTACATCGTGGCCCACTACCTGACCTACTTCGTGGAGTACGGCCAGCAGACGCTGATCCAGCTCAGCGACCCGTTCAGCCGCGGCGACGACTTCCTCGGCACCGCGGACCTGCAGATCAACTACTGGCTGTCCGCGCACCCGACGTTCCTGGCCGTCACCAAGGTGCTGGCCGTCGCGCTCGGCCACGTGGTCGGCGTCGTCGCGGCCCACGACCGCGCCATCCAGCTGTTGCCGCGGCGCCACCAACTGACCGGTCAGCTCCCGCTGCTGGTGGCGATGGTGGGGTTCACCGTGGGAGGTCTGTACCTGCTGTTCGCGGCGTGACGCGGCCCTTGAGGGCGGGCGGCAGGGCTCCGTAGGGCCAGCCCTGCGGCAGGTCCGGGGAGACCAACACGATCTCGCAGCTCCCGAAGGGGTCGACCTGGTCGAGCGGGTCGCGCCAGCCCACGAACACGACCCGGTCGGCGGTGCCGTTGGCCTGGGTCCCGTCGTCGCAGCGGATCTTGTCCACGAAGCCGTCGGGCAGGACGTAGACCGTGTCGTCGCCCTCCTCGGTGAAGACCTTGTCGGCGCCGGAGCCGAGGAAGACGACGTCGTTGCCCTCGTCGCCCTTGATGAGCCAGTCGTGGCCGTCGTCGTCGACGAGGACGTCGTCACCGGGGCCGCCCTGGAGGGCGCCGTCGTCGCCGGGCCCACCGTCGATCCAGTCGTTGCCGGCACCGCCGACGTGCTTGTCCGAGCCCTCGCCGCCGAGGAGGCGGTCGTCGCCGTCGTTGCCGCCGAGGATGTCGTTGCCGAGCTCGCCGTAGACCGTGTCGTTGCCGACGTTGGAGGAGATGACGTCGTCGCCCTCGCCGCCGTAGAGGACGTCGTCGCCCTGGCCGCCGTCGATCTTGTCGTTGCCCAGCCCGCCCGCCACGAAGTCGTTGCCGGGCTGCGCTGTGATCCAGTCGTTGCCGCCGTCGCCGTAGACCGTGTCGTCGCCGTTGCCGCCGTAGACGGTGTCATCCCCGCCGGAGCTGCGGACCTGGTCGCGACCGCCGAGCGCCATGATGTGGTTGGGCTTGGCGTTGGCCACGATCACGTCGTTGCCCGGCGTCCCCTGGGGAACCTTGCGGGCGGCATGGGCAGGCGCGGCGAGCAGGGTCAGGGAGAGCAGGGCGCAGGCGCACGCGCGGAGAGGTGTCGACACCGGGGTCTCCTTCGGGTGGAAACCACAGAGTATGCCGTTCCTTGACCAAATTCAGACAATTCCTGAGAAAGAAATGACTAGAAAGTACGGCGTGTCGACTGGAACCGCCGGACTCGCCGACTCCGGCGGCGCGGCGTCGCCACGACGCTCGCGGGGAACACCGCGTCCGTCAGGGACGCGATGGCCTGAGCGAGCGGGGAGGGCCCCAGCTCGACCAGGGGGCGTCCCGACACGAGAGCCTTGTCGAGACCGGCACGGTCCTCTGGCAGGAAGTGCAGTCCGGCGACCCGGCTGAACCCCTCGACCATCCCCGCGATCTCCTTCTCCGACCACCCGATGGAGCCGCGCATGCGGTTGACGACGACCCGCACCGGGACCCCGGCGGTGCGCTCGCGCAGGTCGACGAGCCCGCGGGCCAGGCGGGCCAGTCCGACGGGGTCGGCCGCGCCCACGACGACCACCTCGTCCGCCTGCTCGAGCGCGGCCAGCGTGAGCGCGTTGCGGGCCGGACGAGCACCGAAGTCGGACCCGGCGTCGTCCTCGAGGCAGAAGCCCGTGTCGACCACGACCTCCCCGGCCGCCCGGCCCCGCTCGAGCAGCTGGTCGACGTGGGCGGAGCGCACCTCGCGCCAGCGCTCTGCCCGTGGGAGACCCGTCACGACGGCGAGGTGGTCGCCGATCCCCCGGCACACCGAGGCGAACCGGTCGTCGAGCTGGCCCGATCCGGCCAGCCGCGCCGCCGAGAGCAGGCCGGACACCTCGTCGAGGATGCCGAGCTGCTGGGCGACCGCCCCGCCGTAGGGGTCGAGGTCGGCCAGCACCACGTCGACCCGGCGCCGGGCGACCTCGCAGGCCAGGTGCGTGGCCACCGTCGTACGACCGGGGGCACCGGCGGGCCCCCACACGACGACGACCCGGCCTCCGTCTGCGGCCGCCTCCGGAGCCGGGGCGTCCGGCCCGGCACCGGGGACGACGGGTGCCCGGGTGTCCGCGACGTCCTCGACCGTGGTCACCACCGTGGGCAACGACGCCAGCTCGCCCGGGCCCACCACTGCCGTGATGCCCAGGCCCCGGGCGTGCTCGCGCGCGTCGAGGTCGTCGGGGCGCGCGGAGGTCACGGCGACGGGGCGTACGGCGTGGCGGCGCAGGTGGGCGATGCTCGCCGGATCGAGGCCGGGTGCGTCGAGGGACAGCACGGCGACGTCGGCCTGTCCGCTGGTGACCGCGGCGAGCAGGTCGTCGACGTCAACGCAGCGCTTGAGCACCACGACACCGGGGTGTGCCTCCAGGTCGGCGAGCGCCGGGGACTCCCACGCCTCACCCGCGGCCAGGAGCAGCACGCAGATCACGGTTTCAGCCCCGACCGACGACGCGGACGCGGTCGTCGCCGCTGGCCGCGAGGACCAGCCCCAGCGACTCCTCCTCGTCCTGCGGCACGGCGAGGACCAGCTGGCGGGAGGTCGCCGACGCGAAGGAGTCGGAGACGACCGGCGCGTCGAGGACGAGCACGTCGTCGAGCACCAGCTCGGCCGCCGCGCGCCGTCGTCCGTTGTCACCGATGACCCAGACGTCGACGTGGGAACCCCGGACGACGTGGGTCGGCACGTGCTCCGCAGCGAGCGCGATCGAGACGTCGACCGTGCCGTCGTCGACCTCCTCCCCCAGCGCGCCGACGGGCACCAGCTCGCCGGCCGTCAGCGGCCGGTCGAGGGTGAGGGCGGCCGGGAGCTCGTCGTCGACAGAGAGGTAGCGCTGCCGGTCGGCGCCCTCGTCGAAGCGCACCCGCGTCGCGGTGAGGTCGTCGGCGGTGAGCGTCTGGCCGGCGACGAGGTCGGTGGAGGCGGCCCACACGGGCGTCATGTCGTCCGCACCCGAGAGCAGGCGGGCGCCCGCGACCACCGAGCCCGTCACCAGCACGACCCCGATCCACAGGCGCGGGTCGCGCCATCCGGGAGAGGTGGTGCGGGTGGCCGCAGGGACGTCGGTGCGGGGCGCGCGAGACACATTCCGAGACACATTCCGAGACACAGGGGCCATCATTGCCGCACGCGCGGGACTTCACACCTGTCTCTCCACAGGCACCGGCCGGGCGGCGTCGCGCGTCACCGCGTCGATGGCACGATGACCCCATGGCCGAGGACCCCCGCTTCCTGACGCTCGCCGACGTGGCCGAGGTGCTCAACACCTCCGGTGCGCAGGTCTACGCCCTCGTGCGCCGTGGCGACCTGCCCGCGATCAAGATCGGTGGTCGCGGCCAGTGGCGCGTCGAGCGGGTACAGCTCGAGGAGTTCATCCAGCGGATGTACGCCGAGACCAGGACGTTCGTCGACCAGCACCCGTTCGTGGAGGCCGACGCCCCGTCGAGTAGCGAGGAGCGAGCAGGCCGGGACTAGCCGACCTTGCCGTCGAGCTCGATCTGCACGACCTGCTCCTCGCCGCCGCGCACCACCGACATCTCCACGATCTCCCCGGGAAGGTGCGTGCGGATGGCCACGATGAGGGCGATGCCGTCGTTGACGGGCTGGTCGCCGACGGCGGTGATCACGTCGTCCTTCTTCAGCCCGGCGCGCTCGGCGGGGGTGTCCGGCATGACCTCGGTGATCGTCGCACCCGACGCGTCGGCCTCGCCCCCGGTGCGGACCTGGGCGCCGATCACGGGGTACTCGGCCTTGCCGGTCCGCAGGATCTGGTCCACGGTCGTCCTGACCTGCTCGATCGGGATCGCGAAGCCGACGCCGATGTTGCCCGACTCGTTGGTCGCCCCGCCTGTGGTGGCGATGGCGGAGTTGACCCCGACCACCTCGCCGGCGAGGTTGACCAGCGGTCCGCCGGAGTTGCCTGGGTTGATCGCGGCGTCGGTCTGCACGGCGTTGATGTAGGAGGAGTCGTCGCCGGAGTCGCCCGACGTGGTGACCGGCCGGTTGAGGGCGCTCACGATGCCGGAGGTGACGGTCTGGCTCAGTCCGAGCGGGGCACCGAAGGCGATCACGGAGTCGCCGACGTGGAGCACCTGGGAGGCGCCCAACGCGGCGGGCTCGAGCGACTCGGCGCCGTCGACGTCGAGCACCGCGAGGTCGTAGACCGAGCTGCGACCCACCACGGTCGCCTCGTGCCGCTCACCCTTGTGGTCGATCACCACGATCGGCCCCTCGTCCTCGGCGGCGGAGGCGACCACGTGGTTGTTGGTCACCACGTGGCCCTCGCGGTCGAGCACGAAGCCGGAGCCGGTGGCACCCGCGGCCTCACCGTCGAACTCGGCCACGATCTGCACCGTGCTCGGCAGCAGCGCCTGCGCGACCGCGGGGACCGATCCGTTGTCGGCGTCGAGGGGCGCGGCGGTCTGGGTCCGGACGCCCTCGAGGCCGTTGTCGACCGTGCCCGGCCGGGAGGCCAGCTGGTCCTGCAACGCCCCGCCCGCGAGGCCACCGAGGAGGCCCACCACCAGCGCGAGGGCCGCCACCGCGGGCCACACCCACAGGGGCAGCTTGCGCGTCGGCCGGACGCTGGCGCGCGGGCCGTAGGGCTGCTGCGGATAGGGACCCGGACCGGGGCCGAAGTAGACGGGCTGCTGACCGGGTGGGGTCGCGGGCTGCGGGGCGAAGGGCACCGTCGGTGCGGCCTGCTCGCGCTGCGGCGGCGGACCGGCGAGCATGCCGTAGGCCTGGCCGTCGGGCTGCACGGACGGTGCCGGCGGCGCGGCCCGGGGCTCGGGCTCGGGCTCGGGCTCGACGGGGGTGGACGCGCTCCATCCCGCGAGGGGCTGGGTGGGCTCCTCGGGCGCCGGCGACTCGTCGTACGACGGCTCAGGTGCCTGGTCGTCGCGGGTCGGGTCGGGCTGCTCGTCGGGTCTGTGCTCGTCGCTCACGGAGCAATCTTCTCCCGGATCGCCACGAGGCGCTCGGCCAGGGGCGTCCGGGAGGGTGCGACCGGGGCACGGGCGACGCGGTCGTCGAGGTTGCTCACCGGGGTCACGCGACCGACCGGGCGGCTCAGGTCGGTGGCCGGCGGGCGCGGCTCCATCCGGGGTGCGCCGGCGACGCCGAGCGCCAGCACCCCGACGACGCAGGCGCTCGCCGCACCACCGCCGATGGCCACCAGCCCGCGACGCGACCGGTGGTGGGACGGCGGGAAGGCGGGCGCCGAGAGCGGGCCCGAGGACGGCGTCAGCGACGGGCAGCGACCGATCAGCGAGGACTTGAAGTCGTGGGAGGTCTGCGAGGGCCCGAAGGAGAGCTGGGCGAGCTGGGTCTTGACCCAGCCCTCGTGCTCGACGAGGTCACGGCAGGCATGGCAGGTGTGGACGTGCGCCCAGCAACGCTCCTCCTCCTCCGGAGAGAGGTGGCCGTCGACGAGGGCGCTGACCCGGGATCCGAGGTGCGTCATCAGGACACCGCCCCTCGCGGGTGGGGCGCGGTGGGGCCGGAGTAGCGCTGGCGCCCGGCCGCAGGCTCGCGGTGGGAGAGGGCCTTGCGGAGCATGCTCCGGCCGCGGTGGATGCGGGAGCGCACGGTGCCCAGCTTGGCGTCCATGATCTCCGCGATCTCCTCGTAGCTGAGGCCCTCCACGTCGCACAGCACGACGGCGGCGCGGAAGTCGGGCGGCAGCGTGGCGAGGGCGGTCTCGATGTCGTCGTCGAAGGTCTGCTCGGCCACGGCGAGCTCCGGCGCGAGCGCCGGGCTGGTGAGCCGGGCGGCGCGCTCGTCCGAGAGCGGGTCGAAGCGGATCCGCTGCTTGCGGCGGGCGCCGTCGAGGAAGAGGTTGGTGGTGATGCGGTGCAGCCACCCCTCGAACGTGCCGGGGGTGTAGGTGTCGAGCGAGCGGAAGACGCGGACGAAGACCTCCTGGGTGAGGTCCTCGGCGTCGGGCCGGTTGCCGGTGAGGCGGTAGGCCAGGCGGAAGACGCGGTCGGAGTGCTGCTCGACGACCTCGTCCCACGTGGGGACGCTCTCCGGCGCGCGCGTGGTGTCGACCTGCTCGCCCACGGGATCCCCCTGGCTCGACTTCCTCGACCGCAGCTGCACCGGTTCGCTGTCCTTCCTGACGCTAGGGAGCCCGCCTGAGAGTTCCCTGTGAACCTCATGCGCGTGGACCAAGAACTTCACGGGACCGACGTGGACCCGAGCGCCCCGCACGTGGCGGCGTACAGCCTCCAACGAGCGAGGTCGCACGTGTGTTCCCGACCACGCCGGACGGCCCGTGCGCGATACAGTCGCGCCGTGCCCCACCACACTTCGTCGATCAAGCCCGCGAGCTGGACCTACGCCGAGACCTTCGTGCCCGAGGACGACCTGCTGGCCGCCGCTCGCGGCCGGGCCGACGAGGTCGGCGTGTCCCCCGTCGGCTCCGGCGTCGGCGCCGCCCTGCGCTTCCTCGCCTCCGTGCTGGACGCGCGCGCGGTCGTCGAGATCGGCACGGGCACCGGAGTCTCGGGGCTCTGGCTGCTGCGCGGGATGCGCACGGACGGCGTGCTCACCACGGTCGACATCGAGGCCGAGCACCAGCGCCTCGCCAAGGAGACCTTCACCGAGGCCGGCATCCCCAGCAACCGGGCCCGCACCATCGCCGGGGCCGCGCTCGACGTGCTCCCGCGCCTGACCGACGGCCACTACGACCTCGTGTTCTGCGACGGCGACAAGCGCGAGTACGCCGCCTACCTCAAGGAGGCGCTGCGGCTGTTGCGCCCGGGCGGGATCGTGGCCTTCGACAACGCGCTCTGGCACGACCGCGTGGCCGACCCCGCCCAGCGCGACGAGGAGACCGTCACCATCCGTGAGCTCGGCCGCACGATCCTCGACCACGAGTCGCTCGTGCCGGTGCTGCTGCCCGTGGGCGACGGCCTGCTGGTCGCCAAGAAGGAGTGGGCGCCCGAGGCCTGAGGGGCTCAGGCGCGGGGGGCGGCGGCGAAGCCGTCCCAGCCCTCGGCGATCGCGACGATGTCGCACGCCTCGACCAGGATCGGCGGCGAGCCGATGATCCGCGATCCCGGCGACTCGGCCGCGCCCTGGGTGAAGGCGCGCTCGAACTCCTCGCGGGCCTCGCTGGTGGCGAAGACGTAGCAGCCCTCGAACCACTCCCCGCGCACCATCCGCCACGTCTTGAAGCGCAGGCCGGCCATGCCGGTGAAGCGGGCGTGCGAGGTCTCGGCGACATAGGTCGCGAGCCGGTCCTCCACGCCTTCGGCCGCGTCGGCCAGCGACCAGCGCACGGTGAGCCCCAGCACCGGGTCAGCCGATCCCGTCGAGCGGGTCCTCGGACCCGAGCCACGAGAGCAGCAGGCGGGGACCGAAGCCGCTGGGGCCGGCCGTCCACTCGTGGCGGTCGGTCGGCGACTCCGCGGCGGAGGCGAAGTCGATGTGGGCCCACGGGACGTCGCCGGCGAAGTGCTGGAGGAACAGCGCCGCGGTGATCGCGCCGGCACCACCGGCGGCGTTGTCGCCGTCGGCGATCTTCGACGTCACGCGCTCCTCGTAGTCGGTGACCAGCGGCATCCGCCAGACGTTCTCGCCGGAGGCGGTGGCCGCAGCCTCGACGTGCCCGGCGAGGGCATCGTGGTTGGCGAAGTAGCCGCCCGTCCACTGGCCCAGCGCCACCTTCATCGCGCCCGTCAGGGTGGCGATGTCGACCAGCACGGTCGGTGACAGCTCGGCGACGGCGTACGCCATCGCGTCGGCCAGCACCAGGCGCCCCTCGGCGTCGGTGTTGTTCACCTCGGAGGTCCGGCCGCCGAAGTGGGTGATCACGTCGCCGGGGCGCATCGCGGAGCCGCTGACGGCGTTCTCCGCCGCGGGGACCAGACCGACCACGCGGACCGGGCAGTCGACGTCGCGCAGCGCGGCCATCGCGGCGATGACGGCACCGCCGCCGCTCATGTCGCGCTTCATCGTCAGCATGCTCTCGCTGGGCTTGATGTCGAGGCCGCCGCTGTCGAAGGTGATGCCCTTGCCGACGAGCACGACCGTGGGCATGCGCTTGGAGGCCCCGCGCGGGGTGTAGTCCATGCGGATCAGGCGCGGCGGGTGCACCGAGCCACCGCCGACGGCCAGGATGCCGCCGAAGCCCTCGGCGAGGAGCCGGTCCTCGTCCCAGACGGTGACGTCGAGGCCGGCAGCGCGGCCGACCTCCTCGGCCTGCTCGGCCAGCCAGGCGGGCGTCTTGAGGTTGGCGGGCACGGTCGCGAGCGCCCGGGACCGCCACCCGGCTCCGCCGAGAGCGATCGACCGGGCCAGCTCGTCGTCGGCGCCGTCGTCGCTCACGTCGGCCAGCACGATCCGTGCGACCGGGCGCTCCTGCGGGCCGGTGGAGCGCCAGTGGAAGGCGAAGGAGCCGAGCATGGCGCCGACGACGAGGGCGCCGAGCCCCTCGTCCGGCGCGATCGCGGCGAGCGTGGTGACCACGCTGGCGCGGTCCTTGGTCGCACGGGCCAGCGCGGCGCCGGCCCTGCGGAAGTCGGTGACGGAGCCGTCGCCGACGCCGACGAGGAGCACGAGGCCCACGTCGTCGGTGGCGCCGGTCGACGCGACCGGGATCGTGGTCACCTCACCGGCGCGGCCGGTGGCGCGGGCGGCGTCGAGGGCCGCCAGCAGGTCGATGCCGAGGGCCTCGGAGGCCTCGTCGGCACCGGGTCCGAGCAGCAGTCCGTCCTCTTCAGGGAGGACCGGGAACGCCCACACCTCGGCCCCGCCGATCTGGTGCGGCAGCGCAGGACTGAGGGCGAACTCGGGCGGGGAGACCTGGGTGGGCAGCTGCGCTGTGGTGGCCACGATCAGCCGACGACGCCCTTGAGGGCGTCACCGAGATTCGTGGCCTCCTCGGCGTTGAGCTCGACCACCAGCCGACCTCCGCCCTCGAGCGGGACGCGCATGACGATGCCGCGGCCTTCCTTCGTGACCTCGAGCGGTCCGTCGCCCGTGCGGGGCTTCATGGCGGCCATCGGCGCACCTCTTCCTGTTCAGCCATCTGTTCGGCGATGGTGGCTCTTCACATGCGAAACGAGGCGGCTGAGTCGTGCCTGGCCGCCCCGATAGGCGTCGTACGGGATCCATTATCCCTCATGGAGCACGTGATCGGCACCACAGGGCGTGCGGACGCCCGATCCCGGTCGGGCAGACTGCCCCCATGACGAGCTCAACCGCTGCCCCCGTCCTGCTCGACGTCGTCGACTCGGTGGCCACGATCACCCTCAACCGCCCCGACGCGATGAACGGCCTCGACGTCGCCACCAAGGACCTGCTGCTGGAGACCGTGCGGCAGGTGGCCGACGACCCGGAGGTCCGCTGCGTGATCCTCACCGGGAGCGGTCGCGCGTTCTGCGTGGGCCAGGACCTCAAGGAGCACCTCGCCGGGCTGACGGGCGAGGCCGACATCCCGCTCTCCGACACGGTGGAGAAGCACTACAACCCGATCATGCTGGCGCTGTCGACCATGCCCAAGCCGGTCATCGCCGCGGTCAACGGCGTCGCCGCCGGGGCCGGCGCGAGCCTGGCCTTCGCCGCCGACTTCCGGATCGTCGTCGACACAGCGGGCTTCAACACCTCCTTCGCCGGGGTGGCGCTCTCGTGCGACACCGGCTCCAGCTGGACGCTGCCGCGACTGGTGGGCCGGGCGAAGGCGATGGAGCTGCTCTACTTCCCGCGCACCGTCTCAGCTGAGGAGGCGCTCGAGCTCGGCCTCGCCACGCAGGTGGTGCCGGAGTCAGGATTCGCCGCGACCGTCGGCGAGCTGGCGGCCCACCTGTCCGCCGGCCCGACCGTCGCCTTCGGCTCCATCCGGCAGGCAGTGGCGTACGCCGCAGCCCACCCGCTCGAGGACTCCCTGGCCTTCGAGGCCGAGAAGATGGCGCTGACCGGCGGCACGGAGGACCACCTCGCCGCGGTGCACGCGTTCGTGACGAAGGAGAAGCCGGTCTACCGGGGCCGCTGAGCCCGCGCGTCTACTCCGCATCAATTGGCTCGCGTCCGCACCGGTGGAACGAGCCGATCGATGCGGACTACACGGGGGTCAGCTGCGCGAGGCGCGGTGCGCGCCGAGCACGCCGAGCACCTGCCGCGGTGCCTCGACGACCATCCGGCGACGGGCCGGGCGGGCGCCGTACTCGACGGTGAGCGCGGCGCCGCGGAAGTGGTGGTTGAACCACATCGTCAGCGTTCCGTGGCACAGGCCGCCACAGTCGAGCGACGCCTGCGGCAGCCGCAGGGCGCGGGCCAGCCGCCGGGCGAACCGCGAGTCCTTGGTGTCGGTGTCCACGCCGTTGAGCGGCTGGTGGAAGCTGACCACGCGGAACGGGTCGATGCCCTCGAGGAACCTCATCACCGCACGTGTCTCGGGCTCGCTGCCGGGGCGCGGACCGGACTCGTAGTTGCCGTCGAGGTCGGCCCAGTCGAAGGGGAAGTTGCGGTTGAGGTCGACGCCGCGGGCGTTGCGGCGCGTGCCGCGGGCCAGCCCGTCGGGGTTGTAGGTCGGGATCACCCAGAGGTCGACGCCGCGGATGGCGCGGCCGTCGCGCAGGCTCTCGAGGATCCCGCGGGTGTGCGGCTCGTTGCCGTGCATGGTGGAGATCAGCACGACCCGCCGCCTGCCCGGCTCGCCGAGCCGCCAGGCCCGGATCGGGCGTCCCCTGACCGAGTGCCCGATGGTGCGGGCCTCGACCACGGCCGGACGGTCGCCCGCATCGGCCTCCACCGCGGTGGCCGTCACCGGGGCGAGGACGGACAGGCCGGTCGCCGCGAGGGCGGCCACGAGCAGGCGCCGCATCAGACGGCGGCCGTCAGGTAGGCGTAGGTGAAGACGAGGACGCCGACCGCCATCCCGAGGTGGGCCAGCAGGGAGAGGCCGGGGCCGTCGCTCCAGCTGTCGCCGGACACCTCGGGCACGTGCCGGCCCTTCGCCGGCAGCCAGCGGGCGAGGATCAGCAGACCGCAGATGGCCGTGATCCACCACAGCGCGATCGCCAGGATGCCGACCGCGGGCCCGCCGAACAGCGAGTCCTCCGGCGACACCAGGACGCCCAGCCACAGGACGAGGGCGAGCATGCCGCACACGAAGTGGGCAGCGGGCAGCCGACTGCTGATGGAGAACCGGCCGGCCGCGTCGTCGCCCCGCAGGCGCAGACGGGTCAGCACGATCGCCACGGCGGCCAGCGCGGTGAGGATCCAGACCACGATCGGGAACGACATCTGCGGCAGTCTGCCCTAGGCCGGTCCGGCGTCGCCAGACGCGTCATCGTCCTCGAGCTCGGTGGCGAGCCGGGCGAGGAGGTCGTCGACGTCGGACATCCGGTAGCCGCGGACCGCGAGCGGGAACCGGACGGTGCGCAGGTCCTGGGCCCCGAGGCGGCGGTCGGTGGGCAGCGCGAGGTCCGGGCGGTCGTCGTACGCCGGTGCCATCGAGCCGCCGCGCCCGGAGGCCACCATCGCGACACCGCCCATGGCGAGCACGATCAGGAGGGCGAAGAGCCACATCATCCGTGGGCCTTCTTCGCCGCCACCATGAGCGCCACCGCCTCGTCGACGTCGTCGGTCAGCACCATCATGTCGAGGTCCGTGGCCTTGATCTTGCCCTCGGCCAGCGCCGTCTCGCGCAGCCACCCGAGCAGGCCCTGCCAGTAGGCGGTGCCGATCAGCACGATCGGGAACGACGTGACCTTCCGCGTCTGCACGAGGGTGAGCGCCTCGAAGAGCTCGTCGAGGGTGCCGAGGCCACCGGGGAGCACCACGAAGCCCTGGGAGTACTTGACGAACATGGTCTTGCGGGCGAAGAAGTAGCGGAAGTTGATGCCCTTGTCGACCCACTGGTTGAGGCCCGACTCGAAGGGCAGCTCGATGCCGAGGCCGACGCTGACGCCGCCGGCCTCGCAGGCGCCCTTGTTGGCGGCCTCCATCGTGCCGGGGCCGCCACCCGTGATCACCGCGAAGCCCGACTCGACGAGCTTGCGGCCGGCCTCCTCGGCCACGGCGTAGTGCGGGTGGTCGACAGACGTGCGGGCCGACCCGAAGACCGCGATGGCCGGTCCGAGCTCGGCCAACGCCCCGAAGCCCTCGACGAACTCTGCCTGGATGCGCAGCACGCGCCACGGATCGGTGTGCACCCAGTCCGCGGAGCTGCGGGAGTCGAGGAGCCGCTGGTCGGTGGTGCTGCCGTCCTTGACCTGGCCGCGGCGCTCGACGACCGGCCCCTTCATGCGATCGGTGGTGCGGTCGCTCATGCCAGCCACTCCTTGAGGGTGCGCTCGCACCGCTCGATGTGCTCGGTGGGGACGTGCTCGTCCTGCTTGTGCGCGAACATCGGGTCGCCCGGGCCGAAGTTGACCGCCGGGACGCCGAGCTTGGTGAACTGCGCGACGTCGGTCCACCCGAACTTCGGGTGGGCCTCTCCCCCGACGGCCTCGACGAACGCCTGGGCGGCCGGGCGGTCGAGGCCGGGCATGGCGCCGGCGGCCAGGTCGGTCACCGTGACGTCGTACCCCTCGAAGAAGTCGCGGACGAACGCCTCCGCGTCCGCCTCGCTCCGGTCGGGGGCGAAGCGGAAGTTGACCTCGACCACGCACTCGTCGGGGACCACGTTGCCGGCGACCCCGCCGCGGATCCCCGTGGCGTTGAGGCCCTCGTGGTAGCGGAGGCCGTCGATCTCGGGCTCGTGGGCGACGTAGTCGTTGAGCCGGGCGAGGATCGGGCCGGCGAGATGGATCGCGTTGACCCCCTTCCAGCTGCGCGCGCTGTGGGCACGCTCGCCGGTGGTGCGTACGTCGACGCGCATCGTGCCCTGGCAGCCCGCCTCGATCGCGGCGTTGCTGGGCTCCATGAGGATCGCGAAGTCGGCCTCCACCAGCTCGGGGTCGCTGACGGTCAGCTTGCGCAGGCCGTTGTGGACCGAGTCGACCTCCTCTGCCTCGTAGAAGATGAACGTGAGGTCGCGGTTGGGCTCGGTGACGTCGGCGGCGAGCTTGAGCATCACCGCGTCGCCGCCCTTCATGTCGCAGCTGCCGAGACCGTGGAGGACGCCGTCCTCGAGGCGCGAGGGCAGGTTGTCGTTGAGCGGGACCGTGTCGAGGTGCCCGGCGATCACGACCCGCTCCCCGCGCCCGAGGTCGGTCCGGGCGACCACCGTGTGGCCGCGCCGGGTGACCGTGAGGTGCGGCAGGGTGCGCAGCGCCGCCTCGACGGCGTCGGCGATCTCCTGCTCGTGGTGGGAGACCGACTCGATGTCGACGAGCTGCTGGGTGAGGGTGACGACGTCGGCGGAGAGATCGAGGTGTGGCATGGAATCAATACAACCAGCAGGCCGTGCGGTGCGTCGTAGGGTGAGGCGCGCGTCGGGCAGACCGGCGCTCAGGACACGGGGGACAGACGCGATGCGAGTCGTTGCACGCTTCATCTTCTTGGTCGTGGCGGGCGTGGTGAGCGCTCCGCTCGTCGCGCCACCTGCCGGTGCCGCGCCGACGTGGCGGCCGGTCACCAACCTCTTCGCCGACCTGTCCGCAGCCGGTGGCTCCGCGCAGACGCCAGCGGTCGCCGTCGACGCCGCCGGCAACGCGACCGTGGTCTGGTCGCGGTCCAACGGCACCCAGTTCGTGGCGCAGGCATCGACGCGACCCGTCGGGGGCACCTGGAGCGCGCCCGTGGATCTCGCTGCCGGCAGGTTGATCCACTTCCCGCAGCTGGTCGTCGACCCTGCCGGCAACGCGACGGCCGTGTGGAGGCGCGTCGAGGCCGACCGCAGCGTCGTGCAGGCCGCCACGCGGCCTGCGGGCGGCGCGTGGAGCGCTCCCGTGGACCTCTCCACGGACACGGTCGTCGACCCCACCCAGCTGCCCGACTTCCCGCAGGTCGCGGTGGACGCGACCGGCACCGTGACTGCCACCTGGTCGCACTTCGAGGCCAACTCGTACACGGTGCAGGCTGCCGCGCGAGCGACCGACGGCACCTGGACCACGCCGGTCGACCTCTCTGCCCCCGCCACCTCCGCGCGGACGACCGATGTCGCCGTGGACCCCGCGGGGAACGCCACCGCGACCTGGGTCGCCGGCTCATCCGTCCAGGCCGCCAGCCGTGCGGCCGCCGGCGCCTGGACTGCTCCGGTCGAGCTCTCCGGGACGGCCGGATTGCGGGCGAACCCGCGGATCGTGGTCGACCCGGTCGGCAACGCGACCGCGGTCTGGGGCAGCTTCGCCGGCGGCAGCTACGGCGTCCAGACCGCCTCCCGGCCGCTCGGCGGCACGTGGACCGCGCCGCTCGACCTGGCGCGCGGGGAGGTCTTCGACACTCCCGCGCTCGCCGTCGACCACCGAGGCACCACCACCGCGGTCTGGCAGAGCCACGACGGATCGGGCTGGATCGTCACCAGCGCCACCCGTGAGGTCGGTGCCCCTTGGGGAAAGGCGGTCGCCCTCTCGCCCACCGGGCCGGACTCCTGGGACCCGCAGGTCACCGTCGATCCCGCAGGCAACGCCACGGCGCTCTGGTCCCGCGCTGACGAGGACGGACGCGTCGTGCAGGCCGCGCGCCGCCCGGCCGGCGGCAGCTGGTCGGAGCCCGTTGACCTCACAGTCGGCGGCGACGCCTGGCACCCGCAGGTCGCGGTCGACCCCGCGGGCAACGCCACCACGGCATGGTCACGCCACGACGGGAAGAGCTGGATCGTCCAGGCCCGCGGCCTCGACGCCGCCGGCCCCGTCGTCACGGAGATCACGGGCGGGACCGCCGCGAGCTCCAGTCGGGTCCGGACCTACGCGGTGAAGGCCCATGACGTGTGGTCGAGGGTCGCCTCGGCCCGGTGGACCTTCCCCGACGGCACCACCGCGGTCGGCACCTCGGTCTCGCACCAGGGAGGCCGGGGCGACACTGGACCGGTCCGGGTGGTGCTGACCGACTCCGTCGGCAACGCGACCGCCTGCACCTACACGGGCACCTTCACGTGCGGCTCGACCACCCGCGTCGCTCCGTTCATCACCCGGGCCGCGCTCGACCAGCACAAGATCCGCGCCATCGGCTCGGGCGGTCCGGCTCCGAAGAAGGCGAAGGCGACGATCACCATGGGCACGGCGGCCAGGGTCACGCTCACCTTCCGCAAGGCGGGCACCCGCACGCAGGTCCGCCTGGTCAAGCGCCTGGAGGCCGGCCGCAACGTGGTCGCGATCCGAGCGCGCCTCGGCTCGGGCAAGACGCTCGCCCCGGGCCGCTGGACGATCGTCGTCTCAGCCAGGAACAAGGTCGGCACCAGCCCGAAGGAGAAGCTCCGCCTCCGCGTCGTCCGCTGATCCGCGGCCGCTCGAGCTGACACCATGCAGCGCATGCCCACCCTGCAACGCGTCGAGACCTGGCCGCCGACGGGCTTCCACGACCGACTCTGGGACACGCAACCCGAGGGGCCGGGCGACCCTCTCGTGGATGCAATGGCCCGTGCGGCGCGTCCGGTCTCCGAGCTCTACAGTGAAGCGCTTGCCGCGCTGGGTCTCACAGCGATGTGCACCACGCTCGGGCTCGCCATTGCCACGAGGCGTGAGGACAGTGGTCCCGACGAGGTCACGGTCAGGGTGTGGCGAGACCAGCGTGGAATGCCCGCGGAGACGGGGTTCGTGCACCTCGGCCCGAGCGTCGGACTCCTCGACGCAGCTGCTCGTGCCCGCCTCGCCCTGGACGTGGTCCACACCGGCGTGCGCCTCCTGATCGAGGCGCGTGGCGGTGACCCGTCCGTCCTCGATGCCTGCCGCGACCACGTGGAGGCAAGTGGATTCGTCTACGCGTGGTCGGGCGGCTGGACGTCCAGCCCGGACCGGAGGCACGAGGCTCGCGCAACCTATCGGCTCGCCGCTGATGATGATTTCGCCCGGGCTCGACTCGAGGTCAGGCAGCGGACGTCCGGCGCGACCACGTCGTCCAGCGACGAGACGGTCGCCTTCTGCACCTCGGCCCGATTGCACCGCAGCGCCCGGACGTTGCGGTGGCGAGGGAGCGCCGAGCTCTCGTTCACCCCCTACGTCGGCCTGGTGCCGTCGCACGACGGCGGTCCGCTGTCTGCCCGCTCCGTCGGCGACGGCTGGGAGTTCACGCTGCCCGCGCCACTGGCCGTACGTGCTCCCGGCGGCGTCGGGATCCAGGAGGACCCCGACGCGCCGGTGCCCACCGTGGTGGGGACGCTGGCCTGACCAGCGCTCAGGCCTTCGCGACCTCGACCGCGACCTCGTCCGCGTCGGCGTACGACACGCTGGTCGCGAGCGTCTCCTCGGCGATCAGGGCCTCGTGGGCCCGGGCCGCGTCGAGCGTCGCGGCCGGTCCGCTGACGGTGAGCGCGATCCGGTCGCTGACCTGGAGGCCGGCGTCCTTGCGCGCCTGCTGGACCGCGCGGACCAGGTCGCGGGCGGTGCCCTCGGCCTCGAGCTCGGGCGTCACCGCGGTGTCGAGGACGACGAAGCCGCCTCGCGGCAGCATGCCGATCGCGGTCTCCTCCTGGGAGGTGCCGGCGACGGTCTCGAGGGCGTACTCCCCCTCGACGAGCGCGAGCCCGCCGGCGGTGACCGTGCCGTCCTCGGCCACCGACCAGTCGCCGGACTTGGAGCCCTTGATCGCGAGCTGGACGTCCTTGCCCAGCCGCGGTCCGGCGGCCCGGGCGTTGACGGTGAGCCGCTGCGAGACGCCGTACGCCGCCGCCTCCGGGGCGTCGGGCGCGAGCAGCTCGACACCCTTGAGGTTCAGCTCGTCGGCCACCAGCGAGTCGAAGCCGGTCAGGTCGGCCTCGGAGACCACCGTGAGCCTCGACAGCGGCAGGCGGTTGCGGAGGTTGGCGGCCTTGCGCAGCGCCGAGCCCGCCGAGCAGACGTCGCGGACGGTGTCCATCGAGGCGACCAGCGCCTCGTCGGCCGGGAGGTCCGTGGCCGCGGGCCAGTCGGTGAGGTGCACCGAGCGCTCACCGGTCAGGCCGCGCCACACCTCCTCGGTGGTCAGGGGCATCAGCGGAGCCGTGACCCGGCAGACGACCTCGAGCACCGTGTAGAGGGTGTCGAAGGCGTCGGCGTCCTCGTCCCAGAACCGCTCGCGGGAGCGACGGATGTACCAGTTGGTGAGCACGTCGAGGAAGCTGCGCGTCGAGTCGCACGCCGCGGCCACCTCGTAGTTGTCGAGTTGGTCGGTCATCGCGGCGACGTAGTCGCGCAGCTTGGCCAGGATGTAGCGGTCCATCGGGTGCGCGCTGTCGGTGCGCCACGTGGCGTCGTAGCCGCCGTCGCCGGCCGCGTTGGCGTACAGGCTGAAGAAGGACCAGCTGTTCCACAGCGGGATCAGCACCTGCCGCACCGAGTCGCGGATGCCCTGCTCGGTGACCACGAGGTTGCCGCCACGCAGGATCGGGCTCGACATGAGGAACCAGCGCATCGCGTCGGCGCCGTCGCGGTCGAAGACCTCGCGCACGTCGGGGTAGTTGCGCAGGCTCTTGGACATCTTCTGGCCGTCGTTGCCGAGCACGATGCCGTGGCTCAGGCACGTCGAGAACGCCGGCCGGTCGAAGATCGCGCCGGCCAGGACGTGCATCGTGTAGAACCAGCCGCGGGTCTGGCCGATGTACTCGACGATGAAGTCACCGGGGAAGTGGTGCTCGAACCAGTCCTTGTTCTCGAACGGGTAGTGCACCTGGGCGAACGACATCGAGCCCGAGTCGAACCAGACGTCGAGGACGTCGGTGACGCGGCGCATCGTGGACTGGCCCTCCTCGGGCGAGCGAGGGTCGTCGGGGTTGGGACGGGTCAGCTCGTCGACGAACGGCCGGTGCAGGTCGGGGTTGCCGTCCTTGTCGACCGGCAGCCGGCCGAAGTCGCGCTCGATCTCCTCGAAGGAGCCGTAGACGTCGAGGCGCGGGTAGTGCTCGTCGTCGGACTTCCACACCGGGACCGGCGAGCCCCAGAAGCGGTTGCGGGTGATCGACCAGTCGCGGGCGTTCTCCAGCCACTTGCCGAACTGGCCGTCCTTGATGTGCTCGGGCACCCAGCGGATGTCCTGGTTGAGCGCGATCAGGCGCTCCTTGACCTTGGTGACCTCGACGAACCACGACGAGACGCCCTTGTAGATCAGGGGCTGCCGGCAGCGCCAGCAGTGCGGGTAGGAGTGGTCGTAGGTCTCGCGTCGCACCAGCACGGTGCCGGGCGTGACCGACCCGGTGGGCCCCTCGCCGCGGGTCGCGGCCTTGAGGTGGTCGATGATCTGGAGGTTGGCCTCGAAGACCTGCATGCCCTCGTAGTCGATGACCGGGAACGTGAAGCGACCGTCCTTGCCGACCGGCATGACCGCCTCGATGCCCTCGCGGTCGGTGACGACCTTGTCGTCCTCACCGAAGGCGCCGGCGGTGTGCACCAGCCCGGTGCCGTCGGTGGTCGTGACGAACTCGGCGGGCACGAGCCGGAAGGCGCGCTCGTGACCGGCGTAGTAGGTGAACGGCGGGGCGTACTCCAGGCCGACCAGCTCGGCGCCGGTGTGGCGGGAGACGACCGTGGGCTCGTCGGCGTCGGGATAGAGCTCGCGCTTGTACGACGCCAGGCGGGCGTCGGCGATCAGGTAGCGCTCGGGACTGCCGGTGGGCGCGGCGGACTCCACGACGACGTACTCGATGTCCTCGCCGACCATCACGGCGAGGTTGGAGGGCAGGGTCCACGGGGTCGTCGTCCAGACGAGCACCTTGACGTGCTGGAGCTCGCCGGGGGTGGTGACGTCGTAGCCGACGGTGACGGCCGGGTCCTGGCGCATCTGGTAGACGTCGTCGTCCATCCGCAGCTCGTGGTTGGACAGCGGCGTCTCGTCCTGCCAGCAGTAGGGCAGCACCCGGAAGCCCTCGTAGACCAGGCCCTTTTCGTGCAGCTGCTTGAAGGCCCACATGACCGACTCCATGAACTCGGGGTTCATCGTGCGGTAGTCGTTGTCGAAGTCGACCCAGCGGGCTTGGCGGGTGACGTAGTCGCGCCACTCGCCGGTGTACTTCAGCACCGACTGGCGGCAGGCCTCGTTGAACTTCTCGATGCCCAGCTCGACGATCTCGTCGGTGGTCTTGATGCCGTTGAGGCGCATCGCCTCCAGCTCGGCGGGCAGCCCGTGGGTGTCCCAGCCGAAGCGGCGCTCCACCTTGCGCCCGCGCATGGTCTGGTAGCGCGGGATGAGGTCCTTGACGTAGCCGGTGAGCAGATGGCCGTAGTGCGGCAGGCCGTTGGCGAAGGGCGGGCCGTCGTAGAACACGAACTCGTTGCCGCCGTCCTCGCCGCCGTCGCGCTGCTCGACGCTCGCACGGAAGGTGTCGTCGGCCTCCCAGTAGGCCAGCACTGCTTCCTCGATCGCCGGGAAGCGGGGGCTGGACGCCACGCCCTGTGCTGCCTGGTCCTGGGCGGTGTGGCTCACCTTGGGGTACGTCATGCGGCTTCTCGGCTCTCTCGCGGTTGACCAACCGCGAGGACGACTGCGCCGAACCGGCGCGACCGCGGTACCACCTCGCTTGGGACCGGAGTCCCCACTCGTGTCGGCTGTGTCGGGCCGGACCCGCCGGGTTCTAGTGAGGTGCCGGCCGGATCGCCGTACCCGTTCTTCCCGAGGCTCGCCGCTGATGACGGCTCAGACGCCTGCCTGGATCGTACGGCGCCCGCGATCGGCCGCGCCAATCGATTGCGCCGTAGCGACGGTGGATGTCAAGGAACCTTGACACCGTGGCTGGGGTGCGCCATCCTTCATGTCAAAGAAGTCTTACATCACCGCACCGACACCACGCAGGGGGACCCATGACCGAGATCCGCACCCGATGGCTCATCACCGGCGCAGTGGGGGTGGCCCTGGCCGCGCTGACCGGCACCCTCGCGGCCTATGCACAGACCGGCGGGGCGGACACCCTCCGCCTGGTGACCTTCGGCGTGATGTCGCTGCCGTGCTGGCTCGGCCTGGCCTCCTTGCTGCTCACGAAGGACGACCGTCCCGAGCACCACGAGGACTCGGTCGAGATGCAGTGGATCACCCAGGCCACGAGCGGAGCGTTCCTCGACCTGCTCCTCGTCCTGGGCATCGCCACCGCCGCCACCGCCGTGCTCGGCACCGATCCGGTCCCCACCGTGGCGTTCGTGGTCGTCGCGATGGCGGACAGCGCTGCGCGCTACGCGATCCTGCAGCGCCGGGAGGGCTGATGGACAACCGGCTCAAGGCGCTGCGGGAGCAGGCACGGCTCTCGCAGGCCGAGTGCGCCGAGGCGCTCGGGGTGTCGCGTCAGACGGTCATCTCGATCGAGAAGGGGCACTTCGATCCGCGGCTGTCGCTCGCCTTCCGCATCGCGGCGCTCTTCGAGGTCCCCGTCGACCAGGTGTTCGTCCCGGACGCCTGACGCACCCAATCCGGTTGCACGACCTCGGTGTGTGCCGGTTGGCTGACCCCATGACGAACGCGGCGTACGACGGCATGTGGCTGCCCGCCGACCAGGATCCGCGGATGGTGGACCTGCAGCCCACGCGCGGCGAGCGCGAGTGCCTGGTCGGCTACCTCGAGCACTACCGCGGCACCCTCGCGCTGAAGTGCGACGGGCTGAGCGCCGAGCAGCTGGCGACAAAGGCGGTGCCGCCGTCCAACATCTCGCTGCTCGGGCTGGTGCGCCACATGGCCCGCGTCGAGCAGAGCTGGTTCCGCCGGGTGATCGAGGACCGGATGGACCTCCCGCGACTGTTCCAGGACGAGGCCGAGGATGCCGGGTTCAACTTCCCCGAGGCCGACGACGACCTGGTGCGTGAGTCGCACGCGCGGTGGCAGGAGGAGATCTCCCATGCACGCGAGGTGCTCGACCGCACCGATCTCGACGCCGTCGTCGACGTCCACGGGGAGCCGACCGAGGTGCGCGACATCGTCGTCCACATGATCGAGGAGTACGCCCGCCACTGCGGCCACGCCGACCTGGTGCGCGAGTGCGTCGACGGGCGCGCGGGCCAGTAGACCACCGCCCGGACGCGTGGGGCGGCGTCCGTAGGCTGTGCGCGTGACTGCTGCCTCCGGCTACGGCCTGCTGACCCTCCACGGCGACACCGTCCTCGACGCCTGGTTCCCCTCCCCCGTCCTCGGCGCGACCGAGGGTGAGGCGCCCGAGGAGCTGACCTACCTCGACGGCGGCGTCGACGACATGCGCGGGGTGGTGCGCGAGCTGCGGCTCGTGGAGATCGCGGACCTCGACGCCGCGCCCGCCTCGACGGAGGACGTCTGGCTGCGGCTCCACCTGCTCTCTCACCGCCTCGTCCAGCCGCACGGCGTCAACCTCGACGGCATCTTCGGGCTGCTCACCAACGTCGTGTGGACCAGCGCCGGCCCGTGCTCCGTCGAGGGCTTCGAGCAGGTCCGCGCCAGGCTGCGCACCGTCGTCCCCGGCCACGTCGTGCAGGTCTTCGGCGTCGACAAGTTCCCCCGCATGACCGACTACGTCGTGCCCAGCGGCGTACGCATCGCCGACGCCGACCGCGTGCGCCTGGGCGCCCACCTCGCCGAGGGCACGACCGTCATGCACGAGGGCTTCGTCAACTTCAACGCCGGCACCCTCGGCGCCTCCATGGTCGAAGGCCGGATCTCCGCCGGCGTCGTGGTCGGCGACGGGTCCGACATCGGCGGCGGCTCGTCCATCATGGGCACGCTGTCGGGCGGCGGCAAGGAGGTCATCTCCGTCGGCGAGCGCTGCCTGATCGGCGCCAACGCCGGCATCGGGATCTCCCTCGGCGACGACTGCGTCGTCGAGGCCGGTTGCTACGTCACCGCCGGCACCAAGGTGACGGTCACCGACCTCGACGGCACGCCCCAGGTGGTGAAGGCCGCGACGCTCTCGGGCGTCGACAACATCCTGTTCCGCCGCAACTCGGTCACGGGCGCCATCGAGGCGGTGCCGTGGAAGGGCGACGGCATCGCGCTCAACGCCGCCCTGCACGCCAACTAGACGACGCCCGGCATGCCGTTCCTGCGTTCGGCGGCTATCGGCGCGGTGGTCGCGCTCGGCGCCGTGGCGACCGCGCTGGTCCTCGTCGACCGCGGCGGCGTGCCGTCCATCCTCGACACCAGCGGGTGCACCGCCGAGGTGGACGGGCACAGCGTCGACATCGACCTCGAGCAGGCCGAGAACGCCGCGCTGATCACGGCGATCTCGATCGAGCGCGGCATGCCCGCGCGGGCCGCCAGCATCGCCCTGGCCACGGCCTTCCAGGAGTCGAAGCTCTACAACATCGACTACGGCGACCGGGACTCCGTCGGGCTGTTCCAGCAGCGCCCGTCGCAGGGATGGGGCTCGGTCGAGCAGCTGCTGGACCCGGTCTACGCGACCAACGCCTTCTTCGACGCGCTGGCCAGGATCGACGGCTACCGCGAGATGGAGATCACCGAGGCCGCCCAGGCGGTGCAGCGCTCGGCCTACCCGGACGCCTACGCCGACCACGAGGAGGACGGGCGCGCCCTCGCGTCCGCGCTGACCGGCAACTCACCGGAGACCATGTGGTGCGACGTGCCGGGCGACGCCGACGAGGCCCCCGACACGCTGGACGAGAGCGGGCTGGTGGACCGCGCGGCCGTCGTACGCCGTGACCTCGAGGCGCGCTTCGGCTCGCTGTCGCTCGGCGGCTTCGAGCCCGAGGGCGTCTCGACCGGGCACATGGAGGGATCCGCGCACTACGAGGGCCGCGCGATCGACATCTTCTTCCGTCCGATCAGCGCGGCGAACAGGCAGCGCGGCTGGGCGATGGCGACCTACCTCGTCGCCAACGCCGACCGCCTCGACATCAACACGCTCATCTTCGACGACCGCATCTGGCACGCCGGGTCGCGCTCGGGCGACGGGTGGACCGACTACCGCGTCCCGTCGTCGTCCCGCGGCGACCAGGCGATCCTCGAGCACCGCGACCACGTCCACGTCGACGTGATCGACTGACCCGACCCTTCCCCGACCTGCCCCGACCTGACCTGCCCCGGCCGCGCCGTCAGCGGGCCCGCAAAGTGAAGACCTCCTCCTGCATCAGGGGCCGCACCGTCCGGCGCGAATCGCGCCGGCGCTGACGTAGTCGCGCAGCGAGTCACCGGTGAGCGCGTTGCCCAGGGCGGCGACGATCATCCCCTGGCGAGCGAGAGGTTCCGGGTCCGGTGGGGCTGGCGGGACGCCTGTGTCAGGCGGTGAGGCGGGAGGCCGCGGCCTCGACCCGCTCGTCGGTCGCGGTGAAGGCGACCCGCACGTGCTCGCGGCCCGACGGTCCGTAGAACTCGCCCGGCGCGACGAGGATGCCCCGCTCGGCGAGGTCGGACACCGTCGTCCAGCAGTCCTCGCCACGGGTGGCCCAGAGGTAGAGCGACGCCTCGGAGTGGTCGACGCGGAAGCCCGCGGACTCCAGGGCCCCGCGCAGCCGGGACCGGCGGGCGGCGTACCTCGCGTGCTGCTCGGCCACGTGAGCGTCGTCGTCGAGCGCGGCGACCATGGCGCGCTGCTGCGGGCCGGGCATCTGCAGGCCGAGGTTCTTGCGGACCGCGAGCAGCTCGCCGACGAGGGCGGGGTCGCCGGCCACGAAGGCGCAGCGGTAGCCCGCGAGGTTGGAGCGCTTGGACAGCGAGTGGACGGCGAGGATGCCCCTCAGCGAGCCGCCGTTGACCTCGGGATCGAGGATCGACCGCGGCGCCTCGCCCTCCCAGGCGCACTCGAGGTAGCACTCGTCGGAGACGAGGATCGTGCCGCGCTCGCGGCTCCAGTCGACGACCTTGCGGAGGTGGTCGAGCGGCAGCACGCGGCCGCTGGGGTTGGCCGGGCTGTTGATCCACAGCAGCCGCGGCGTGCGCGGACCGAACGCGGTCAGCGAGTCGGTGGCGAGGCTGTCGGCACCCGCCAGCGCCGCGCCGACCTCATACGTCGGGTAGGCCAGGGCGGGATAGCCGATGAGGTCACCGGGGCCGATGCCCAGGTGCACCGCCATCGAGCCGATCAGCTCCTTGGAGCCGATGACCGGCAGCACCCCGTCGAGGCCGAGGCCGCTCACGCCGTGGCGGCGTGCCAGCCAGTCGATCGCGGCCTGCCGCGTCGCCTCGAGGCCGATGGTCGTCGGGTAGCCCGGCGAGTCGGCCGCGGCCCGCAGCGCGTCCTGGACGACCGCCGGGGTGGGGTCGACCGGGGTGCCGACCGACAGGTCGCAGACGCCGTCGGGGTGGGCCCGCGCCATCGCGGCATGGGCGGTGAGCTTGTCCCAGGGGAAGTCCGGGAGCCGGCCGGAGACCGGCCCCCTGGCCTGGGAGGCAGTCACTCGTCGTGCTCCTGCGGGGGCAGCGCGGCGACGAGCTCGTGGTCCTTGTCGATGACGCCCATCTTGGCGGCGCCGCCGGGCGAGCCGAGGTCGTCGAAGAAGTGGACGTTGGCGTCGTAGAAGCCCTTCCACTCCTCCGGGGTGTCGTCCTCGTAGAAGATCGCCTCGACCGGGCACACGGGCTCGCAGGCGCCGCAGTCGACGCACTCGTCGGGGTGGATGTAGAGCATCCGCTTGCCCTCGTAGATGCAGTCGACGGGGCACTCGTCGACGCACGCGCGGTCCTTGAGGTCGACGCACGGCTGGGCGATGACGTAGGTCACCAGGTCCTCCTGAAGACGGCTGGGCACGGATGGGGGCGTACGCGGTTCACTCTAGTATCCGGGGCGTGGTCGACACGACGGAACCCCACGGCGCCGAGACGAACGTGGGCAGGCACGGCCTCGGCCCGCACGTCGTGGGGCAGCGGATCGTGGTGCGCCACCTGCTCCCCGACGGCTCCGCCACCGACGTCCTCGGCACCTGTACGGCGTGGGGCGCGGACTCCCTGACGGTCGATCGCGACGGCCACGGTGTCGTGGTGGTCCCGCTGTCCGCGGTGGTGACCGGGAAGCCGGTGCCGCCCCGCGCGTCCGTGCGGGCGCGGGTCTCGGCGCGCGAGGTGGAGCTGCACTCCTTCGCCGACTGGCCCCAGGTCACCCGCGAGCCGCTGGGCGAGTGGATCGTCCGCAGCGCGCCGCCGATGGGCGGCCGGCTGCTCAAGCGGGCCAACTCCGCCCTCGCGATGGGCGACCCCGGGGTGCCGCTCGACGAGGCGTCGGCCCGCGTGCGGGCGTCGTACGAGGGGCTGGGGCGTACGCCGCTGGCGCAGGTCGAGCGCGACGGCGACGTCGAGCAGGGGCTGCGCGAGCTCGGCTGGGAGCCCTTCGGGGTGGGCGACTCCGCCACGATGCTCACCGGCGTGGCCGGTGCCGTGCGCGCCCTGGGTGGCCGCGGGGCGGACGACCCCGAGGTCGTCGAGCAGGGCGACCGGCTGACCGTGCGGCTCCGCGGCGGCGCGGCCTCCGGCGAGGCGTCGCTGGACGGTGACTGGCTGTGCCTGCACTCGCTCCACGTGGAGGCCGAGCACCGCAGGCAGGGCCTGGCCACGGGCGTGATCGCTGAGCTGCTCGACTGGGGGGCGTCCCGCGGAGCGCGTACGGCGTGGCTGCACGTGGAGAGCGACAACGAGGCGGGGACGGCGCTCTACGACGGGCTCGGGTTCCGCACCCACCACCTGAACCGCTACCTCGTCATGCGCGGCTGAACAGCCGCTGCGAGACGCGCAGCACCCTGCTCCACATCAGTCGCTGCAGCACCAGCACCACGATTCCGGCCACCACCATCCCGGCGATGTTGACCGCCAGCTGCGCGATCGAGCCGCGCATCTCCGACGGGGCCCACGTGCCGATGGCCAGGGCCAGGTTGCCGGCGGCGGGCACGGTGGTGACGGAGATGAAGACTCCCACCATTGCGTTGGCGCGGGCCGTGGTCAGGGCCAGCACCCCGGCGGCGCCGGCGATCAGGGCGACGATGAAGGACCACCGGTCCGGGTGCCAGATGAAGCCGGTCTGCGGGCGGGGCCGGGTCACCATGTCGGTGGACACCAGCCCGGTGAGCGAGGCGACCAGGCTGAGCAGAGCGACGACCGCGATGGCGACAGCGAAGCTCATCAGCAGCAGCCGCACGGCCCGCCAGGTCAGTCCGGCACGCCCGAGGACGATCCCCGTGGCGATGGCGGCGACGGTGCCGAACTCGGGTCCGACCACCATGGCGCCGATGACGAGCACCGAGGAGTCGGTGACGACGGCGATCGCCGCCAGGAGCGTCGCGAGCACGAGGAAGACGTGGAACGACACGGTCGGCCGGCTGGCGGCGTAGCACTGCTCGATCACCGACTCCCAGATCACCGCGTCGTCCGGATCGCCGGGCGCCGAGCGCTCCAGGCGCCGCGCGGCGGCGAACGGGGTCGCCGTCGGGGTGGTGACCAGGATGCCGCCGGTCTCGTGCAGCCCCAGGGCCTTGAGCCGGTCGAGCAGCTCGCCGACCAGCTCGCGCGCCACGTCGCACTCGACCAGGTCGCCTTCGGGGGCCAGCGAGGCTCCCCGGGTCACGGTGAGGTTGGCGGAACGGTCCTCGTGCATGAGCAGGGAGACGACGTCGTCGCTCAGCGTGGTCGGCACGGTGAGTCGCAGGTGCACGAGCATGGCGCCGACCCTAGACCGGGCGGGCGGCGCAAAACCGGTCGCCACCCGCGACCCTGCGTCCTACGCTTGTCCCGACGAGCGTGGGGCCTGACGAACCCCCTCCCCGGCGGGGCAGAGCAGCGGTCGTCCGCGCGTACGGCGTCACCGACGAGAGGCCGGGACCCCGCGGGGATCCGCCGGCGAAGGTGTGGTGGCACCGCGACGTAGCCCCCGCCCACACCTCCAGGGCCTCACGACCCAGGAGGATCCATGACCACCCCACGGACGAGAACGCTCTGCCACGACCTGTCCATCTCGACTCCCGGCAGCGAGGTCACCCTCGAGGGCTGGGTGCACCGTCGCCGAGCGCTGTCCCGCGTCACCTTCCTCGTGCTGCGCGACCGCAGCGGCCTCGCCCAGGTGGTGCTGCCGGCAGGTGCCGCCGTACCTCCCGAGGAGACCACCGTCCGTGTCATCGGCACGGCCACCCCCAACGCCCAGGCGCCCGGCGGCGTCGAGGTCACCGACCCGAGGGTGGAGCCACTGACCGAGGACGCCCTCACACCCCCGGCGGAGCTGTGGCGCCCGTCCCTCGACGTCTCGCTGTCGACGCTGCTCGACCACGCACCCGTGCTGTGGCGCCACCCCGCCCAGCGGGCCCGGTGGGAGCTCGCGGCCGCATCGCTGCGCGGCTTCCGGTCTACCCTCGACGGGCTCGGCTTCACCGAGGTCGCGACCCCGAAGTTCGTCGAGTCGGCCACGGAGTCGGGGGCCAACGTGTTCGCCGTCGACTACTTCGGGCGCCCGGCCTACCTCGCGCAGAGCCCGCAGTTCTACAAGCAGCAGCTGGTGGGTGTCTTCGAGCGGGTCTACGAGGTGGGGCCGGTGTTCCGCGCCGAGCCGCACGACACCGTCCGGCACCTCGCGGAGTACCGCTCGCTCGACGTCGAGCTCGGCTTCATCGACGACCACCGTGACGTGCTGCGCATCCTGCGGGAGGTGCTGGCCGGGGTGGTGGGCGCGGTCGCGCAGGAGGACTCGGCCCTCGCGCGCACCGGCGCCGGTTGCCGGTCGTGCCCGAGGAGATCCCGGTCGTGCACTTCGCCGACGCGCTCGCCCTGGTCGGCGCCCCGGCCGACGAGCCCGACCTCGCGCCCGAGCACGAGCGCGCCCTCGGCGCGTGGGCGCTCGCCGAGCACGGCTCCGAGCTGCTGGCCGTCGAGGGCTACCCGATGACCAAGCGACCCTTCTACACGCACCCGCAGCCCGGCGACGGACGGTGGTCCAACAGCTTCGACCTGCTCTTCCGCGGGCTCGAGCTGGTGACGGGCGGCCAGCGCCTCCACCGGCTCTCGGACTACGAGGCGGCCATCCGGGCCCGCGGCGAGGACCCGGCGGCGTACGACGCCTACCTGCAGGCCTTCCGGCACGGGATGCCCCCGCACGGCGGGTTCGCGATCGGGCTGGAGCGCTGGGTGGGCCGCCTGGTGGAGGCGACCAACATCCGCGAGGTCACGCTCTTCCCGCGCGACCTGCACCGCCTGACGCCCTAGGACCTCGAGCACGACACGCTCGCTCCGCTCGCTGCTCGACCAGCGGTGCTCGTCACTCGTCGACGGCGTCGGGGTTGGTGCAGATCACCGTGTCGCTGGGCGTGTAGGTCGTGTGGAAGACCTCGTCGTCGCGCGACCCGGTGTTGGCGCCGACGGGCGTGAAGTAGCGGACGACGTCGATGTCGAAGCCGCCGTAGCCGGTGTTGGCGTGGCAGGTCAGGCTGTCGATCCGGCGCGTCTTGGCCGGGGTGAGGTTGTAGCGCTCACCGGTGCTGGTCGTGATGTCCCACCACTTCGTGGAGTACATGCTGACCGTGGCGACGCCGGACGACGAGGGCGTGGACGGCGTGACGCTGGCCTGGATCAGGACACCGTACGGCGTGTCGTTGGTGAAGCGCAGGTCGACCGCACCCCAGGCGACCGTGGCCTCGCGCCCGACCGGGTAGCGGTCGATGTAGAAGGAGTGCGGCTTGTGCTCGACGTCCTCGAGGCCGGCGAAGAACATCGCGTTGAAGGTCGTGGTCGCCATCTGGGAGACGCCGCCGCCGAGGTCCTGGACGAGGATGCCGTCGCTGATGACGTAGCCCTTGGTGAAGCCGTTGGCCTCGGTGCGCTCGCCGACCGTGTCGTTGAGGGAGAAGGTCTCGCCCGGCTTGAGCAGCGTGCCGTTGATGAGCTCGGCGGCGCGGCCGATGTTGATGTTGCGGTACTCGGCGTAGGGGAAGTAGGTCGTGAAGGTCGACACCTGCTCGGTGACCTTCAGCGCGCGGGCGTCCTTGGTGGTGAACGCCGGCCGCGCGACCTTGGCGGTGAGCGCGAGCGTCCGCTGGCCCTGCGGCTGGGCGACCGCGGCGAGGAAGCCCGACTCGAGCTCGGCCTGGTCGAAGGTCACGCCGGGCTTGGCGGGGATCACCTGCGGGCGCCCGCCGACCAGGGCGATGGTCGCGTCGATCGGGGCACCGTTGGTGACCCGGGAGGCCACCACCTCGGACAGCTTCGCCGCGTCGAGGGTCGGCACCAGCTCGCCGTCGGTGGGCACCAGGCTGAGGGCCGCCGTGTAGTCGCCCGGGAAGACCTTGACGTCGGAGCCCTCGAAGCTGAGCACCACCGGCGCTGCGACGGCCGGCGACGCGAAGGCGTCGAGCGCCTCCTGGACGTCACCCTCGTCGATGGCGGGGACCACGTCCGCCATCTCCAGCGCCACGGCATCGGGGGCGTCCGCGAGGAACGCGCCGCGCAGGGCCGCCAGCGTGGTCGCGGGGTCGAGGGCCGCTCCGGTGCGGGCCTCGGTCGTGGTGACCCGGTTGCCCTCGAAGCCGACGGCACCGTCGCGCGGAGCCGCGCCGTACTGCTCGTCGAGGGTCGCGAGGTAGGCGTTGAAGGTGGCGTCGTCGACCGTGACCTCGGCCTCGAACGTGTCGCCGCCGGTGAAGTAGTTCCAGAGCCGGACCGGGTCCCAGCTCTCCTCGCCCCCGGCCTCGGCGACCGAGGCGTCGTAGTCGACCTGCAGGCCGGCGGCGGCCGGGTCGATCGCGACCGGCTGGCCGTCGACGGTGGTGGTGATGTCACGCGCGACCTTGTCGGCCAGGCCGGCCTCGAGCCGCTGCGCCGCCTCGGCCTGGGGGTGCCCTCCGATGCGGACACCGGAGACGGTCGTGTTGCGCGGGACCTTGTCGCCGGCGGCGTAGTGCGCGACGACGTACAGCCCGCCGAAGAGCACCACGAGGCCGAGCAGCAACCACACGACGACGGAGGCGCCCGCCTTGTCGCGGGGCTGCCCGTCAGTGCTCTGGGGGTTCGTCGCCACGGCGCGAGTTTAGGTGGCCGGACCCCGAACTCCGTGATCCTCGGCGTGCCCCCGACGCGACCCCACGGTCACCAGCGCGGCGACGAGCAGCACGAAGGAGCCCGCCAGGAACGACCAGCCGGGAGCATCGGAGCCGATGAGGAAGCCGCCCGCCGGTCGCTCCAGCGTGCCCCGCGTGACGACCAGGCACCAGCCGACCGCGAAGGCGACGCGTGCGACGCCGGGCGGCAGCCACCCGAGCACCACCAGTCCGGTCCCGAGCGCGAGCGCCAGCCCCCACCAGTGCTGGTGGACGAGTGTGCCGGCCACGCCGGAGACCGCCCCCACGGGCAGGGCCAGCAGCAACCTCACAGACCGGCGAAGAGGTCCTCCTCGAACCCGTCGGCGTCCAGCGGGCCGGGGGTGCCCTTCACCAGGCGGTAGTACTCCTCGGACCACCACGAGTGGCCGCTCTCGGCGCCGGAGAAGAACGGTCCGTCGGTCTGGACCTGGGTGGCGTGCTTGGCGAGCGCGTCCATCTTGCGACCGACGGTCTCCTTGCCGTCGACGCGGGCGCTGATCAGCTCGTCGGGGGTCACGAACGGCGGCAGCTTGCCGTCGGGCTCCATCCCGGCGAACGTCTCGGTGTCGCCGGCCTCGCGCAGCGCGCGGAGGCTCTCGCGCATCCGCGACTCGCTCATCGCGGTCCAGTAGACCTTCGCGATGTCGTGCGGCTCGCCGAGGTCGAGCCTGTACGACGGCGCCGCCGCCAGCATGGCGCCGTACATCGCCACGCGGTGCGCCTGGATGTGGTCGGGGTGGCCGTAGCCGCCGAACTGGTCGTAGGTCACGAGCACCTGGGGTCGCACCTCGCGGATGACCTTGACCAGCTCGTCGGCGGCCTCGGTGAGGTCTGCGTGCCAGAACGCGCTGTCCGGGACGACCTCGGCGGCGATCGCGTGGCCGTCCTCGTGCCAGGCCATGCCGGAGTCGTGGAAGCGCCCGAAGCCCCCGAGGAAGCGGTGGTCGGTCACGCCGAGCACCTTCATCGCCTCGTCGAGCTCGCCGCGGCGGTGCTCGCCGAGCCCGCCCTGGTCGTCGTAGGCCAGGTAGGCCAGGTCGGGGACGAGCACCTCGCCCATCTCGCCGGCGGTGCAGGTGACGAGCGTGACGCCCGCGCCCTCGTCGACGTAGCGGGCCATGGTGGCCCCGTTGTTGATGGACTCGTCGTCGGGGTGGGCGTGGACGAGCAGGAGGCGACGGTCGGTCATGGGCTCCAGCCTAGGTCGGGGCGCTTGACCCGCTTCGGCGCGGCCGGGAGGACGAGCGGCGGCGCGATCGGCGGCGCGTCGTCCTCCTCGTCGAGCCACCCGTCGTGAGTGTCGACCAGCACCTCGAGCATGAAGGCCGGCGCGTCGCTCACCACCGCCCACGGGTGGCCCTCGTCGTCGTCCTCGCCCGCGAGCCGCTCGCGCTCGATGGTCGCCTCGAAGCCGTCTGCGCGCAACCGCGCGACGACCGCCTGCGCGTCGTCCTCGTCGAAGAAGATGGCTCTCACGGGGATCATTGTCCCCTCCCCGGCCTTCCCCACCCGAGTAGTCCGCATCAACTGACTCCCTCGAGCAGTCCCCCGAGGAGCCTCTTGATGCGGACTATCCGCACCACGGGCGGGTCAGAGGCCGTGCGCCGCGGCCCACCCGGGCCACCACGCGGGCTGTTCCAGCGTCCACAGGCGATCGGCCGGGCGGCGGAACTGCGACCGGCTGCGAGCCGCGTGCATGCGCTTGGCGACCAGGTCACGGTCGGCCAGATCACCGCCGACCACCTCGAAACACTCGAGGCCGGCGTCGCGCAGGCCCTGCTCACGCGCCACGTCCCTGCGGTGCCTGTCCCCGTCCTTGTGCTCCGCTCCTTGGTACTCGCCGACGCACCCCGCCTCCGGGTCGAACAGATCCACGATCGCGATGAGGTGGCCGCTGAGGTCGAACACCGGGACATTGCACAGCGGACGCGCCAGACCCGCATCCAGGATCCAGGTGAGTGCCATCCCCACCTCGGGTCGCGACCAGCACCCGAGTCCGGCGAGGGTGACCGCCTCGCGCGCGAAACCGATGCCCGCCCACGGGTTCCGCGTCGCCACGTAGGCGGCGAACTCGTCGAACGTCAGCAGTCCGGCCGCGACGGCGACCTCGATGTCGGCGACCGCCTGGCGGAGCCGACGGTGTCGGCGTACCTCGTCGAACAGGGCCCTCGCGGGCGTCGTCACCCAGATCCCGTCCACGAGCTCGCGTTCGGCCGTCGCAAGCTGCTCACGACGAACATCCACCCGGGCATCCGGCCGGAGCAACGCTGCTCCGGTGATCAGGGGCACCGGGGCAAACGCACCTGCTGGAGCCTGCGCGGCAGCGTCGAAGTACCGCGCACCACGGAACCGAAGACCGGCCCAGCCCGTGACCGCCCCATGCGATCGGATGCGCGCTCCCTGCTCAAGGATGTGCTGATGGATGGACTGTTGCGTCGAGGCCGGGACGTACCTGCCCCGTGAGGTCTGCCGCCATCGTGGACCGCGCGCCTGGTTGCGCGTCGGGCCCTTTTTGCCTGTCGGGTCCAGACCAAGAGGGACCACGAGGCCGTTGGGCCGCGGTTGCCATGCAGAAGGTCGCTGATCGTCCATCCGCCAAGCGCAGCCGTCTCCGCCGACGCCTGAGGAGGCTCGCATGCGCTCCCTGTGGACGACACCCTCGGAAGCTGCCCTGGGGACGAAGGGCGGCCCGCGATTCCCGACGCCCCCCGGATAGTCCGCATCAACTGACTCGTCGTACGAGGCGGCAGACGAGCCACTTGATGCGGACTACCCCGAGGGGGGAACGGGAGGACCACCGCGACCCCGCCCGTGGCTAGGGTCGATGACATGCGTCCCCCCGGCGAGCCCGACCCGTCCCGCCCCACCGCCTCGGAGTCGCCGTACGTCGAGGGCGTGCACCTGCAGCGCACGGACGAGAACGTCCGCGAGATCGCCGCGCTGGCGGAGGTGCTGGGCGAGCCGACGGGCCTCGACGGGCTGCTCGGCGACCTGAAGTACGGCGTCCGCCGGGCGCGCATGCCGCGGCTGCTGGGGCGGGCGGTGCGGGAGGCGTACCGCTGGGACGCCTACGACGAGCGCGACGAGCTCTGGTACCCGCAGGGCATCTCGACCAGCGCCGACGCCTCCGACACCGAGGCCTTCCAGACCCGGGCCGGCGACGGGCGCCGGCTGGTGGTGGCGACCTGGTACAGCACCGGCAAGGACGGCATCAAGCGCGGGTCGCGGGTCACCTTCGTCGACCTCGACTCGGGCACCTACCGCCACGTCCTGCTGGTCTCACCCGTCTTCGACGAGGACGGCCACCTCGTCCTCAAGCCGATGAGCATCCACGCCGGCGGCGTGGTCTGGGCCGGGCCCTACCTCCACATCGCGGCCACCAACCGCGGCTTCGTCACGGCCCGGGTCGACGACATCATGCGCGTCGTCGGTGACGACGACCACCCGGACAAGCTGGGCCTCGAGGGCAACCGGCTCCACTCCTTCGGCCACCGCTACGTCCTGCCGGTGCGCTTCACCTACCAGGCCTACACCGACGAGGGCCACGAGAAGCTCCGCTACTCGTTCATGTCCCTCGACCGGCGCTCGGACCCGCCCGCGCTGGTCGCCGGTGAGTACGCCCTCGGCCCGGACGCCACGACCCGCCTGGCCCGATACCCCCTCGACCCGCAGACGTGGCAGCTCGCGGTCGGCGACGACGGGTTCTCCCGGCCCCTCGCCATCGACGAGGGCGGCGTGCGGCAGATGCAGGGCGCGGTGATCGCAGCCGGCCGCTACCACGTCACCGTCTCCCACGGGCCCTGGATGCCCGGGACCGTGTGCTCGGGTGAGCCCGGCTCGATGCGCGTCCACCGCTGGGCGCTGCCGATGGGGCCCGAGGACCTGAGCTACTGGCCGTCGACCGACCGGCTCTGGTCGATCACCGAGCACCCGCGACGCCGCTGGATCGTGGCGATGGACCGCAAGTGGTTCGACTGACCGCCTAGGTGTGATGCCCAGGCACGTTGGTCGAGATCCTGCGACGACACGGTCTGATCTGTAGATGGGCGAAGGCCTCCCCGGTGTGGAGTGGAGCTATCTAGGAACCGCTCCGCCACCCAGGAGGCCTTCGTGTCACACGCTACCCATGCCAATGCGGCGCTGACCCCTCGCTCGCGACTTCGACTCGCTCGTCTCATCGTTGATCGGGGCTGGCCTCCGGCCCGCGCAGCGGAGCGCTACGACGTCTCGTGGCGCACCGCGAAGAAGTGGGCTGACCGTTACCGCGACGAGGGTCCGGCCGGGATGCTGGATCGGTCCTCGGCACCACATCGTGTGCCGAATCGAACGCCGGCGCCGGTGGTGCGCAAGATCGTGCACCTGCGCTGGAAGCAACGACTCGGCCCGGTCGAGATCGGCGACCGGCTCGGTATGCCCTCCTCAACCGTGCACGCGGTCCTGGTCCGCTGCCGACTCAACCGCCTCACCCACATCGACCGCGCCACCGGCGAGCCGATCCGCCGCTACGAACACGAGCACCCTGGCGACCTGATCCATGTCGACGTCAAGAAGCTCGGCCGTGTCCCTGACGGTGGCGGCTGGCGTTACGTCGGACGCCAGCAAGGTGAGAAGAACCGGTCATCAACCGTTGCTCGCACCGGCACACCGCGGACAAAGTCGCGCAACCCCGTGATCGGGATCTGCTACTTGCACACCGTGATCGACGACCACTCCCGCGTCGCGTACGTCGAAGCGCGTGATGACGAGACGAAGGAGACCGCCACGGACGTGCTGCGCAATGCGGTGGCCTGGTTCGCCGAGCGTGGCGTCACCGTGCAGAGGGTGCTGAGCGACAACGGCAGCTGCTACAAGTCGAACCTGTGGCGTGACACTTGCCTCGAGCTAGGGATCACGCCGAAGAAGACCCGGGCCTACCGGCCGCAGACCAACGGCAAGATCGAGCGCTTCCACCGCACCCTTGTCGAGGGCTGGGCCTTCAAGAAGTTCTACAACTCCGAATCCGCCCGACTCGCCGCTCTGCCAGCATGGATCCACGAGTACAACCACCACCGGCCCCACTC
>NZ_JAOPWY010000191.1 GCF_025965415.1 Nocardioides sp.
CCTCGATGAAGTCGACGTCGGGCTTGTCCATCTGGCCCAGGAACTGGCGGGCGTAGGCCGACAGCGACTCGACGTAGCGGCGCTGGCCCTCGGCGAAGATCGTGTCGAAGGCGAGGCTGGACTTGCCCGAGCCGGAGAGCCCCGTGAAGACGATGAGCGCGTCACGGGGAAGGTCGAGCGAGACGTCCTTGAGGTTGTGCTCGCGGGCGCCCCGGATGATGAGCTGGTCGGCCACTGTGGTCCTCGTTCTGGCGGGCATGTCAGAGTCGAACACATGTTCGTCCCGGTGGCGAATCGGGTCAACCCGACTCACCGTTCCACCCTCTCACGCGGCACCGACACCCGGCCCATCGATCACCCGCGCGGGTGGGCGTCGGGAGGTGGCACGATGGGCCCGTGACCGACGTTGCGCGCCCCTCGCCCGACCAGATAGCCCGTGCCGACCAGGCGCTCGTGCGCACCGTGGACGGCCTCGCCGACGCGGACCACGCCGGCGCCTCGCTGCTCCCCGGCTGGACCCGTGCCCACGTCATCGCCCACCTCGCGCTCAACGCCGAGGGGCTGGCCGGTGTGCTGCGCGGGGCGCACCTGGGCCGGCCGCAGCCGATGTACGCCTCGCCCGAGGCTCGTGACAGTGACATCGCCGAGCTCGCCGCGGCGGGTCCCACGGTGGTCCGCGACCGCTTCCTCGCCTCGACCGGGCAGTTCTCCGAGGCGCTGGAGGCGATGCACCCGGACGACTGGGACGGCAGGTTCGAGCGGACCCCGGGCGGCCCGGACTTCGCGCTGGCCAACGTCGTGCTGATGCGGGTGCGCGAGGTGGAGATCCACCACGCCGACCTCGGTGCCGGCTACTCCCCCGCCGACTGGCCCGAGGACTTCCGGGTGCTCCTGCTGCAGTCCATGACCAAGCGCCCCTACCCCGCCCCGTTCAGCGTGCGGCCGAGCGAGCTCGACCGCACCTGGCACTACGGCGAGGGCGACGGCGGTCCCGTCGTCAGCGGTACGTCGGCGGCGCTGGGCTGGTGGCTCACCGGCCGGGGCACCGGCGAGGGACTCACGACCGATGCAGGAGCTCTCCCGGAGGTGGAGGCATGGTGACCGACGACCACGAGGACTACACCGGCGACGTGACACCGGGTGGTGAGCCCGACGTCCGGCGGCTCGGCGACCTGACGCTGACGAAGGTCGCGGTCGACCCCGCGATGTCCAACAACTGCTACATCCTGCACTGCGGCGTGACCGACGAAGTCGTGCTCATCGACGCCGCGGCCGAGCCCGAGCGCCTGCTGGAGCTGATCGGCGACCGGTCCCTCACCTCGATCGTCACCACGCACCAGCACTGGGACCACCACCGCGCGCTGGCCGCCGTCAAGGCCGCACACCCGGGGGCGGTCGTCGTCGCCGGGGAGCCCGACGCCGACGCGATCGAGGAGCAGACGGGTGTGGCCGTGGACCGCCGGGTGGGGGCGGGCGACAAGATCGCGGTCGGCACGTGCGACCTGCAGGTGATCCCGGTCGCGGGCCACACACCGGGGTCGATCTGCCTCCTGGTCGACGACACCTCGATCGCCCCGACGCCCCACCTCTTCACCGGCGACTGCCTGTTCCCCGGCGGCGTCGGCGCCACCCGGGGCGACGACGCGGCCGCCCTCTTCACCCAGCTGCTCGGCGAGGTGGAGACCAAGATCTTCGAGCGGCTGCCCGACGAGACCTGGTTCTACCCCGGCCACGGCAGCGACTCGGTGCTCGGCAACGAGCGCCCGCACCTCGAGGAGTGGCGCGAGCGCGGCTGGTAGCCCGCGGACGTGGGTCGGCGTGGACGTCGTGGCAGGCTTGAGGCATGAGCACGCGTGAGCTGACCCTGGCCGACTTCGAGCAGACCGTGAGCGGTGAGGGCATCGTCCTCGTCGACTTCTGGGCTGCGTGGTGCGGCCCGTGCCGTCAGTTCGCGCCCGTCTACGAGAAGGCGTCGGAGGACAACCCCGACATCGTGTTCGGCAAGGTCGACACCGAGGCCGAGCAGCAGCTGGCCCAGATGGCCGCGATCACCTCGATCCCCACGTTGATGCTCTTCCGCGACGGTGTCCTGCTCTTCAACCAGGCCGGCGCGCTGCCGCCCCAGGCGCTCGCCGGGGTGATCAGCCAGGCCCGCGAGCTCGACATGGACGCCGTGCGCCAGGAGGCGCAGGCCGCACAGGAGGCCGCGGCCAACGGCCCCCAGGACGAGGTCGACCTCGACGACTTCGCCGCCGCACACAGCCAGGGGGCGTACGTCGTCGACGTGCGCGAGGCGGACGAGGTGGCCGGCGGGCGCGTGCCCGGCGCGGTCCACATCCCGATGAACGACATCCCAGCGCGGATCGCCGAGCTGCCGCGCGACACCCCCTTCTTCGTCGTCTGCGCCGTCGGCGGCCGCAGCCGCCAGGTCGTCGACCACCTGCGCGCCGAGGGTCTCTCCGCCCTCAACGTCGCCGGTGGCACCAACGGCTGGGCGCAGCGCGGCTGGCCGCTGGAGCGCTGAGTCAGCCTCTGGGCAGCATCCGGGGAAGCAGCCGGCGCCGGGCCACGAGCCCGACGTGGGCGACGAGGGCCGCGAAGAAGACGAGGTGCCCGGTCACGTGCGGCCAGAGCAGGTCGTCGTCCCCCGACGCGACGAGCGCGAGACCGGTGACCGGGATCACGAACAAGGTGGCGAGCAGGACGCGCTCGGTCCACGTGGCGAGGCTCCGCTGCGCGGGCGTCAGCTGCTCGGCCCACGGCGGCAGGCCGGCCACCCGGCGCCACACCACCCGGGCCACCGCCAGCACCAGGATGGTCAGCCCCAGCGCGACGTGGACCTTGACCAGCGTGTCGGGGTCGTCGAGGTAGCCCTCCGACTCCCCGCCGCGTCCCCGGCCGCGCCCGCTCTCGCCCCCGCGGCCCCGACCGCGGCCGTGGCCGGAGTCGTCGGCGTCCATCACGTAGCCCACCGCCAGCTGGGCCCCCAGCGCGAGCACGGTCAGCCAGTGCAGCACCTTGGCGGCGGGACGGTAGCCGTTCGTGACGTCGTGGGGCGGCATCCGAGGATGCTAGCCACGGACGCGGACGACGGCCTCGCCCGTTGGGATAGCCTCACCGCGTGCTCATCTCCGACTCCCGGCAGGTCCTCTTCGTCCACGTCCCGAAGACCGGCGGCGTGTCGGTCGAGGAGACGGTCAAGGAGGCCTGTGCGGACGCCCGCAAGGCGCGTCCCGCCCTCGGTCGGCACGCCACGCTGGGCAAGATCCTCAAGCACGAGCCGCAGGTGATCGACTACTGGACCTTCGGCTTCGTCCGCAACCCGTGGGCCCGGATGGTCTCCTGGTACTCGATGATCGCGGCCTGGGACCGCCGCCACGGACCGAGCAGCGGCAAGCCGCAGGACGTCAAGCACAACTCGATGCGCGACGGCAACGAGATGTGGCGCGCCGCAGCCGCCTACTCGGGCTTCGACGAGTTCGTCATGCGCGGCACCGAGGAGCTCCCCCGCGTCGGCACGCCCCAGATCAGCTACCTGCGCGCACCCAGGTTCGGCCGCGAGGTCGACTTCGTCGGTCGCACCGAGAACTTCGTCGAGGACCTCCAGCGCGTGCAGGTGCAGCTCGGCCTCGAGCCGACCGTGCCGGTGCACAAGAACAAGTCCAAGCACGGCACCTACCACGACTACTTCACCGACGAGACCCGCCAGCGGATCGCCGAGGTCTACGCCGAGGACATCGAGATCTTCGGCTACACCTACTGAGCCGCCAGCCGGGTGCCGCGCGCGCCCGACCACTGGCCCGTGTCGGCGAGCCGGCGCCAGACGTCGTACTCCGGGGCGAAGTGCGCCTCTAGCGCCGCCCGCGTCGCCGGGGTGAGCCCGCCCCGCTCGGCGGCGGACGCGTTGCGGCGCTCGAACTCCAGCGGCACGCCGACCCGCCCGGCGAACCACGCCGACCACACGTCGGGGCGATCGACGCTGAAGACCCGGTCGACCGCGACCGCCCCCTGCGCGTGGATGAACTTCGCGGGCCGCCCGCGCGGGACCGGGGCGTCCGGGTCGTCGGCGAGGTAGTGCCGCGCGAAGTCGTCGAAGGACAGGTCGGCGGTCGACTGCCGGCTGTCGTCGCGCGCGCGGTAGCGCCACCACGACTCCAGCCAGGCGATCGGTTCGCGGAACATGGTGACGAGCTCGTAGGACTCCCGCGGGTGCCCCCGGTCGGCGAGCTCGTGCGCCACGGTGTGCACGAAGCCGCGGGCCGGGAGGTGCTTGCGGGAGGGTGGCGAGCTGACGACCTCGGTGGCGTACGGCGACAGGGTGCGCTCCAGCGACGTGCTCGCGGTCTTGGGCAGCGCGAGCAGCACGAAGTCCTGTCCGGGACCCAGCCCGAGGAACGTCATCACCCGGCGATCATCCACCATCGGTCCGACCTGTCACGCGTGCGTGGGCTAGCCTCTCGCCCGTGCTGATCTCCGACGCCAGGCGCGCACTCTTCGTGCACGTGCCCAAGACGGGCGGCGTCTCGGTGGGCGTGGCGTTCGAGCGCTGCTGCCCCGACGCGCGGAGCAAGACCCCGGGCGCTTCGCCGCCGCTGGGCCGGCACGCGCCGTACGAGCGGATCCTGCGCGCTGAGCCGCACACGGTCGAGTACTGGTCCTTCGCCTTCGTCCGCAACCCGTGGGCCCGGATGGTCTCGTGGTGGTCGATGATCGAGGACTGGGACCGGGAGTGGGGCCCGTCCAGCGGCAAGCCGCAGGGTGAGCAGGCCACAAGGATGCGCGGCAACGACATGTGGCGCGCGGCCGCGGCCTACTCGGGCTTCGAGGAGTTCGTGATGCGCGGCACCGAGGAGCTGCCGCGCGTCGGGCGCCCCCAGGTCGACTACCTCCGCGCACCGGGCCGCGAGGTCGACTTCGTGGGCCGCACGGAGACCTTCGCCGTCGACCTCGAGCAGGTCGAGCGCCACCTCGGGGGCTCGCCGACCGCGATCCCGCACCGCAACCGGTCGCCGCACGGCAGCTATCGCGACTATTACTCCGACGCGACCCGCGCCAAGGTCGCCGAGGTCTACGCCGACGACCTCGAGGCCTTCGGCTACACCTTCTAGTCGTTCTGGTCGGCTAGTCGTTCTGGTCGGCCTGGTCGTTCTCATCGGCCTGGTCGGCCGGGTGCGCCAGACTGCGCGCATGACGTTCCCCGACGGCTGGACCCGCGGCTCCCACACGTACGACGGCACGACCCACCCGACGTACCGACGCGGCAGCGGACCCGGGGTCGTCGTCATCCACGAGATCCCCGGCATCACGCCGGAGGTCGCGACGTTCGGCGATGAGGTGGTGGACGCCGGCCACACCGTGGTCATGCCCAGCCTCTTCGGCACCGATGGCGCGGCCATGACGGCCGGCTCGACGGCGAGGGCCCTGGGCCAGGTGTGCATCAGCCGGGAGTTCACCAAGCTGCGCACCGGCGAGACGGCGCCCGTGGCGGGATGGCTGCGCTCGCTGGCCCGGGAGCTGCACGCCGAGCTCGGCGGGCCGGGCGTCGGCGCCCTGGGCATGTGCTTCACCGGCGGCTTCGCGCTGGCCATGATGGTCGGCGACTCCGTCGCCGCGCCCGTGCTGTGCCAGCCCAGTGCCCCCTTCGCCGTCACGCCCGGCCGCTCGCGCGACCTCAACCTCTCCCCCGGCGACCTCGCCATCGTGAAGGGCCGGTGCGCGGCCGGGCAGCAGGTGCTCGGGTTGCGCTACCGCTCTGACCCTGCCGTCGGCAAGCGCTTCGACACGCTCACCACCGAGCTCGGCGACGCCTTCATCCGCGTCGAGCTCGAGGGCAAGGGCCACTCCACCGTGACCGCGCACCGGCAGCAGGCCGGGGTCGACGCGGTGCTCGGCTTCCTCGCCGCCCACCTCCGCCCGACGGCCTGAGGTCCGCACTCCGGGCCCGTTCGTGCTGGGGTGTACTGGCAAGTAGGTTGGTGGGGTGAGCTTCCTCGGTCGCCAGAGTGTCATCGCCGCCCTGACCGCCAACGCCGTACGTCCGGCCCGCGGGCAGCGGTCGGGCGTGGGGTCCTTCCTCGCGGGCTTCGTCTTCAACGAGACAGCGCCGCAGATGCTGGCGCTGACCGCGCTCGACGCGGCGGCCCACCTGCCCCGCGGTCGCCGCAAGGGCTTCCGCGCGAAGGCCGGGCTCGCCCTCGCGGGCGCCAGCGCGCTCGGCCTGACCCGCATGGTGCGTCGGAGCCAGCAGGCCGCCGACAGCCTCGAGGAGGCGCTGGTCGAGGGCCTCGGCGTCGACTACGTCGAGCAGCTCGACGAGGTGCCGGATCCCGCCGACCTGGCCACGCGGTGGCGGCACCTGGCCCGTCCCTTCGACTTCAGCGACGACGGCGTGCGGGTCATCCGCAACCTGTCCTACACCGACGCCGGCAGGCGCGGCCACCTCGACCTCTACCTCCCGGCCGGCGAGGACGCGATCACGGACGCGCCGGTGCTGCTCCAGGTGCACGGCGGGGCGTGGTCGGTCGGCGCGAAGGAGCACCAGGGCCGCCCGCTGATGAACCGGATGGCCGCCCAGGGCTGGGTGTGCGTGGCGATCAACTACCGCCTCTCCCCCCGCGACGCCTGGCCGGCCCACATCGTCGACGTCAAGCGCGCCATCGCCTGGGTCCGCGCCCACATCGCCGACTACGGCGGCAACCCCGACTACCTCGCGATCACCGGCGGCTCCGCCGGCGGCCACCTCACCGCGCTGGCAGCGCTGACGCCGGGCGACCCCGACTTCCAGCCGGGCTTCGAGGACGCCGACACCAGCGTGCAGGCGGCCGTCCCGTTCTACGGCGTCTACGACTTCGCCGGCTCCACCGGGCTGACCAACGCGATCGGGATGCGCGACACCTTCCTCGGCCCGCGAGTGATGCAGACGACGTGGACCGACGCACCGGACCTCTACGAGGCCGCGTCGCCGATCCTGCGGATCACCCCCGATGCCCCGGACTTCTTCGTGATCCACGGCGAGCTCGACAGCCTCGTGGCCGTCGACCAGGCTCGGATGTTCGTCGCCGAGCTGCGGCGCACCTCGAAGAAGTCGGTGGTCTACGCCGAGCTGCCCGGCGCCCAGCACGCCTTCGACGTCTTCCACTCCCTCCGCAGCGCCCACGCCGTGCGCGCCGTCGACCGCTACCTCACCTGGCACTGGAACACCTGGCGCCACGGCCTCGAGGCCGACAGCGGCGTCGAGCCCGAGGACCTCGACGGCCCGTCGGTCGAGCAGGGCGCCTAGCCCGTGACCCTCCCCGGCTCCCTCCCCGAGGACCTGCTGGTCCACGCCCGCGCCGCCAAGGGCTTCATGCCCGAGGACGAGGGCGCGCTGCTGCACGCGTGGGCGCGCGACCGGCTGCCCCACGGCCCGGCGCTGGAGGTCGGGACCTACTGCGGCAAGTCCGCGATCTGGCTCGGTGGTGCGGCCCGCGAGGTCGGCGGCACCGTCTTCACCGTCGACCACCACCGCGGCTCGGAGGAGAACCAGTCCGGCTGGGAGCACCACGACGACAGCCTCGTCGACCCCGACCTCGGCGTGATGGACACGCTGCCCACCTTCCGGCGCACCGTCGCCGGCGCGGGGCTGGAGGACCAGGTCGTCGCGGTCGTCGGTCGGTCCGAGACGGTGAGCCGGTGGTGGCGCACGCCGCTGTCGCTGCTCTTCATCGACGGTGGCCACGGCGTGGAGCCCGCGCGCGCCGACTTCCGCGGCTGGGCGCACCGGGTCATGGCGGGCGGGGTGCTCGTCATCCACGACGTCTTCCCCGACCCGGCCGACGGCGGCCGCCCGCCCTACGAGGACATCTACCTCCCCGCGCTGGCCAGCGGCGCCTTCACCGAGGTGGACGCGGTCGGCTCGATGCGGGTCCTACGCCGTACGACGGGCGAGGCCGGCGACCCGCTCGGCTGATCCCTCGGCCGACTCGCACCCGCACTCCAGGGCGATCTCGGCGAAGTCGGGCAGCGTGGCACCGCGCATGATGTCGGCGCCGGGCGTGCCGCCGGACAGGGCGTCGACGGCCAGCACGACCGCCGCGGCCGTGTAGGTGGTCTGCTCGTCGGGCCAGTTGACCTCGTCGGGCCACACGTAGCCGGTCCAGTAGGTGCCCTCGTCGGTGCGCAGGTGCTGCATGTCGGCGAGGAGCCGCAGCGCGCGGTCGCGGTCGCCGATGGCGTCGAGGGCCATCACCAGCTCGCAGGTCTCGGCGCCGGTCACCCAGGGGTTGGTGGACACGCAGCGGATCCCGAGGCCGGGCTCGACGAAGGTGTCCCACCGCTCGGCGAGCAGGGCGTACGCCGCCTCGCCGCGCACGGCGCCGCCGAGGACCGGGTAGTACCAGTCCATCGAGAACTCGGACTTGTCGAGGAACAGGTCGCGGTGCTCGCGCAGCGCGTGGCCCAGGCGTCCGCCGGCCAGCTCCCACTCGACCTGCGGCTCCCCCACCAGCTCGGCGAGGGCGACCCCGGCGCGCAGCGAGTGGTGGATGCTCGACGACCCGGCGAGCAGCGCGTCCTCGTTGACCGTGGCCGGGTTGCCGTCGCGCCACTCCTGCGACCAGGCGACGCCGCCGAAGGGCAGCTGCAGCGACGCGACGAAGTCGAGGGCGCGCCGCACGGTCGGCCACATGAGGCGGACGAACGCCTCGTCCCGGGTCACGAGCCAGTGGTGCCACACCGCCACCGCGACGTACGCCGACATGTTGGACTCGCCGGAGTGGTCCTCGACCTCTCCCCCGACGATCTTCATCGGCCACGAGCCGTCGGCCCGCTGCGTGGCACGCACCCAGGCGAAGGCACGCTCGGCGGCCCCGCGCTGGTCGCCGACCATCAGGGCCATCGCCGACTCGAGGTGGTTCCACACGTCGGTGTGCTCACCGGGGCTCCACGGGACGGCTCCCGACGGCTCCTGCATCGCGGCGATGGAGGCCGCGGTCTGCTCGACCTGCGCCCGGGTGAGGATCTCTTCGATGGCGAGGGGTCCGCTCATGCGGCGGGCGTGGGGTCGGGCGTCGGGTCGGGCTTGGTGAAGTAGAGCACCATGCTCTTGCCGATGAGCGGGTCGAGGACCTTGCCTGCCGCCCGGAGCGACCGGGGGTTCTTCATGATCTCCCACACCAGGAGCTTGTGGTAGGTCCTGGCGAGCGGGTGGTCGTCGTTGGTGACGCCGACCGCGCACTTGATCCACCAGTAGGGCGCGTGCAGCCCGTGGGCGTAGTCCTTGCCCGTGAAGACCATCGCGTCACCGGGGGTGCCGTCGTTGGAGCGACCGGCCTTGGTGACCTTGTCGACGAGCTCCTCGGCCGTGTAGATCCGGACGTGGCCGCCCTCGGCGTTGTGGTAGTCGTCGGAGAGCTTCCAGTTGACGATCTCGGGCAGCCAGCGCGGCACCGAGATCGCCAGGGAGCCGCCCGGGCGCAGCACCCGGACCAGCTCCTTGATCGCGTCGACGTCCGCGTGGATGTGCTCGAGCACCTCGGCCGCGACGACCCGGTCGAACTCGCCGTCGGCGAAGGGCAGGGCGAGGGCGTCGCCCTCCTTCACGTCTGCCTCCGCACCGATCGGGACCTCGCCGGCGTCACGCATCGCGGCGAACCACTCGCGCACCGTGGCCAGCTCGTCGGGGTCCTGGTCGAAGGCGATGACGTCGGCGCCGCGCTTGTACATCTCGAAGGCGTGGCGCCCGGCGCCGCAGCCCATGTCGAGCACGCGCTCGCCCGGGCGCAGCCCGAGTCGGTCGAAGTCAACGGTCAGCACTCTGGTACTCCTCCTGCTCACGCCGGCCCTGCTCGATCTGGAAGGCGGCGATGGTCTCCTCGTAGGCGGCGGCGGTGGCCTCGGCCACGGCACGCCAGCTGAACAGCTCCTGCACGCGGGCCCGGCCTGCCGCACCCATCGCCGTACGCCGCTCCGGGTCGTCGAGCAGTGCCGCGATGGCGCTCGTCAGCTCGCCGACGTCGCCGGGCGTGACGAGGTCGGCGCACTCGCCGTCGGGCCCGACGACCTCCGGGATGGCGCCGGCGCGCGAGACCACGAGCGGCGTCGCGCACGCCATCAGCTCGGCGGTCGGGAGCGAGAAGCCCTCGTAGAGCGACGGCACGCAGGCCACCTCGGCCGATCCCATCACCTCGACGAGCTCCTCGTCGCTGACGCCGCTGACGAAGCTGACCTTGTCGGCGATGCCGAGCTGGTCGATCAGCTGCTCGGTGCGCCCTCCCGGCTCGGGGCGGGTGACCAGGACCAGCGAGATCTCCCGCTCGACGGCCAGCTTGGCGAACGCCTCCAGCAGGGTCGCGATGCCCTTCATCGGGGCGTCGGCGCTCGCCATCGCGAGGATCCGGCCCGGCACGCGCGGCGCGGTCGGCGGCGCGAAGACGTCGTCGACGCCGAGCAGGATGGTCTCGATGCGCGCCGGGTCGACGCCGAAGTCGCGCGCGATGTCGCGCGCGCTGCTCTCCGACGGCACGAGCACCTTGCGCAGCCGCTTCGCCACCTTGCCCTGCATCCGCAGGAAGCCGTACCACCGGTGCAGCGTGAGCCGCTTGCGCCGGGTCGGGGCGGTCTGCAGGTCGATCTGGCGGTCCATGGTGATCGGGTGGTGGATCGTCGCGACGACGGGCAGGCCGTAGGACTCCAGCTCCATGATCCCGGGGGCGAGCACCTGGTTGTCGTGGGCGATGTCGAAGTCGCCGGCCCGCTCCCGCATCAGCCGCGCCACCCGCGAGCCGAAGGTCTTCGGCTCCGGGAACCCGGCCGTGCACATGGTGAGGAACTCCTCGACGTCGATCCGGTCGCGGAACTCGCGCAGCTTCGGCACCCGGAACGGGTCCGGCTCGCGGTAGAGGTCGAGGCTGGGCACCTTGGTGAGCCGGACGCCCTCGTCGAGGTCGGGGTAGGGCTGCCCGGAGAAGACCTCGACGTCGTGACCCAGGCGTACGAGCTCACGGCTCAGGTGCCGGATGTAGACGCCCTGGCCGCCGCAGTGCGGCTTGCTCCGGTAGGACAGCATGGCGATGCGCAACGGTTCTGCCTTTCGTCCTGCTCCGAGGTGGCGCTCGATGAGTCCCCCATTATGCCTACTGACCGGTAGGACCCGCGGGGCTCACCCCTCGCTGGAGTGACCGGGGAACACGTGGGCCGTGGGATCGAGGGCGACGGCCGCGTTGTTGACCGCGGTGGCGGCCTCCCCGAAGCCGACCGCGATGAGGCGGACCTTGCCCGGGTAGTCGGTGATGTCGCCGGCGGCGAAGACGCGCGGCAGGTTGGTCCGCATCGCGGTGTCGACGACGACGTGGCGTTTCGAGGTGACCAGCCCCCAGCGCTGGATCGCGCCGAGGTCGGCGACGAATCCGAGGGCCGCCACCAGCGCCTGGGCCGGCCGGGTCTGCGGCTCCTGGCCGTCGACGCTGATCTCGACCTCCTCCAGGTGCGCCTCCCCGCGCAGGGCGGTCACCTCCGCGTTGGTGATGATCTCGACGTTGGAGTCCTTCACCTGCGCGACGGTCCGCTCGTGCGCCCGGAAGGCGTCGCGACGGTGCACGAGGGTCACCGAGGCGGCGAGGGGCTCGAGGTGCTGGGCCCAGTCGAAGGCACTGTCCCCACCGCCGACGATGACGACGTCCTTGCCGGCGTACGGCGCGAAGCTCGGCACGAAGAACTCCATGCCTCGCCCCACCCAGCCCTCGCCGGCCGGGAGCGGGCGCGGGCTGAACTTCCCGATGCCGGAGGTGATCATGACGGCGCCGGCCACGATGCGGGTGTCGTCGTCGAGGGTGACGACCACGTCGTCGTCGCGGTGCTCCAGGGTGCTGGCGGTGCGGTCGAGCAGGTACGTCGGGTGGGCGGTGGCCGCCTGCTCCACGAGGCCGGCGACGAGGTCGCGGCCCTTGACGGTGGGGAAGCCCGCCACGTCAAGGATGGCCTTCTCCGGGTACATCGCGGTGATCTGGCCGCCCAGCTCGGGCAGCGAGTCGACGACGGCGACGCTCATCCCGCGGAATCCCGCGTAGTAGGCGGAGTAGAGCCCCGTCGGGCCCGCTCCGATGATCAGCAGGTCGGTCGTCACGTCATCCACGTCGCGATCCTGACGGCCCGGGAGCGTGCTCACAAGGCATCGAGCTCGCTGACCTTCCACACGCCGCGGGTGCGCACGAGGGTGACGAGCACCCGGTCGAGGTCGAGCAGGGGCGTGTCGAGGTCGTCGCCCTCGGTGCGCTGGTTGACGAAGACCAGCACCCGGGCGTACGCCGGCGAGGCCGTCACGACACCGGTGTCGACCACCTCGGCGGTCACGACAGTGTGGTCGCGTCGGCTGGACGTGGCCACACCGGCCATCGTGCGGTCGTACTGCGCGAGCATGCCGCCGGTCAGCAGCTCCCGGGCTGCGGCCTTGTCGTCGGCGAGCGTCTCCCATCCATAGCTGTAGACGCGGGTGGCCGCCTCGGCCGCCGCGTCGCGCACCGCCGACCTGACCTCCGCCGAGACCGCGGTCGCCTCGGTGGACGCGGCCGAGGTGACGGCCGCGGCGGACCCGTCGTCCTCGCGGACCAGCCACACCACGACCACCGCGGCGGCGAGCACGAGCAGGGCCAGCACGGAGATGAGTCGCTTCTGCGTGGTCATCGGGTCACCTCACGAACTCGAGGGTGCTGGTGAGCCACCGGTCGCCCTCGCGGACCAGGACGAGCCTCAGGCGGTAGTAGCGGACCTGGCCCTCGCTGTCGGTGCTGGTGTTGGTCACGGTGCTGTTGGCGGCGACCAGCACGGTGGCCGAGCCGTCGTCGACGTCGCCGACACCGAGGGAGACCACCTCACCGGTCGAGGTCGCCTTCGTCCGGATCGCCTCGCTGGTCAACATGTCGCGCTGGGACTCGTACTGCTCTGCGAAGTCGCCGGTGGCACCCGCGAGGACCGCGTCGACGAGCGGATCCATGTCGGTGTGGTCGACGGTCAGGAAGGCCAGGGCCTCGGCGCGAGCGGCCTCCGCGACCTCCCGCTGGGCGGTGGTGAGGTCGTCGTCGGCGGAGTCCCGCGACGTCGCCAGCACGCCGATCGCCACCAGCAGCGCGACGAGCGCGACCGACAGTGCGCCGATCACCCACCTGCCACCGCGTGCGCCCACGCGGCGAACCTAGCCCAGCGGAGGGGCCGCGCGCCGCTCAGACCCGCTGGCCGGCCTCCCTAGACTGCGTGATCGTGAAGCGACGTCTCGACCAGCTGGTGGCGCACCCGTCCGGGATGCTGCTGGCCGCGCAGCTGCTCCAGGTCCTCGCGTGGCCGTTCCTCGACGGCTCGGTCGTCGGGCAGACGCTCCTGGGCGTCATCGGGATGCTGGCCGTCGGTTCGGCGGTGCTCGCGGTCCGGCGTACGCCGCTCGTGAGCCGCGTCGTGCTCGTGCTGGGAGCACCGGCCATGGTGCTGACGCTGCTCGAGCCGGTCTTCAGGGACACCGACGCGATCGTGCTTGCCTCGGGACTGCTGCACACGCCGTTCTACTTCTACGTCTCCTACGCGATGCTGCGCTACCTGCTCCACGACGACGAGGTCACCACCGACGAGTACTTCGCGACCGGCGCCGCGTTCACCGTGGTGGCGTGGGGCTTCGCCTACGCCTTCGCGGCGGTGCAGGTGGTGTGGCCCAACTCCTTCTCCAGCCCCGCGGGCTTCGACCAGTCGTGGTTCGAGCTGCTCTACCTGTCGTTCTCCACGCTCACCAGCGTGGGGCTCTCCGACATCGTCGCGGTGGGGGCCCACGCCCGCTCGATCGTGATGCTGGAGATGATGGTCGGTGTCTTCTACATCGCCATGGTGGTCGCCCGCATGGTCGGCCTGACCATGATGCGCAAGCGCTGACGCCTCAGGCGTCCCAGCCCTCGGGCCGGTCGCGCTTCGGCAGCCTGGACACGACGAGCCGGTAGGACTCCTCGACCGCGTCGACGAGCTCCTCGTCGGGGATGGCCCCGGCCAGAGCTAGGTCGTTCCAGCCGGACCGCCCGATGTAGGCCATCACGCCGGCGTCGTCGGGGTAGCGGTGGAGCCACTCGTCGGCGACCTCGCGCGTCGCCCCGGCCTTGACCCCGACGGTGTGGGCGGCGAGGAAGGCGAAGATCTTGCCGCGCTCGCCCGGGCCGACCTTGAAGACCGGGTGGTCGTGGCCCCACGGGTTGTCGGGCCACGCGCCGGGCAGCCCCGCGCACAGCTCCTGCATCCGTGCCACGTCCACCCGGTCACCCCTCAGTCGTCGGAGTCCTCGTCCTCCTCGTCGTCGAGGAGGCCTTCCTTCTCGGCAGCCCTCACGATGCGACGGACGTTGTCGATGGCGCCGCAGTCGGCATCGAGCTGGGCGTTGCGCTCGGTGGCGAACGCCGTCCCGAGCTCGACCCGCACCTGCTCCCCCACCTCTTCCCTGGCCGGGTTGAGGATGGTGAGCTCCTCCTCGGTCAGGTGGTGGTTGAGGACCTTGGCCAGCTCCTCGACGGCGTCGTCGAAGGCCTGCGTGTCGGTGCCCTTGAGCTCGAGCACCGCGAGCATCGCCTCGTGGCCCTCGGCGTGCTCCTCCTCGCCGTGCTCGGCCTCGTGCTCGGTGATGGCGTGCTTGCGGCGGAGCTTGGGATAGACGTGCTTCTCCTCGGCCTCCGCGTGGGCCACGTGCAGGGCGGCCAGCGCGTGGCGTACGGCGTCGCGGTCCGAGGTGCTGTCACGCAGGTCGCGCAGGAGCGCCTCGAAGCGCCGGTGGTCGTCGAGGATCAGGTCGATGACGTCGCCGGAGATCGGGCGACCGAGGTCGATGGGAGTGCTCATGCCAGTGAAAATAGCCCCCTTGGGGGGCCGATGGCACTGCTCCCACCTCCGCAGGGGTGGTCCGCCTACGATGGCGTCGTGCCAGGCATCGAGGTGTGGGACCAGTTCGACCACGACCCACGCATCCCCGCCAACGCGGCGATGCGGTCGTCGGACCGCGACCGCGCCGTGATCGAGTCCGTGCTCGCCGACGCCTTCGCGGAGGGGCGCATCACCCGCGCCGAGTACGACGAGCGCACCGACGCGGCGATCGCCAGCCGCACCCTGGGCGACCTGATGCCGCTGGTCGAGGACCTGCCCGTCGCCCGGGCGCCGCGCTCCAGCGTCGACGACCTGCACCGGCAGGCCGTCCGCAAGTGGGAGGGCGACCGGCGCGAGGCGCTGCTCGGCCTGGTCGGGCTCTCGGCGCTGCTCTGGACGATCTGGGCCGTCACCATGTGGGGCGAGTTCCCGTGGCCACTGTTTCCCATGGGGTTCGCGCTGATGAACCTCGTGCGCGTCGTCGCGCGGAAGCAGGACATCATCGACGAGCACGTCCGCGAGCTGGAGAAGAAGGAGCGCAAGGAGCTCAAGAAGCGCGAAGACGGGATCTGAGGCCTCTCCTCACTTCGTTGCTTCCATCATCTGGCGGAGCTCCTTCTTGAGGTCGGAGATCTCGTCGCGCAGGCGCGCAGCCACCTCGAAGTGCAGGTCGGCGGCCGCGGTCTTCATCTGGTCGGTCAGCGCCTGGATCAGCTCGGCCAGGTCGCTGCTCGGGATGCCAGCGGTGTCGGGCATGTCGTGGTGGATCTTCGAGAGCGCAGGGGTCGGCGACTTGCCCGCCTTCACGCCGCCGGCGCGACCCTTCTGGCCCACGTCGGCCCAGGTGCGCAGCAGCTCCTCGGTGTTCTCGTCCTCGCGCGCCAGCATCTCGGTGATGTCGGCGATCTTCTTGCGCAGCGGCTGCGGGTCGAGGCCGCGCTCCTTGTTGTAGGCGACCTGGATGGCGCGGCGACGGTTGGTCTCGCCGATCGCGTTCTCCATCGACGGCGTGATCTTGTCGGCGTACATGTGGACCTGGCCGGAGACGTTGCGCGCCGCACGGCCGATCGTCTGGATGAGCGACTTGTCGGAGCGGAGGAAGCCCTCCTTGTCGGCGTCGAGGATCGCCACCAGCGACACCTCGGGCAGGTCGAGGCCCTCGCGGAGGAGGTTGATGCCGACGAGCACGTCGTACTCGCCCATCCGCAGCTCACGGAGCAGCTCGATGCGGCGCAGCGTGTCGACCTCGGAGTGGAGGTATCGGGTGCGGATGCCGGCGTCGAGGAGGTAGTCGGTGAGGTCCTCGGACATCTTCTTGGTCAGCGTGGTGACGAGGATCCGCTCGTTCTTGTCGGCGCGGGTGCGGATCTCGTGGATCAGGTCGTCGATCTGGCCCTTGGTCGGCTTGACCACGACCTCGGGGTCGACCAGGCCGGTCGGGCGGATGATCTGCTGGACGAAGCCGTCGGATTTGGCGAGCTCGTACTTGCCGGGGGTGGCGGACAGGTAGACCGTCTGGCCCACGCGTTCCTGGAACTCGTCCCACTTCAGCGGGCGG
>NZ_JAOPWY010000031.1 GCF_025965415.1 Nocardioides sp.
AGGCCCCGCGGGCCTTCTTGTCGAGGCGCATGACCGCCTGGAGCCGATCCCAGTCGCCGGGGTAGCCGGTCGGCAGCCCGAGAGCGGCGATCAGCGACCGGTGGCGGTCGACGTCGGCGCGCGACAGCAGCCCGGCCCGTGCGGCGAGCTCGGAGGCAAAGACCAGCCCGACGGCGACCGCCTCGCCGTGCCGCCAGCCGAAGTCCTCGACCCGCGCGATCGCGTGGCCCAGCGTGTGGCCGGACTTGAGGAACTCGCGGCGTCCGGGTGGTGCAGGTGCCCACCACGCTGCTGGGCATGGTCGACGCCGCGGTCGGCGGCAAGACCGGCATCAACACCGGCGCCGGCAAGAACCTGGTCGGTGCCTTCCACGAGCCCGCCGGCGTGCTGTGCGACCTGTCCCTGCTGGCCTCGCTGCCCCGCGAGGAGCTGGTCGCCGGCCTGGGCGAGGTCGTCAAGTGCGGCTTCATCGCCGACCCGGCCATCCTCGACCTCGTCGAGCGCACCGACCCCGCCGCCCTCACCGCCGACTCCGCCGAGCTGCGCGAGCTCGTCGAGCGCGCGATCCGGGTCAAGATCGACGTGGTCGTCGGTGACCTCAAGGAGACCGGGGCCTCGGGCGGGATCGGGCGCGAGGTCCTCAACTACGGCCACACCCTGGCCCACGCCATCGAGCGCACCAGTGACTACACCGTGCGCCACGGCGAGGCCGTCGCGATCGGCTGCGTCTACGCCGCCGAGCTCGCCGCCCGTGCCGGCTCGCTCGACCCGGCAGTGGTGGCTCGGCACCGCTCCGCGCTGTCGCGCGTCGGGCTGCCGACGTCGTACGACGCCGCCTCCTTCGACGACCTGCACGCCGCGATGAAGGTCGACAAGAAGGCGCGGGGATCGCAGCTGCGGTTCGTCGTGCTCGACGACCTGGCCTCCCCGCGGATCCTCGCCGGCCCCGGCGAGGACGACCTGCGAGCGGCGTACGAGGCGATAACCTCCGCCGGGTGACCGACCCGGACGTCCAGGTCTCCGACTCCGGAGGCACCATGCAGCGGCTGGCGGGGCGCGCGACCGCGCGGCCCGTGGACCTGGACCTGCTGGAGCCCGAGCGGCTGCTCGGCGCGGAGCCGAACTGGCGTGACGCGGGAGTGCCCCCCTTCCTGGAGCCCGGCGCCGAGCTGCACTGGCGCTACGGCCGGAGGCTCGATCCGATGCGCGTCGTGCGCGACGACGAGCGGGGGCTGGTGGCCTGGCTCGCCGAGGACACCGCGGTCGTCGCCTCGGCGGCCGCCGACGGCCGCGCTCTGCGCGAGCTGCCTCTGGCCGAGCGGTTCACGGGCGATCGCATGCCCGTCCTGAGCCGGTGGAACGGTGGCGGGATCTTGCGGATCGCGCCCACCGGTCGGCCGTGGTCGGTCTGGCTGTTCCGGGACGCCGACGGCTCGTTCGCCGGGCACTACCTCAACCTCGAGCTGGTTCACCGACGGCAGGGCAACGTGTCAGCGACGCGCGACCTCACGCTCGACCTCTGGCTGGAGCCGTCGGGGGAGCTGTGGCTCAAGGACGCCGACGAGCTGGAGGCCGCCACGCAGGCCGGGCGCTACTCGCCCGCGATGGCCGACGAGGTCCGGGCGATCGCCGAGTGGGCGCGCGCCGAGGTCGTGGAGGCACGCGACTGGGCGCTCGACGAGGAGTGGCAGACGTGGCGGCCTCCGGCCGGCTGGACCGTCCCGTCCCTGCCGGACACCGACGAGGTCCGAGAGGCGCGGCGCACTACGCTGCCCCGATGAAGGTCCTCGTCCTCAACGGCCCCAACCTCGGGCGACTCGGTCGCCGGCAGCCGGAGATCTACGGCACCACGACCCACGCCGAGCTCGCCCACCAGTGCGTCGAGTGGGGTCGTGACCTCGGCCTCGAGGTGGAGGTCCGCCAGACCAACCACGAGGGTGAGCTGCTCGACTGGCTCAACAAGGCCGCCGACGACGGCGTGCCTGTCGTGCTCAACGCCGGGGCGTGGACGCACTACTCGCTCGCGCTGTACGACGCCTGCGCCCAGCTCACCGCACCGCTGGTGGAGGTGCACATCTCCGACCCCAAGAAGCGTCCCGAGGCGTTCCGGCACACCTCCGTCGTCGAGGAGCACGCGATCGAGACGGTCGCCGGGCAGGGCGTGGACGGCTACCGCCAGGCACTGGAGCTCCTCGCCACCCGGCCCTGACGTGGCACCATCGCCCCATGGACGCACCTTCCGTCGAGGTCAGCGCGATGGCGATCAACGTGACCATCCCCGAGGCGCTGCGCTGGCGTGACGTCCGGCGCGAGGAGGAGTTCGAGCTCCAGACCCTCAACGTCCGGATGCTGCCCGACGGCTCGCTGGCGGCCAAGGCCTACGGGCGACCGGTCGCCGGTGGACGCGGTGCGTACGTCTCCTTCCCCGTCCCCGACCGGCCCGAGCTGGCGGCGCTCGTCTCGGCCGCCGCCGACGAAGCGGGCCGGCGCTGGAGCAGCCACCGCTGACCAGGTCGGTGCACCCCTGCGGACCGTTGGCGTGCGTCCGCGCCCGGCGTAGGGTGCGAGGGCCGGGGTCGCCAGTGCTCACCGGTCAGGTGGTGCCGTCCTCGGTGGTCGACGATGAGGACCGTGGGTCCGGACGGGCCGGTGGCATGGACGCGCATGCTCCCCGTGATCCGATCGCCTTCCACGACGCGCTCGGCGAGCTGCAATCGCTCGTCCTGTCGGTGCCGGAGGTCGAGTCGTTCCTCGACGAGGTCGCCGGTCTCGCGGCGTCCGCGTTCGGGGACCACGTGGCCTGCGGGATCACGACGCGCTATGACTCCCACCCGGTGACGACGGCGGCGAGCGACGACCGTGCGGCCATCGTGGACGAGAGGCAGTACGGCGCCGGCCACGGGCCGTGCCTCGAGGCCATGCGGACCGGACTCGTCGTGGACGTGCCCGACCAGGAGGCCGACCAGCGCTGGGGCGCCTACCGCCTCGCCGCACTGGGCCTGGGCGTCCGGTGCTCGGTGAGCCTGCCGCTGATCGTCGACACGGAGTCGGTGGGCGCCCTCAACCTCTACGACTTCCAGCGCGCGGGGAGCTTCGACGGCGATGCCCGGCTGCGGGCCGAGGTGTTCGCCGCGCAGGCCTCCACCGCACTCACGCTGGCGCTGCGCTTCAACGACCAGGCGGAGAGGTCGCGCCAGCTGGTCGAGGCGCTGTACGCGCGCTCGATGATCGACCAGGCGGTCGGGATCCTGATGGCACAGCAGTCGTGCGATGCCCGTACGGCGTTCACGCTGCTGCGGGCCCGGTCGCAGAGCGCCAACCGCAAGCTCCGGCTGGTGGCGGCCGACGTCATCGAGCACGCCACCGGACTTCCTCCCTCCGGTCCGACACCCTTCGAGGACCCACCGGGTCCGGGGACGGTCTGAGCCCGACGATCCGGTCTTCCGCTCGGCACGGTTCGGGACTACGGTGAGGACTGGTTGGGAGGTCAGCCGGCGGCGCTCACACGGCCGCGACCGAGCGGACTCCAGGACCTGCCGATGGACGACCGAAGCCAGCGCTACGCGGGTGACCTCGACCGGCTGACGCACGCCGTGCTCGCCTGGACGAACGTCCCGCGCCCGTGTGCTGGTGCCGCGGCCGAGCAGGACGCGAGCACCGTCGTTCGTGCCAAGGGGCTGCGAGCCCGCCACATCGACACCAGCTGACGGGGGGTCCGGGGGGACAGCCCGCGGTCCGCTTGCGCAGTCGGGCCGCGGGCACTCCCTCGGGCGGGGCTCTGTGCTTGGATCGCTCGCGTGCTGTCCTTCCGCCAGGTCGATGTCTTCAGCGCCGAGCCCTGGCTCGGCAACCCGCTCGCCGTCGTGCACGACGCCGACGAGGTGAGCGAGGAGCAGATGGCCCGCTTCGCGCGCTGGACCAACCTCTCCGAGACGACGTTCCTCTGCGCGCCGACCGATCCCGCTGCCGACTACCGCGTCCGGATCTGGACGACCAGCGGCGAGCTGCCGTTCGCCGGCCACCCGACCATCGGCAGCGCACATGCGTGGCTTGAGGCCGGGGGAGTGCCGCGCGGCGACGTGCTGGTGCAGCAGTGCGGCGCCGGGCTCGTCGACGTACGCCGCTCGCCGCGCCTCGGCTTCGCGGCACCACCACTCCGGCGCTCCGGACCGGTCGACGCCGACCTGCGGGCGCGGGTGCTCGCGGGTCTTGCGGTCGACGAGGCAGCGGTGCACGACATGGCGTGGATCGACAACGGCCCGGGCTGGATCGGCGTCGACCTCGGCACCGCGGAGGCCGTCCGGGCGCTCGTCCCGGACGTCGCCGCCTTCACCGACCTCAAGGTGACCGTCATCGGTCGCTGCGCGACTGCCGAGGCGGCGGACCTCGGGGCGGACGTCGAGGTTCGGGCGTTCTACGCCGACGGCCGCGACTTCGGCGAGGACCCGGTCACGGGCAGCGCCAACGCGGGACTGGCTCAGTGGCTCATCGGCAGTGGTGCCCTGCCCCCGGCGTACACCGCCCGGCAGGGGAGCGTCATCGGACGCGAGGGACGGGTGCGCGTGGAGGCCGACGCGGGCGAGGTCTGGGTCTCCGGCGACGCGGTCACGCGGATCGTCGGTGAGGTCGACCTCTAGGACGTCAGAGCGAGTCGAGCCAGGCGTCGATCGGCACGTCGCCGTCGCCGAAGACGAGCGTCTTGCGCGAGGCCCGCGGGTCGTCGATGACCGCGAGCGCCACCTGGGCCACGAGCTCGCGCGAGGTCTCGTCGCCGTCGTTGAAGGCGGCGTCGGGGTTGACCGAGCCGCGGCTGGGCTCGAGCGTGAGCGTGCCGGGGCCGAGGATCGTCCAGTCGAGCTCTGTGGAGCGCAGGTGCTCGTCGGCGGCGATCTTGGCGTCCTGGTAGTGCCGGAACGGGTCGTCCTCCGGCACCAGCAGCTCGGCGGACGAGCCGGAGAACGACACCATCACGTAGCGCCCGACGCCCGAGGCAGCTGCGGCGTCCATCGACCGGATCGCGGCGTCGCGGTCGACGGCGTACGTCCGCTCCGGGTTGCCGCCGCCGGCGCCGGCGGACCACACGACGGCGTCCTGGCCCGAGAGCAGCTCGGCGAGGGTGTCGGCGTCGGCGTCCTCCACCGACGAGACGACGGCCGTGGCGCCGGTCGCCTCGACGTCGGCGACGTGGTCGGGGTTGCGGATGACGGAGGTGACCTCGTGGCCCGCCTCGACCAGCAGGGGAGCCAGGAGGAGGGCGATCTTGCCGTGTCCGCCGAAGATGGTGATGCGCATGGTGTCGACGGTACCCGGCCTTGGTTTCGACACGCTCGCTGCGCTCGCTGCTCAACCAGCGGCGGCTGGGTGGACCGTCGGTCGAGCAGGGCGAGGAACGAGCCCGTGTCGAAACCAGCGGCGGGTCGGGTGGACCGTGGGTTGAGCAGGGTGAGGGACGAGCCCGTGTCGAAACTGCGGCGGCTGGGTGGACCGTCGGTCGAGCAGGGCGAGGAACGAGCCCGTGTCGAAACCAGCGGCTCGGCGACGACGGCTCCCGGCGCCGCAACCCAACGGGCACGACGGAGGACCGGGCCGAGCATTTCATGGCTCTCGCGGGCCGCGACTAGACTGGCGCGTCGGCGCCGGGCCACCTCGGCCAGCGCCCGCTCATCCTTGACAACTCGACGAAGGCGGACAGAGAGCACATGGCAAGCACCAACGACCTCAAGAACGGCATGGTCCTGCGGATCGAGGGGCAGCTCTGGGCCGTCGTCGAGTTCCAGCACGTCAAGCCCGGCAAGGGCCCGGCCTTCGTGCGCACCAAGCTCCGCAACGTCGAGTCGGGCAAGAACGTCGACAAGACGTTCAACGCCGGCACCAAGGTCGAGACGGCCAACGTCGACAAGCGCACCATGCAGTACCTCTACAACGACGGCTCGTCCTACGTCTTCATGGACACCAGCACCTACGAGCAGCTCGAGGTCACCCCCGAGGTGGTCGGCGACGCCAAGAACTTCATGCTGGAGAACCAGGAGGCCATCGTCGCCACCAACGACGGTCGCGTCCTGTTCATCGAGCTCCCCGCGTCGGTCGAGCTGCTCATCGCCGAGACCGAGCCGGGCCTGCAGGGCGACCGCTCCACCGGCGGCACCAAGCCCGCCACGCTCGAGACCGGCCACACCATCGCGGTGCCGCTCTTCATCACGACCGGCGAGAAGGTCAAGGTCGACACGCGCGACTCGTCCTACCTCGGCCGCGTCAAGGGCTGACGACTCCACGTGGCTGCCCGTTCCAAGGCCCGCAAGCGCGCGCTGGACATCCTGTTCGCCTCCGAGCTCCGCTCCGAGGACCCCGTCATGGCGCTCGACCGCGCCATCGAGGCCGGCGAAGGCCCGACCAACGACTACACCAGCACGCTGGTGCGGGGCGTCGTCGAGCACCTGCCGCGCATCGACGAGGTGCTGACGACCTACAGCAAGGGTTGGACGCTCGCCCGGATGCCGGCGGTGGACCGCAACGTGCTGCGGATCGGTGTCTACGAGCTGCTGTGGGGCGACGCCGACGTACCGGAGTCGGTGGCCGTCAGCGAGGCCATGCACCTGGTGCAGGACCTGTCGACCGACGAGTCGCCCACCTTCGTCAACGGGCTCCTCGGGTCGATCATGCGCGACCGCGCGAGCCTCGCCTGACGCCTCACCCCTAGGGGCGCAGGCGTGCTCGCGGCCGGGCCACGGCAGGTCTAGGTTGGCGCCATGAATGCCGCCTCCCACACCGCCGAGTCCGTCCACGGCAGCCCCTGGCTGGACCACGCGATCCGCGCCGGGCTCATCGCGTACGGCGTCGTGCACCTGCTCGTCGGCTGGCTCGCCCTCCAGCTCGCCTTCGGTGAGAAGGAGGACCAGGCCTCCAACTCCGGGGCCATGCACTACCTCGCGCAGCAGCCGCTGGGCGGCTTCCTGGTGTGGGTGATCGCGATCGGGATGCTCTTCCTCGTCATCTGGCGGCTGCTCGAGTTCGCCTTCGGCTACCCGGAGGAGTCCGACGAGAAGAAGCGGTGGCGCAAGCGCGCGACGTCGCTCGGCAAGGCGATCATCTACGGCGCGATCGCGTACAGCGCCTTCAAGACCGCCACCGGCGACGGCGGCGGGAAGGGCGGCACCGACTCGACGACGGCGAAGATCATGGATCTGCCGGGCGGCCAGCTGATCGTCGGCGTGATCGCACTGGCGATCATCGGCTACGGCATCTCGCTCATCGTGCGCGGCTGGACCGAGAAGTTCCGCGAGAACCTCGACGCGCAGGGCCAGTCCGGCCAGGACGGCTCGGCGTACGTCGTGCTCGGCAAGGTCGGCTACATCGCGAAGGGCGTCTCCATCGCCATCGTCGGCGGTCTCTTCGGCTACGCCGCCATCACCCACAACGCGAAGAAGTCCGGCGGGCTCGACCAGGCGCTGCAGACCGTGCTCGAACAGCCCTTCGGTCCGGTGCTCCTGACCGCGATCGCCATCGGCATCGCGGCGTACGGGCTCTTCTGCTTCGCCCGTGCCAAGCACCTCTCGCGCTAGCGGGGTACGCCGATCGCCACGGCGAGCGCGGTGGTGACCATGTGGTCGCGCACCTGCTCCGCAGTGACGCGGCTGATGCGCGGCACCCCCGGGGCCTCCTCGGAGACGAGCATCGCGACGCGGCCGAGCTGCAGGGTGCCGAGGCCGCTGGCGTAGAGCATGTTGGCGAGCAGGCGCGGGTCCGCGACGTGGAAGGCGCCGCTCTCCGCGCCGGCCTCGATGGTGCGCGTGAGCACCGACAGGCAGCCGCTGATGGCCTGGCCGAGCCGATACATCGCGCTCTCGCTGACCTCCTCGAGGAGGTCACCGCCGGGTCGCCGCATGATCGACTGGGCGCAGTCGACGAAGGCCGGGTGGGCGAGGCCGTAGGTGACGAACGCCTCGACCAGCCGCTCCAGCTGCGCGCGGGGCTCGGACGTCGTCTCCGCGGCCTCCTCGAGCGCCCCGCGCAGCTCGTCGAGGTATTGCACGAGCGTGAGGCTGAAGAGCTCCTCCTTGCCCGTGAAGTGGCGATAGATGATGGCGCGGTTGACGCCGACGGCCTGGGCGATGTCCTCGATCTGGGCGTCGCGGACGCCGCGCTCGTCGAAGAGCCGCCGGGTCGCGGAGATGATCTCGCCCTCCCGGGCCCGTCGTCGGGCCGCGGCAGTGCTGCCTCGCCCGTTGACCGACGGGGTCGTGGACTTGGAGCTCATGGGGCCAGTCTAGGGAGCGGGCGCGGGCGGACCGTGTGTGGTTCGATGCGGCATGGCTCGTCTGGGACTCCGTCGTACGCTCGTCGTCCTCCTGCTGCTCCTCGCCGGACTGGCGCCGCTGTCCGCGCCGGCAGCCGCTGCACCGGCCGACCCGGCCGTGGCGGAGGGCCGGTTCGCCGGCACTGCCCGGCTGCCGGGCTGCTCGGGGTCCGTCGTGCGCTGGGCCGCCGCGCTGGACGACGACCCGGCCGTGGTGCTGACCAACGGCCACTGCGTGCAGACCCCGTTCCTCGGCGCGCGGGACGTGCTGGTCGACGAGCGGCAGCACAAGCGGATCGAGCTGCTGGACGGTGCCGGCGACGTCGCCATGACCGTCCGCGGCGTCCACCTGCGCTACGCCTCGATGTATCGCACCGACCTCGCGGTCTACGAGCTCCGCGAGTCGTACGCCGACCTCGCCGCCGGCGGTGTCACGCCGCTGGTCCTGGCCACCGCGGGCCCGTCGCGCGGTGACGAGATCCGGATCCCGTCCGGCTACTGGGTCGAGCAGCGCGGCTGCACCACCACCGGCACGGCGTACCGCGTCCACGAGCGCGAGTGGGACTGGTGGCGCTCCATCCGGCTGCCCGCCCTCGACGGCTGCCGGATCCGCGGCGGCTACTCCGGCTCGCCGATCGTCTCGCGGACGACCGGAGAGGTCGTGGGGATCGCGAACACCGGCTACGTCGGCGGCCGGCGCTGCATCGACTCCGCCTGCGAGGAGAACCAGCGCGGCGTCGTACGGATGGTGCGCCACATGAACTACGGCCAGCAGACCTGGTGGCTGAGCACCTGCGTCGGTGCCGACCGGCGCTTCGACCTCTCCGTGGCCGGCTGCAGGCTGGCGGAGCCGGGGGAGTGACCGGCTAGCGCAGGTCCTTGCGCAGGTGGACGTCCTCGACCCCGGCGCCGTTGTCGAGGAACGTACGACGCGCGCCGGTGTCGTGGCCGTAGACCCGCAGGTGCACGTCGCGGACCCCGAGCTCGTGCACGTGGCGCCGTAGTGCACCCAGGAACGCCGGCGTGAGCCGCTGTCCGCGGTGCTCGGGGAAGAGGTCGATCGTGTTGCCGTGGAAGTCCAGTGCGCCGTCGCGCTCCACCAGCGTCGCCCAGGCGCGGCCGACCGCGACACCGTCGACCGTGCCGGTCACCAACAGCTCGTCCGCGGGCGGGGGGTCCTCGGCGAGCCGGGCCAACCGGGCATCCAGCTCGCCGAGCTGTGAGGTCTCCGGGTCGACGACACCGGCCCTCGACATCCCGGCACGCAGCTGCTCGGCCACGTCGGCGACGAACCGTGCGCGCTCGTCGGCGTCCATCGGCCGGACGGCGACCCGCCGGTCCTCCTGCAGCTCGGGCGCCGAGGCGGGGTCGAGCCGTTTGCCGATGGTGGTCATGGTCGCTTGGAACCCGGCCGCGCCGAAGACGCGGGCCAGCTCCGGGGCGACCGCCGTCGTGAGCACGTCGGCACCGCGAGACCGCGCGAAGCCCTCGAGTGCCGCGACCGTGGCCGACCATTCACTGTCGGCGTCGCGGGGGAGCGTCGTCTGCAGGACCCGGACCGCGCAGCGACGTCGACCCGCGTCGTCGCCGTGCTCGAGCAGCGCGCCGCCGACCACGACCTCGCGAACCGTCAGGGTGACGGCCTCGAGCTGCCGGTCGTCCGACGGCTCCGGCAGGGGTGTGCCGGCCGCGGACCTGGACGCGCGCCAGGCGTCCAGGTCCGCCACCGGCATCGGGTCCACGCGAGCGGTGCTCACCGGAGGCGGAGCACCTTCGACGTGAACGCGAAGAAGCGGGAGTTCGGGAGCAGTCGCACGCGGTAGCGCGTGACCCGGTTGCCGTTGATGTCGTCCACGTTGACGGACGCATCGCCCGACTCGTCGAGGTCAGCGGCCTCGAGGACGCGCCAGAAGCCGCCCGCGGTCAGGACGTGGATCCGGACCCGATGGCCGGCCGCCGACGCCGGTCCGCGGACGCGGAGCCGGTTGACGTCCGCGCCCTTGTCGGAGCCGGTGAGCCGGAGCTCGATCCTGCCCTTGCCCGGCGCCGGCGTGGGCGGCGAGGTGGGCGTCGGGGTGGGCGTCGGGGTGGGCGTGGGGGTCGGCGTCGGGGTGACGGGAGGAACGGCGACCTCGGTGAAGTCGGCGGTCGCGTCGACCGTGTCGCCCAGGCCGCGGGCCGTCACCTTCAGCGTCCCACCGGTCTCGGCGGGGCCGCCGCTCTCGACGACGTCGCCGACGGTCACCCGGAAGGTGCCGGTGCGGCTGGTGGTGAGCTCGCCGTCGAGCACGCGTTCCTCGTCGATGACGAGCGCGGCGTCGGCCGAGGTGCCGGGAGCCTGCTCGGTGCCGCGGACGTAGGCGAGGTCGAGGACGCGGCCGGCGAGCGGCTCACCCTCGACCGTGAGGCTGCCGTCGTAGGTGATGGTGCCGCCGGACGGGGCGGTGCCGGCCAGGGGGGAGAGGTCGAGCACGGCGTCACCGGCGACGAAGGTCACGGGTTCCTGCGGCATGCCGCCCGCACTGTCAGGTGCGGTGAAGCTCAGGGTGTACTCGCCGTCGGGACCCGCCGGGTCGAACGGGACCACGACCCGGCCGCTCGGGTCGGTGGTCACGGTCGTGGGTTCGGTCGGCTCCTGGTCGCTCGGGTAGAGCGAGTACGACACCTCCTGCTCGGCGGCGATCGGGTCGCCACCCTGGTCGAGGACCTGGAGCGCGATGTCGCCGTCGGCGTACTCCTGGTCGTCGAAGACCGTGCCGTCGGCGAGCTCTGCACCGGTGGCGGTCGCGACCGGCACGTAGGCGGGCGTCGTGATCTCGCCCGTCGCGTGGTCGACGCCCTGCTCGAAGAGGTCGGCGTCGGTGGTGTTGACGTAGTAGCCGGCGGAGACCGACCCGCTGGGGACGGTGTCGCTGACGAGGCCGTCGGCATCGGTGTAGCCGACGACGCTGCCGTTGGCGGAGCGACGCACCTCGGCGCCGACGACCGGGTCGCTGAACTGGTCGCGAACCAAGAGCGTGACGAGGGTGTCGTCGCGGCCGGCGGTGGAGAAGCTGGACGAGATCGTGCTGATCGTCTGGGCGCGGAGCTGCACGGGTGCGACGGCGTCGGAGTCCCGCTCGGCCCGCACGGCCACGACGTCCCCGGCGCCCACGTCGAAGGGGGTGATGTCCAGGACGCCCGTGAACGCACCGCCGTCGACGTAGGTCGGGGCCGAAGGCAAGCCCGTCACCTTCAGCGAGACCGGGCTCACGGCTGCGGAGACGCTGCCGACGAAGCTGCCGGTCTGGGGGTTCCACGCCGACAGCTCGACGGTGCCGTCGGTCGCGGACGTCCCGCCCTCCACCGTCAGGAGGTCCTTGTCCCTGCCGGAGTCCGCGTAGGGCTGGGCGAAGAACGCACCGTGCGAGGCCGAGCCGGAGTAGGAGCTGACGGGGCCGAGCGACACGGCGTGGACGGGCGACGCGTCCCCGGTGACGGCGACGTCGTTCCGCGTGGAGTACGTCGTCGTGGCGGGCGTCGTCTCGGTCGCAGGCACGGTCGCCACCGCGCGCAGCGCGACGGTGGAGCCGGCCACGCCAGAGGCACTCCACTCCGTGGTGGCGTAGACCCCGGACTGGCTGCTGGAGCCGTCGTTGACCTGGTTCCAGCCGGTGCTGTCGTTCCCGGCCGCAGCGTTGGTGTTCCACTCGAAGTGGATCGTCGCGCTCCGGTCCAGCCGCTGCGCGGTGAGGGTCACGGTGAGGCCGAGGGGGTTGTCCGCGTCGCGACGGACGGAGGCGATGCCGTCCTGCACGCTCAGCAGCCGCACGCCGGCGCCGTCCGCTGCGTTCGCCGGGACCGTGGCCCCGAGTCCCGTGATCACGAGCGCACTGACCGCGCTCACCGCCAGTCCCTGACCGAGCCTGCTGAGCTGCATCGTCACCCTTTGCTGCCTGGCGCCCGTGTCCCACTGACCGGACGAGCCTCGGCGACACTACGTCGTCGGCGTGCTGCGCGCTGGCGTTCGGAGGATCCTTGAGGTGCTTCTGAAAGATCGGTGGGCCCGCGGTCCCTCCCCAGGGGTGAGGTGACCGTCATCGTCCGGGCCGTCAGCCGGCGAGGTGACCGCGCACGGTGTCGATCGTGTCGGCCTCGGCGGCCGGCTTGTCGTCGCGGTAGCGGATCACCCGCGCAAACCTCAGCGCGACGCCGCCGGGGTAGCGGGTGGAGCGCTGGAGGCCGTCGAAGGCGATCTCGACGACCTGCTCGGGGCGCACGTGCACGACGTAGGAGCTGCGGTCGACCGGCGACGCCGCCAGCTCGGTGAACCGCTCGGTCTGCCAGGCGAGCATCTCGTCGGTCATGCCCTTGAACGTCTTCCCGAGCATCACGAAGCCCGACTCCGACGACTCGTCGCGGGCGCCGAGGTGGATGTTGGAGAGCCAGCCCTCTCGCCGACCGGAGCCCCACTCGACGGCGAGCACGACGAGGTCGAGGGTGTGGACCGGCTTGACCTTGACCCACGCCGAGCCGCGGCGGCCGGCGGCGTACGGCGCGGAAAGGTCCTTGAGGACGACACCCTCGTGACCTGCCGCGACTGTCTCGGTCGCGAAGGCATCGGCGGCTGCCGCGTCGGAGGTGACCAGTCGTCGTACGCGGTGCTGCTCGGGGACAAGCGCGTCGAGGGCGGCGAGCCGCTGGTGCCCGGGGGAGTCGAGCAGGTCGCGGCCGTCGACGTGGAGCAGGTCGAAGAAGTGTGGCGTGACGGCGACGCCGGTGTCCTGTGCGGTGCGGCTGGCGGTGTCCTGGAAGGCCATCGGGCGCCCGTCCTCGGAGAGCGCCAGTGCTTCGCCGTCGAGGACGAAGCGCTCCGCCGGCAGCGACCGGGCGACCTCCACGACCTCCGGCAGCCGGCCGGTGATGTCGTCGAGGCTGCGGGTCACCACCAGCACGTCGTCGCCGTCGCGGTGGACCTGGATCCGGATCCCGTCGAGCTTGGCATCGATCGCGACCTCGGTCATGCCGTCGGGGGAGAGGCCGGCCATCGCCGCGGCGACGTCGGGCGCGCTGGAGGCGAGCATCGGCATGATCGGCCGACCGACCTCCAGGCCGATCGCTGCGAGCGCCTCCTCGCCCTCGAAGGCGGCCCCGGCCGCGGCGACCGTGCTGCCGGCGAGCATCGCGGCACGGCGTACGGCGGTGAGCGGCACGCCCGCAACCTGTGCGACGGCCTCCTGGGTGACGGCGTCGAGCGCGCCCTGGCGCAGGTTGCCGGTGGCGACGGCACGCAGCCAGGCCTGCTCCGCCTCGGTCGCGCGACCGAAGAGCGCGGTGACCGCGTCGCGACGCGCCTGCTGGGACCCGGCGCCGGCGATGGCGGACATGGCCTCGAACGCCTCGTGGACCTCGAGCACCGACAACGACGCCTCGGACGCCGGCGGAGGGAGGTCGCTGACCCCGCGCCACCCCAGGCCCGTACGCCGCTGGCGCAGCGCTCCGCCGAGGTAGGACACGACGATCTCGAGCTCGGCCGGCTCGACGTCGGCCAGCGCCTCTGCGAGCGCAGCCACCTTCGCCTTGCGGGAGCGGGTGGCGGCGACGGAGGCGGAGGTCGCGACGAGGTCGGCGAGCAACATGCCCCCATCCTGCCGCCCGCCACCGACACCGGCTCACCCGAACGGGCAAGATGGTCACGTGGCAGATCCGCAGCTCTACGTCCCGCGCTTCAACCAGATGGCGCCCGACGACGTACGCCCCTTCGTCCACGCAGTCGCGACCGCCCAGCTCGTCACGGTGGGCGACGACGGGCTGCCCGACGCGACCTTCCTGCCGGTGCTGTGGGAGGGCGACCGCCTGGTCGGCCACCTCGCCCGCGCCAACGCCCACTGGCGCCGCATCGTCGACGGCTCGCCGGCACTGGCGATCGTCACCGGGCCGGACACCTACGTGAGCCCGAGCTGGTATGCCACGAAGGCCGAGCACGGCAAGGTCGTCCCGACGTGGAACTACTCCGTGGTCCACCTGCGCGGCCGGATCCTGGTCCACGACGACGCCGACTGGGTGCGCGCCCTCGTCACTCGCCTCACCGACCGCCACGAGCAGCCGCGCGACGAGCCGTGGGCGGTCACGGACGCGCCGGACGACTACATCGCCAAGAACCTCCTCCCCATCGTCGGCGTCGAGCTGGTCGTCGAGAGCGTCGAGGCGAAGGCGAAGCTCAGCCAGAACCGCTCCGACGAGGACCGGGCGGGTGTCGCTGCCGGCCTGGCCGCCGACGGGGTCGATCCTTCCTCGCTCGTCCAGCCGTGAAGCCGGGCCGCGTCCGCGAGCGCTTCACCGGCCGCATCGCCGGCGTCGGGAGCACCAGCGGCGTCCGCATCGTCGTGGGTCGCTGGGACGACGGCCCGTGGGGCTCGTTCGCGGACGTGATGGTGGAGGACGCCGCCGGCCACCGCGTGCTGCTGGCGCCGGACGAGCGGGTGCGCGACTTCGTCGCCGCGACCTACTCCTTCGACGAGCACGTCATCGAGCCGGTCGACGTCTCGGACACCTCCGACGGCTGGCTGGTCTCGACGCCATCCCTCTCGCTACGCCTGGTCGTGGGAGCCCGTACGCCGCTGGGCGCGGCGCTCGCGCTCGTGCCGGCTCGCGTAGCGACGGCGCCTGCCTGGTGCGCAGCGGTCGATCCGGTCGCGCGGGTCGTCCTGCGCGGCGTGCGTACTCGCGGGACGGCCGGGGGAGAGCGGCGGGAGTGGTACGGCGCGACCTCGGTCGTCGCGGTGACCGCGATCGAGGGGGAGTGGCGCGGTGCTGACCTCGGCGCGCTCGCGCCGGTGGACCCGCCCTGCCGGTTCGGCTTCTCGAGTACGCCGAAGCGGCCGTCCGTGACGAGCGTCGTGACGACGATCGAGCGTCCGGTGTCGTTGACAGCGAGGGTTGAGACGTGACCGAGGGTGTATCCCAGCTCGCCCACTAAGACCTAACCTTCCCGAGCATTTCGAGCGCGCCCGCTAGGCCTACGGACCCGTCACCGCAAGGCTCAATTGCCAGCCGTAGCGACACAAAATGGTCGCACTTGTGTCGGAATCACCGTCAGTTGGGCGCAGTCGGAGGCGGCGCGGCGGCTGCGATGGCCGCGTACAGGTCGTCGTCGCTGGGGATAGCGCGTCGCTCCGGCGCCTACGTGCAGAATTGCGGAAGGCGTGGCGCGTGAGTTTTCAAGGACGAGATGTTCTGAGAATCCCGCGCACGTTGCCTCCGACAATTCCCAGTGACGTACTGAAGAGGTGTCGGCTCGGCTGCGTGTTTCCCGCGCATTCGTCCAGGACCGCGGCGGTCAGTAGCCACCGACCGGCGACTTCGAGCGCATTGACGAGGTTGGGGTCAAGGTCGTCTTCTGGCTGGTGTTTCACGTGGTTGTACGAGGCCCAGAACTTGCTCAGCCACACGTTGGGGTCACCGATCCAATCGTTCCAGGATGGGTCGACGATGCGGACGATTGCGCCGGGCAGGTCCTCGTCCTTGACCTTCTTCGCCCATTCGTGGCCCCGTCGGTGCGCCGCTACCCACGACTCCATGGCGGCAGCTGTTGAGAGGAGCCGAGCCTCCGGGGTCTGGGTCGGTTCCAGAACATGCCGCACGACCGGGGTCACCGCGCGCCGATGACTCCGCACGATTTCGACCCAGTTCGCAACCGTCGGGAGGCCGCCCAGCTCGTCGAGCCCGAAGTGTGGAAAGAAATGCGCGGCGTCATGCGAACCGTCCGCTGACATGAATGAGGTCTCCCAGAAGCCGCTCCAGTCCGAATCTGCGGTCAATCTCGCGGATCCCCCGAAAGCCTGGACCCGCTCGCGGTGCGCGATATTGAGGAGTGCATGAACGGCGTCGAGGCGACCGATGTGTTCATGGATGCTGCGTCGATCAGAGGACTCAACGGTGACGATGAGCGGGGTGGCGAAGGTCCGACGACCGAACTCACCCCCCACACTCCAACCTGTGCTGAACCGCAGCTTGAAACTGTCGTCGAGGGGGACGGTGATTCCTTTGGCGTAGCGAAGCTCGGCGCTCCAGCCGACGTGCTTGCCGTCCTCGATGAGTGGGTCGTCCCGGTAGATCTGCTCGGGGAGCCACTTGTGAAGACCGTGGTATGCGAACTGCACCGCTACGACCTGGTCGTCGTCGACCAACTCCAGGTCGAGGTCAACGATCACTCCATGTGCCATGTACTTGGCCACCTTGAGTTGGCCTGCGCCGTTTCCTCGGGTCCTGATGTCGACGAGCAGAATGTCGCCCGCCTCGGTGCTTCCGCCGACAGCTTTAGCGCCGAGAGGGAGTCCCTCGTAATCGAACGCCTCATCATCGGCGACAAGCTTCGCGACGACCGCGTCCTCGTCTAGTTTGATCAGCCCGGTGAGGTGCCGCTCCTGCGGCGGGTCCGTCGCCGGCGCAAGGAGCCCGACTACTCCCTCGCGTAATTGGTCCATCTGTTCGGCTCGCCTCACGCAAACTCACCTCTTGGTTGTTCGTATGTACTCAGCGCCCTCACGCGCCTAGCTGAGACTGCACCTTGCAGATCCCCTCCGACATTGACGCAACGTGTTGCTCGAGTGGCTGCCGCCGCGAACCCGCTAGCCCGCTCCGCCGCCTGTCGGGCGGGCATCTCATGCGGGAGCGTGAGCTGCTCAGTCGTCTGTTCGCCCCTCGACCCTCTCGTCTTCGGGATCGGACGCTGCGAGATCTTCGGCTGCCTTCTTGCGCCTCAGTCGTGAAGCGACGCCGGTGCCTGCGCCCTTGAGCGCGGAGAGGGCCTGCGGTTCGTCAGGGATGCCGTCGCCATCGCGATCGACGCTGCGGAATGCACGAGTGCCGGTGGACATGGCACCCGTCATCACGCCACCGACCGCCTTTGCGGCCGACAGGGCCTGCGGCTCGTCGGCGATGCCATCGCCGTCCAGATCGACACTGCGGAAGACCCGGGTCGATCGATCGGCGGCATTGGACACCCAGGCACCCGTCGTCTTCGCGCCTTCTTCGAGTGCCACCAGGGCTCGGTTCGGTTCGTGTTCCTCGTCGGCCTTGGCCAGCAATGCATCGGAGAGATGCTCTGGGAACTCTTCGGGCGCATCCGCGAAGGCGACCCGCGCCGCCTCGACCACCTCGCCGCCGAAGAGGAACCTTGTAGCGCCGCCGGCAAGGGCACCCACGCCGTACTCGATCACGCTTTGCTGCTTGCCATTCAGCGCAGTGCGCGCTGTCTCGAGTTGCCCCGTTTGGACCGTGCGGACCAAGTCTTGAGCGGCGCCTCCCGGAAGCGTGTCTGCCAAAGTGTTGGCCCAGTGTGACCAGTCGTTTCGGCCGGAGGCAATCGTCTGACCGACACTCGCCGTCGCGCCTTCTTTGTGAGCCACATCGGTCGCCATCGCAGCGATCTGCTGCTGGCTGACGCGCCCATTCGACAAGCCGTAGACAAGCGCGTGCGCCTGCTCTTGATCAAGCGACATGTCATGGATCTCGGCAACTGCGAGGGCGAATACGGCCGTGATCTCGAACTGGAGCTGCTCATCACCGGCCGGTAGGAGCTGTACCGCTCGCTCGGCGCCCGTTCTTGCAGCGCTTCTGGCGGCGCCTTTGACCGCTGACTTGGCCACGGCAGTCTTGGCAGCCTTGGTGGCTACCTTCTTCGCCGCCACTTTGGCCGCACCTTTGCTGGCTTCCTTGCTAGCTGCCACACCTGGAATGAGTGCCATACCCACGTTGGCCGCGATCGTCCCTGCTGTCACGACGCCGCCTGCAACTGTGATCGCGGTGACGTAGTGCCGCTCCAGCAAGGCGATGATCTCTGCGGGACTCGCCTCCGGGTTTCGCTTGCGCAGTCGCATCACGTATCTACGGGCGATCTTGTGGCGGGCACTCACCGCCCGGGCGATCTCCTGCTCGGCAATCTCTGGCTGCAGTTCCGCCGACACGGTGACGGCTTCGAAATCACTCATCGTCGGTGGGGCCTTCTACGTCGACTGCGCCGCTCACCGGTGCCTCGCTTTCCGCCATAGCCTCAATGCGCGACTGCCCCTGGTCGCTGTTGCCGTCCGGGCTGGACACTTCGGTGCCGTCCTGGGAGGAGTAGTCGGTCGAGGCAAGGGCAGCCGGGACGGTGTCATCAAGCTCGGGAGGTTCGGGGTGGACAGGCCGCAGCTTTGGAGGTGCGGCCGCCCAGGCTCGCAACGAACCGAGGACTTCGGCGTAGAAGCCGTCCACGGCGGTCAGAACCGAATCGATGAAGGAGCCGCGCCCCCGCCCACGTTTGGTGCCGAGCGTCGAGCTCACCGCCAAGCGGAATGACCGTAGGTCCTTGGTCGGATCGAGGACGAGGGACGAGGGGTTCTCCCGCACCACGCCAAGCAGTTCGGCTGCCTGTGAGCCCCGGGCGTGGGCGACGAACGCTTCCACCCGAGTTGCATCGGGTGCGTTCTTGAGCTGGCGGAGCAGCCAGTTCACTCGCGTGGTGGCTCGTCCCTCCTTCGGCGCATCTACGTCGACGTGGCAGGTGACCTTCCCGGCGCGTAGGTCGGCGGTCACGACGAGGTGCCCCGCTGTGCCTGGGATGCGGATCGCACCCGAGAGCTCTCCCGTGGCGCAGAGCGACTGCGCCAAGGCCTGGGCCCGGACCACCGGGTCGGCTGCTTCCGTGCGGCTCAGCACCGGCACAACCTCGGTGCCGAGCTGCCGACCGAGCTGGAGACTGGCGAACCGCAGAAGCGCGTCGAAGCGGGCGACCACTTCGGTGATGCCCTTATCCGAAACGCGCAACGTGCCGGCGGCGACCTGGTCTCGGACTCCAACCCAGGCCTCGCCCATGTCGTCGAACTCAAGGGCTCCGGACTTGCGGTGTTCGAGGTAACGGATGAGTTCGCCCAGGATCCAGGCTTGGTCCGGGTCCGCGACACCACGGAACTCCTTCTGCATGACCGCCTCGGCAAGGACTTGGGACCAGGAGAGGTGGTGCAGCGACACCTTCTTGAGCTTGCGCTTGTCGACCTTGGTCGGGTGCTGCCCGGCGACGGCAGGGATCTCGTTGGAGATGGTGAGGACGGCGTCGTAGTTCTGCTCGCGAGCGATATCGAGATAGTTCTCGAGCTGCTCGGACGCCAGTTCGTTGGGGCCCGTCTTGACTTCGACAAGTGCAGTCCAGGTCTTGGCTCCGCGGGTGACGCGGATCAATCCGTCGGGGTAGAGCCGACGCTCGCCCAGGACGAAGGGGACTTCGATGAAGCACTCGATAGCCCCGCTGGGCGCACCGAAGGGCTTTACGAAGCCGCGCCCGAACTCTCGGACGGCCGACAGCACCGCTAGAAGAGCAGAGGTGGCTCGCCGCTCCTGCTCCTCCGCGCCGTTGATACCCGAGGTCGGGATCAACCGTGCCTCATGCCAAGCCTCTTCGGCCATGTTTCCCCCGTGCTTACGTTGAATGCACCCGCGTCATTGAGCGACCGCTGCCCCGCAGACGTTAGCGAAAGAACACCGACGTCGGTTGGAAACATGCTCCGCGGCTCCGGGTAGCCAAGGCTTGGAGGCATCCGCGCCTGAGCCGATGAGTGCCCCATTCCGCCGCCAATGCCCGTCAACCGATTCGCTAACTTACCTGAACGTCCCCGTTGGGCGACCCGCGATCGAGACGCTCCGGTCGACCGAGAGCGACGAGGTCCAAGCTGCCCTCGAGACGGTGGATGCGCAGGAGTGGGGTCGCCTCGATGCGAGCCGGGCTGGACACGATCATTGGCTTCGGCGGCCGGGCCGCTGCCGTGGTAGGGCGGGGTGACCAGCGAGTTCGGGGTCGCACGACGAACTCGTCGCGGTGGGCGGTGCGTACGCCGCATCGCCCTTGACTGGGGCCGCGACCGCGCGCACCTTGAGGGCGTGGGCATTTCGGTCCTCGGACCGCTCACCGTTGATGACTCGGCAGCACGGATGGGCCCCCGAGAGAGACTGGTTCTGGCGGCGCTGACCATGAGGGTCGGTGACGTCGTCAGCGCCGATCAGCTGGGTGACGCGCTGTGGGGCGAGACGCCGCCCGCGTCGTGGCACAAGAACCTGCAGACCTGCATCGTCCGGTTGCGCAAGGCCCTCGGCGCGGAGGCGATCGAGACGACACAACACGGGTACCGTCTTACGCTGCCGGCTGACGCCGTCGATGCCAGGCGCTTCGAGGCCCTGGTCGCCCGGGGGCACGAGCTGTCGATGCTCGGCGAGCCCGAGCGCGCAGCCCACACGCTCGGGCAAGCCCTCACGCTGTGGCGCGGACGCCCGTTCGGGGAGCTCGAGGACTGGGAGCCCGGCAGCCTGGAGGCGAGCCGATTGACCGACCTGCGCCTCGACGCCCAGGAGTGGTGGCTGGAGGCCATGGTCGAGGCCGGTCACCATCGCGACGTTCTCACCGAAGCACGTTCGCTGGTGGACACGGCCCCGTTCCGGGAGCGTCGCTGGGAGCTGCTGGCACTCGCGCAGTACCGCTGCGGCTGGCAGGGCGAGGCCCTGCGGACCATCCACGAGGTACGCCGTCGGCTTGCCGACGATCTCGGGGTCGACCCGGGATCGGAGCTCAACACGCTTGAAGTGGCGATCCTGCAACAGGACCCCGCATTGGACCTGGTGGCGGCCGACGGCGCCAGCAGCGACGTCTGCCCCTACCTCGGGCTGATGCCCTACGACGTGGGCGACGAGGAGAGCTTCTTCGGCCGGGACCGTGATGTCAGGGTCGCCCTCGATCGGCTCGACACCGAGGGCGTGCTGGTCGTCGTCGGTCCCTCCGGGAGCGGCAAGTCCTCCCTTGTGCGCGCGGGAGTCGTGGCTGCCCTGCGCCACCGAGGCCAGCACGCGGACGTGATCACGCCGGGCGTCCGTCCGGTGGGCTCATTGCCACCTCCGCGTGCGCCGGGTGAGTCCCGGGTGCTCGTCGTGGACCAGGCCGAGGAGGTCTTCTCCATGTGCCAGGACGCCGAGGAGCGGGACCGCTTCCTCCAGCTCCTCGCCGACCGGCATGCCGCCGGGGCACCGCTGGTCCTGGCCCTGCGGGCGGACCGGATGGGCGACGTGTCCGGTCACCCGGCCCTTGCCCGCGTCGTCGAGCGGGGTCTCTACGTCCTCGCGGCGATGCCGCCGGAGGACCTGCGCTCCGCCATCGAGCAACCAGCGCGACGTGCCGGCTTGCTCGTGGAACCGGGTCTCGCGGACCTGCTGGTGCGCGAGGTCGAAGGCGAACCCGGCGCCCTGCCACTGCTGTCGCACGCGCTCCGCGAAGCCTGGCTGCGCCGGGAGGGACGCACCCTCACCGTCACCGGGTACACCGCTTCCGGCGGGATCCGCAGGGCCGTGGCGCAGTCGGCCGAGAAGTTGTACGCCGGGCTCGAGCCCAGCCAGCGACCCGTCCTCCACGACCTCCTGCTCCGGTTGGTCCACCCGGGCAGCGAGGGCGAGCCGGTGCGCGCGCGCGTGCCTCGACGCCAGGTCGTGACCGATCCCTCCCAGGACCAGCTCGTCGAGCTGCTCGTCGGGTCGCGCCTGGTGACCAGCGACGACGGGGTCTTGGAGATCGCCCACGAAGCGCTGGCCAGGGCCTGGCCGCGGCTGCAGGGTTGGCTCGAGGACGACGTCGAGGGACAACAGATCCTCCACCACATGACGGCCACGGCCGACACGTGGGACGCGCTGGGACGACCGTCGAGCGAGCTGTATCGCGGCGTCCGGCTCGCCCAGGCACTCGAGTGGGACCAGCGACCCCACTCCGAGGTGACCGCGACAGAACGGGACTTCCTCGACGCGAGCCGGGAGCGCACGGCGTCCGAGGAACGCACGGCAGCAGACCGAGCACGCACCCAGGCACGGCTGATCCGACGGCTGCGGATCGTCCTGGCCGGCGCCGTCGTCCTGCTGGTAGCGGCGCTCGCGGCCGGTGGGATGGCGGTACGCCAACAAGGCGTCGCGGCGGACAACGCGCGCGACGCCGTGCGGGCGCAGACCGGCTCGGACGCGCGTCGCGCCGGCGCCCGGGCCCTCTCGGTCGACAACATCGACACCTCGCTCCTGCTTGCCGTGGCCGGTGTCCGCCTCGATGACTCCGAGGCCACCCGGACCAACCTCCAGAACGCCTTGGCGCGGCGACCGCAGCTCGTACATTCAGTCCCGCGGAGAGGGGCAGCCGTCACTGGCATGGAACTGACGCGCGACGGCGAGCGCCTGGCCGTGTACGACCTGGAGGGCAAGGTCGACCTGTTCGACCCGACCGATTGGCGACGGATGGCGACGTTTACGCCGCCGGAGTCGCCTCCGCCTCGAGCGCGCGTCGCGCCGATGGCCTTCGCACCGGACGGCGATGTCCTGGCCGTGGGGATGCCGCTGCTCGTGCCGGAGCCGGTGCGGTTGCTCGACGGCAGGACGCTCGAGCCGACCGGAACCAGTCTGCCCGGCTTGTCGGACGAAGCATCGAAGGTGCGCGACCGTCCGGTCGACCTCGCCTGGAGCTCGGACGGGAGCACCATGGCCGCCGTCGTGCAGCGGCTCTACCTCAAGTCCGACATCGACGACTCCCGATACTGGGGAAGTGACGTCCATCGACTGTTGGTGTGGCGGATGGATGAGACGCCGCAGCTGGTGATGCGCCGGACCGTCCCGGGCCGCACCGGGGAGCAGCGTGACCAGAACCAGCTCGCGGTGAGCGCCGAGGGCTCGACGGTGTGGACCAGCGAGCCGCTCACGGCGTACGACGTCGTCAGCGGCGCGCCGAGGCTGCAGACCGGTCGTCACGTCTTCGCGATGGATCTTGCGCCCGACGGGGCGACCCTGGCTGTCACAGGAGCTGATGACGGGCAGACCGAGGTCCGGCTGGTCGATCCACGCACCGGCAACGCGAGGCGCACGCTGCGCGGGCACACCGGGAACGTCATCGGCCTCGAGTTCTCCGCCGACGGCCGGTTTCTCGCCTCGTCCAGCCAGGATGGCGAGGCGGTCGTGTGGGACACCCGTACGGGCACGAGTGTCGAGCAGCTCGACCTCGGCGACTCGGCGGTCCAAGGCCTTGCCTTCGCGCCTGGCGGGGCCGTTCTCTTCACGGCGGGGAGCGACGGGGCGGTCCGCACCTGGGACCTCGACGGCCGGGGACGGTTCCTGGCCCGGACACGCAAGCCCGAGGAGTTCGGCTGGGGGTGGGTCGTCACGTCGCCGGAAGGCAGGCTCACAGCGCACAGCGTCTTCACGGACGGGGTGCGCTTCCTCGACACCGCCACCGGCAGACCCACCCGCTGGGCCGACCCCTATCCCTGCTGCCACGGCGGAGCGTTCAGCCCGGACGGGGAGCTGTTCGCGGGGGCCGAGGGCGGGCGGATCTGGATCTTCGACACTTCCACGGCCGAGGTCGTGCGCGACAACGCTGGTCACCGCTGGCCGCAGTTCATCGGCGACCTCGCCTGGACGCCGGACGGCAGCCGGATCATCCTGACGGACAAGGCCGGCGACATGGGCATGGTCGAGGCCGAAACTCTCGCGCCGGTGGGCGACGCGGTCCACCTCGGCGCGTCGGCGTACGGAGCCCAGGCGGGCCCGGACGACCACTCGGGCTTCGCCCTGGTCAGCGACACCCCGGCGGAGGTCGCGGGTTCCGACGAAGTGATCAGCGGCATGCGCGAGTGGGTGCTCGCCGACCTCGAGACCGGTCAGATCACGCGCGGCGAGACCGGCTTCGACCTGTTCACACTGTCCGTCTCACCGGACCACCGGCGCCTCGCCGTTGCGGGAATGAACGGCGAGGTGGCGCTCGTGGACGTGGCCAGCGGGGAGCTGGTCCGTCCGGCGGTCGTGGCCCACGCCCGTGGGGCCTGGTGGGCGGCGTGGTCGGCGGACGGAACCCGGTTCGCCACTGCGTCCCAGGACGGCAGCGTGGTCCTCTGGGACGGAACGACGGGGCTCCCGGTGGGCAGCGTGCTCATGCCCGAGGAAACGCTTCTGAACGTCGCCTTCCTGCCCGACGACGAGACGTTGCTGCTGGCGCCGTACACCGACAGCTTCTACCGCTGGGACACCAACATCGCCCGCGTCATCGGGTTCGCCTGCCGCGCGGCGGCCGGGGACTTCGACGAGGCGGACTGGGAGGGCTGGTTCGGCAGCCGGCCCTACCGGCAGACCTGCCCGTGAGGGCTCACTGAGGCACGCACGATCCTCGTGCTCGCCTTGACTGCCAGAATCGCCTTATGGTAACGATTCGCGCCCTGAGGGTGACGTGCGTCACATTTCTCTGTTAGGCATTGACGTGGTGGCACTCACCCCGATGCACAACGGAGGAACGCTCATGAGGCGGACCAAGAAGTGGCTCTCACTCGTCCCGCTCACTCTGGCGCTGGTCCTGGCCGGCTGTTCGGGCGGAGATGGCGGTGATGAGCCACCGGGCGGCGGCGAGCCGGACGCTCAGGCCGGTGGCGCCTTCAGTGTTTCGAGCAGTGAGCCCGAGGCGTTCGCGCCCACGAGCAACTGCTACTCCTCAGACTGCTCCCAGATCATCAACCTGGTGTGGACCGGCCTGCTGCAGGTCGACCCCGAGACCTCCGAGCAACAACTTCAGATGGCGGAGTCGATCGAGTCCGAGGACGGTCAACACTGGACCATCAAGCTCAAGGACGGCTTCACCTTCCACAACGGCGAGCCGGTTGACGCGGCGTCCTTCGTGCGGTCGTGGAACTACACGGCCTACGGTCCGAACGCGACCCAGCTCGGCTTCTTCCTCGCCAACGTCGAGGGTTATGACGACCTCCAGGGCGAGAAGCCGAAGGCCAAGGAGTTGTCCGGCCTGACGGCGGCAGACGACCTCACCATCGAGATCGCGCTGACCAAACCCTTCTCACAGCTCCCGCTCGTCCTCAGCTACGCGCCGCTCGGTGCGCCGATGGCGCAAGCCTGCTTGGACGACCTGAAGGCATGCAACGAGCAGCCGATCGGCAACGGCCCCTACGAGTTCTCCGAGCCGTGGCAGCACAACGAGACGATCACGCTGGCGAAGTACGCCGACTACGCCGACCAGGACACTGCAGGACTGGCCGACGAGATCACCTTCAAGATCTACGCCGACCTGAAGACCGCCTACCGTGACTTCCAGGCCGGCAGCCTCGACATCGTCACACCGGACCCGTCGCAGACCCCGCAGGCCCGCACCGCCTACCCCGATCAGATCCTCGAGGTCGACAGCGGCTCGTACGCCTACTTCGGCTTCCCGCTCTACGAGGAGGCCTTCTCCGACGTCCGCATCCGGCAGGCGCTGTCGATGGCGATCGACCGTCAGGCGATCATCGATCGTGTGCTCGACGGCCGTTTCATCCCAGCCCTTGACGTGATCTCGCCGTTCGTCCCGGGCAGCCGCGAGGACGCCTGCGACACGTGCAGCTACGACCCCGAGGCAGCCAAGGCACTCTTCGACGAGGCCGGAGGCATCCCAGGCAACAAGATCAACATCTGGTTCAACAACGACGGCGGCCACGAGGACTGGGTGCAGGCGATGGCCCAGGGATGGAAGAACGACCTCGGTCTGGACTACGAGTTCAAGTCGCAGCCGTTCACTCCTTACCTGGCGGCCCTCGACACCCGGAGCACCGTGGACGGCCCGTACCGTCTCGGCTGGTTGCCCGACTACCCCTCCCCGCAGAACTACCTCGACCCGCTGTACGGGGCCGGGAGCACCAACTACGGCGACTGGAAGGGCCCAGAGCACGACCAGTTCCTCGAGCTGGTGGCTGAGGGCGACGCCGCTGCCACGGTCGAAGAGGGTCTGCCGGCGTACCAGGCCGCCGCAGACGTGGTCCTGGACAACCAGATCGTCATCCCGCTCTGGTTCGGCAAGACGTTCATCGTCACCAGCGAGAACGTCGAGAACGTCGAGTACAGCCCCACCAACCAGCTGCTGCTCGCCGAGGTGGGTGTCACCAGCTGATCGGTGAAAGCCGGGAGCGGGCCGGGAACTCCGACCCGCGCCGGTCGCAAGGCGCCTGGCCGGTCACTTTCACAGGAGGGGATGGCGATGGGGCGATACGCCGTTCGACGCCTGCTTCAGTTCATCCCGGTGCTCATCGGCACCTTGTTCCTGCTTCACTACCTGACCACCCTGTCGTTCCAGTTCAACGGCAACCCGGTGCGTGCGCTCTTCGGAGACCGTCAGCCACCGCCGGAGACGATCGCGGCCCTGACCCGCGCCTTCGGTCTGGACGATCCCTGCCTCTCACAGCCGGGCAACCCGTGCGTCGGCATGTTCGTCGAGCGCGTCGGCGGCTACTTGCGAGGTGACTTCGGGGTCGACTTCAACCTTCAACCCGTCACCGACCTGATCACGCGGGCTGCGCCGGTCACCCTGCGGCTGACGCTCCTCGCGATCGTCTTCGAGTCGGTCGTCGGCATCCTCGCCGGCGTCATCGCCGGTCTCCGCAAGGAACGCTTCGCCGACAACCTCGTCCGGATCTCGACCGTGCTGGTGATCTCTGTCCCGATCTTCGTCGTGGGCGTGCTGACTCAGATCATCTTCGGCCTCTACATCGGAAACTGGGTCCGAGACCGCACGGAATCCGAGACGATGGAGGCGATCTTCTCCATCTCGTACCAGTCTGACCATCCGTGGGCGAGCCTGATCATCCCCTCCATGGTCCTGGGCGCCACATCCCTTGGGATCATCGCCCGGATGACTCGCACCGAACTCATCGAATCGCTGCGATCTGACTACGTCCGCACGGCCAGGGCCAAGGGCCTCAAACCCACCCGGATCGTCGGCATCCACGCCCTGCGCAACTGCCTCATCCCGGTCGTCACCCTGATCGGCATCGACATCGGCGGCCTGATGGCGGGAGCTCTCATTACCGAGGGCATCTTCAACATTCCCGGGATCGGCGGCCTGGTGTTCCGCTCCGTCCGCACCGGAGAGACACCAATCATCATGGCGGTGGTCCCCCTTCTCGTCCTGGTGTACCTGATCGCGTCCCTCTTGGTCGACCTCCTCTATGCCGTACTCGACCCGAGGATCCGATATGAGTAGCAGCAGTCCCGTGACCGAGGCTCCAGGCGCTATCCCGCCCGAGACTCCGGTCAGGGGGCGGGGGCCCACATCGGGGAGCATCTGGAAGGACGCCCGCCACCAGTTGTCTCGCAACCCGGTGTTCGTCGTGTGCTCCTTGGTCGTGCTGGTCGTCGTCTCCTGGGCGCTGTTCCCGCAGCTGTGGACCAGCCTCGGCAAACTCGAGTGCGACATCAACATCAACCGGACGCCGCCGTCCTGGTTCCCGGGCAAGACGCAGCCTGGCTACGACGCGGACCTGGACGGGTACGTCCTGGGAACCACGACGCTGGGGTGCGACATGTACTCCCAGATCATCTGGGGGGCGCGTCCCTCCATCGTGGTGGCAGTCATCGTGACTGCGATGACGGCGCTGGTGGGCACGACGCTCGGGCTGTTGGCTGGCTACTACGGCGGGTGGGTCGACACCGTCATCTCACGGATCACCGACATCTTTCTCGGGCTGCCGTTCCTCCTGGGCGCGGTGATCTTCTTGGCCCTGCTCAAGTCGCAGAGCATCTGGGCGGTGATCCTTGTCCTGGTCGTGCTCGGGTGGACCCAGATGACCCGGATCGTGCGCGGGACCGCGCTCAGCCTGCGCGACCAGGACTTCGTGGAGGCGGCGCGGGCGATGGGGGCGACGAACGGCCGGATCATCCTGCGACACATCCTGCCGAACGCGCTGGCCCCGATCATCGTCCTGTGCACCATCTACGTCGGATCGTTCATCGCCGCCGAGGCCACTCTCACCTTCCTCGGGGTCGGGCTCAAGCCACCCGAGGTGTCATGGGGCATCACCATCGCCCAGGGCCAGGACTTCGCGGTCGCGGGCTTCCCGCACCTGCTGGTGTTCCCGTGCATCGTGCTGGTGGTGACCGTGCTCAGTTTCATCCTCATGGGTGACGCGCTGCGAGACGCTCTCGATCCGAAGGGTCGATGATGCCCGAATCCGACATCTTGCAAGCCGGCACGCCGGCGGACAGCAAAGCCGTCGCGTCGTTGTACTTCGACACGACGGCGCCGCTCCTCGACGTCCAGGAGCTGCGCGTCGACTTCCAGACCAAGGAGGGAGTGGCCCACGCAGTAAACGGGGTGAGCTTCACCCTCGAAGCTGGCAGGACACTGGGCATCCTGGGCGAGTCCGGTTGCGGCAAGTCCGTCACGGCGCAGGCGATCATGGGCATTCTCGACTCGCCTCCTGCTCGGGTCGTCGGGGGAAAGGTGCTGCTGTCGGGAGTCGACCTGCTGACACTCAACGAGGATGCCCGGCGTCAGATCCGCGCCAATCGCATCGGCATGGTGTTCCAGGACGCACTCAGCGCCCTCAACCCCGTCTTCACGGTCGGCTGGCAACTCGGCGAGCTGTTCCGCAAGCATCGGGACTTTTCGCGAAAGCAGGCCAAGCAGGAGGCGGTCCGCCTTCTCGATCTGGTCGGCATCCCGGCGGCCGGGCAGCGCGTCGACGACTTCCCACACCAGTTCTCGGGCGGCATGAGGCAGCGGGTGATGATCGCGATGGCCCTCGCGCTCGACCCGAACGTGATCATCGCGGACGAACCCACGACTGCGCTCGACGTCACGGTGCAGGCACAGATCATGAAGTTGTTGGCCGACCTGCAAGCCGAACGCAACATGGGGCTGATCCTGATCACACACGACATCGGAGTGGTCGCGGACGTCGCCGACGACATCTGTGTCATGTACGCGGGCCGCGAGGTCGAGAAGGCCGACGTCTACGCGATCTACGACAGTCCTGCCCACCCCTACACCCAGGCACTGCTGGAGTCGATCCCGCGCGTCGACATGAAAGGGCAGCAGCTCGCATCGATTCAGGGGCTGCCGCCCAACCTGACCAGTATGCCGTCCGGCTGCGCCTTCCACCCACGGTGCCGCTTCGCTCGGGAACGGTGTCGCGAGGACACGCCTCCGCTCTACACCGTGACACCCGGCCGGCTGAGCGCCTGCCACTTCTTCCAGGAGGTGCTCGACTCATGAGCGAGGTGATCCTGGCCGCAACCGACGTTCGAAAATACTTCCCGATCACGGCTGGCGTACTCAAGCGCACGGTCGGCCACGTCCAAGCAGTCGACGGGATCTCCCTGGAGCTGTACCAGGGGGAGACCCTGGGGATCGTGGGTGAGTCCGGCTGCGGCAAGTCGACTCTGGCCCGGGTCCTGATGGGCCTCATTCCGGCGACCTCGGGTTCGGTCAAGCTCGAGGGCGAAGAGCTGGTCGGCATGAAGCCGAGCCGGCTCCGCAAGATCCGTCGCGACGTGCAGATCATCTTCCAGGACCCGTACTCCTCGCTGGACCCCAGGATGACCGTCGGCAAGATCATCGGCGAACCCTTCGAGATCCACGCGGAAGTCGCCCCCAAGGGTGAGCGACGTCGCAAGGTCCAGGAGCTGCTCGAGGTCGTCGGGCTCAGCCCCGAGCACATCAACCGGTATCCCCACCAGTTCTCGGGTGGCCAGCGCCAGCGGATCGGCATCGCGCGGGCGCTGGCCCTGCGGCCGAAGGTGATCATCTGCGACGAACCGGTCTCCGCCCTGGACATCTCCGTGCAGGCCCAAGTGGTCAACCTGCTCGAGAACCTGCAATCGGAGTTCGGGTTGTCCTACATCTTCGTCGCGCACGACCTCTCCGTGGTCCGACACATCTCCGACCGGGTCGGAGTCATGTACCTCGGCAAGATGGTCGAGCTCGGGACGGAGGACCAGATCTACGAGCGGCCGACACATCCATACACGCAGGCCCTGCTGTCTGCCGTCCCAGTGCCCGACCCGGGGCTACGCGGCCACCGGAAACAGATCGTGCTCACGGGAGAGCTGCCCTCTGCTGCCAACCCCCCGTCCGGCTGCCGGTTTCGCACCCGCTGCTGGAAGGCGCAGAGCGTCTGCGCTGAGAGCGAGCCGGCGCTCGAGGTCCGCGATGGCGGAGATCACCCCTCGGCCTGCCACTTCGCCGAGGTCATCGACGTCACGCACGCTGCGTACTGACGCCTTCGTCCTCGCCCGCCCCCGGCGACCCGCACACCTCCTCAACGAGGCCGCATGGTGGGACTCCTGGCACGGGAAGGGCTGCTGGCGGGCGCCCGAGACGCCACACCGGGTCAAGGCAGGTAGTCGTCACCCGCTTGGGACATCCCTCGCGGAGCCAGCGCCGATCTCGGTCGTGCAAACGGGCTGCTCCCACCCCGCGGGGGTGTTCCATCCCGCCCGAGCCATGTAGCACGGTCGTTCGATGAGGACGACAGACCCCGATCCGCCCGGGACGGTCGAGTCATCGGCAGGCGTCACGATCGGAGTTGACTGGGCACCGATCGCGGGAGCGACGAAGATGGCGGTCACGGCGGTGACGCCGATCGCGCCGGCGATCGCGGCGGGGAACCACCAACGATCAGAGTCGGAAGAGAGGCTGTAGCGGTTCATGGTGAGCTCCTTGGCTGCGGCGGTCTGGCCCGCCGCCTCTGCCTCTGTTCTCCAGCACCCCGGTACCTGTCGCGCTTTTCCTTGGTATCCATCGGGTATCCGTCCCGGTGACGCTGCTCTCCGACGGGAGGACGCTGGCGAGGTGGGCACCACCGCTCTCGGTCCGCTGACTGTCTGCGGCGTACTCCACGCGCCAGGGCCCAGCCCGTGAGCGCCAAGGAGCCGATGGGACGCGCGGTTCTCAGGGGGCGCCACTGCATGGGTAGGTCAGACCACCCAATGCCGCATAGGTCCTCGGGTCTGATCGCCGGACTGCCGTTGCCCGTATTGCAGTCACCGACCGCAAGTGTGCGCATCAACTCGCTCACAGAGCCGACAGTCCTCGGGTCGAGGCGGACACGGTCTGCGCCGTCGCAATCGCATGTCACCCCACGTCCGGTTGCGCCGCGTCCCTACCTGGGCGTGGCAGTCCACAAGCGGACGGGTTGGCAGGGCAGGTCGACCCTGGAGAACCCGCCGTCACCGTGGAAGATCACCCGCTGCGAAGGCGCCAGATGAGTGCCTGTCGATGGGTCTTCGCTCGTACCGAGGTTCCGTGCATACCTCGGATGCGCTCCACCAGAGACCTGTAGCCGGATCCGGACTCCGGGTTTGAAGCGGTGGGCGATTGCGTCGAGCCGGAGCTGGATCGGCCCGTTCGGTTGATCGGGTTTCAGTCTCGTGAACCCATCGCTCACGTTGATGGATCGACCGTCCTGCCTGACTTCGCACAGTCTGACGAAGAAATCGGCGTGTGGATTGTCGGTCTCGTACACCAACTCGACGCGGGGGCTGCCGATAACCTCCATAGGCTCGACCAGAGGTGTGCTGGTGAAGATGAGAACGTCCGATCGCTCCTCCAGTTTGCGGTTGTCGCGGTGACCCCCGATCGTCGGGTTGATCACACGGCCGCCAACAGCCGGAGTGGGATCCGCGGGGTCGTAGGTGAACGCCGTTGGGCTGTTGCGTGGCGGCGGCACGGTCTCGCTGAGCCCACCGTCGGGCTGGGGGTAGAGCACGCGCTCCTCGGTCGGTGGCGGCCAAGTCGCAAGGTGGCGCCATTCCTTGGCTCCTGTCACGAAGATGCGGACAGGCCTCGGCCGTTGGCGGTCACTGGTCGCGCTGAGATGTTCGGCGAGCCAGTCGAGGGCCTCGGTCATGACCGTTCCGGCGCCCTTCGTGGCGGTCTGGACGTGGGTCCATGGTCCGATGGTGAGTCCGACCGCCACACCTCGCCGCTGGAGCCGCTCGTACTGCTCGAGCATCTGAGCGGGGAATCGGTCCTGCCACCCCGTTTGCAACAGGACCGGGACAGTAACCCTCGCGAGTGCCGGCCCCAGGCGCATGTTGCGCCACACGGGATCCTCAGGATCCGTGGCTTGGAGCCAGTCCCGGTACGGCATGCCACTGTCCGAGAGGACGGTGTCCTGTGCCCGCGTCAGCGGGAGGTCTTCGAAGGCAGGTCTCAGCCGTCGGCTCGCCGTCACCCCGCGCAGGATCCCCCGGGCCGCACCGACGTCGAGGTGACCGAGACCGTCCATCAGGTTCGCGACTTCTTCGAGCGAGAAGGCTCCGGCACCATGGACGACCCAGTGCGCGTCGTGTGCGGAGATGGCTACGACCGCCGTCGCCAGCTCCGGGGGAGGATCCAGCATCACCGCCCACGCCGTGTGCCCCGCGTACGAGGCTCCCCACAGCGCGAAGCGGCCGCCGAACCAGGGTTGCTGTCGCAGCCAGGCGACGGCATCAGCACCGTCGGCGATCTCCTGGCTGAACGGGTCGAAGTCCCCACCCGACCCGAACGTTCCGCGGCAGCTCTGATTGACCACGTGGTAGCCGTGACTGGCAAAGAAGCCCGCGGTGAGTTGTGCGATCAACCCATCACGGCCGTACGGAGTGCGGATCAGTATTGCGCCCGACGATGTGCCCACGGGGACATACACGTCAGTCAGGAGCTGCACGCCGTCACGCATTCGGACGCGTTCATGAGACACGGTGTAGTCGTGGCGGCCCGACGGCATCCGCAGGATCCGAGCAATCGCTGGCCCGAGCGGAAGCCGCAGGCGGGGCTCCATCCCACCCTCGCTGCTCAGTGAACGAGTGGGGCGATCACACCGCACGCCACGCGGCCGCCCGCGTCGCCGGTGCTGAGCGTCGTGGTGTCCGGTCCTGCCACACCGCCGACCGTGTACCGGCTCGGGATGTTGGCAAGGTTGTCGCGGCCGGCGTGCACCATCACTGCGGACCCGTCCACGTCGCGCAGACTGTCCAGGCTGAACCGGTCGGTGGCGAAGCTGGTGTACGCGTGACCGTCGGCGGTCACCAGCAGCGGTGGCATGTCGCCGGCGTGGTCGCCGTGATTCAGCAGCGTGGGGTTGTAGTGGCCGCCGGCGGACATGAAGGGCCCGGTCGGCGCCGCCGGGTCACACACTCCGACCGCGTGGATGTGGAATCCGTGGAAGCCCGGCGTCAAACCCTGAG
>NZ_JAOPWY010000024.1 GCF_025965415.1 Nocardioides sp.
GACCGCGGTGGGCGTCGGGGTCGCCGCGCTGGTCGCGCTCGTCGTCGTGGGGCGGGGCCGGGTGCCCTTCCTGGCGGCCGTCGCGATCGCCCTCGTCGACGCGGTCCTGCTGGTGGTGGTGAGGTGACGACCACCTCCGAGTCGTGGGACCTCGTGGTCGTGGGTGCCGGACCGGCGGGCTCCTCGGCCGCCCTCGGTGCCCTGACGCAGGATCCGACACTGCGCGTGCTCCTGCTGGACCGCAGCGACTTCCCCCGCGACAAGTCCTGCGGCGACGGGATCGCGCCCCACGTGCTGGACGCCCTCACCGAGGTCGGTGCGGGCGACGTCGTCGACGACTGGACCCCGATCCGGCGGCTGGAGCTGTCCCGCGGGACGGCCCGGGTCGACGGCGCGATGGACCGCGAGGTCCACGTCGTGCCGCGCCAGGTCTTCGACGCGCGCCTGGTCGAGCGGGCCGTCGCCGCCGGCGCCGTGCTCCGTCGCCACCGGGCGAGCTCGGTCACGACCGGAGCGGGTCGCGTCACCGTCTCCGGCTCGATCGAGGGCCGCGTCGTGCTCGGGGCCGACGGCGCCCACTCCCTCGTCCGCACCGCGCTGCTCGGTCGTCGGCGCGACCCCCGCGCGCTCGCCATCCGCGGCTACGCCCCGACGACGCCGGAGCTCGAGGGACGGCAGGTCATCCGCTACGGCGAGCGCCGCCAGCCGTCGTACGCCTGGGCCTTCGACCGCGGCGACGGGCTCGCCAACGTGGGCTACGGCGAGCTGCTGCCGGGGGAGGGCGACAGTCGCGGCGCCCCGAGTCGGCAGCTCCTGCTCGACGAGCTCGAGAGCCTCATCCCGGGCGCCGCGTCCACGGGCAGCGGCTGGCTCGGCCACCACCTGCCGCTGAGCGGCTGGCGCTGGGACCAGCCCGACGGGCCGGTCCTGCTGGCGGGCGACGCGGCCGGGCTGATCAACCCGATGACGGGGGAGGGCCTCTACTACGCCGTGGCCACCGGCATCGCCGCGGGCCGCACCGCCGCGCGCTGCGTGGCCGCAGGGGAACCGGACGCGGCCGGCGTGCGGCACCGACGCGACGTACGACGCCTGCTCGGCACGCACCTCAAGCACACGTGGACCGCCTCGCGGCTGTCCCGCTCTCCCGCCGTCGTCGACGCGGGCATCCGCGCGGCGGCCCGCGACCGGCGGGCCTTCGACACCCTGGTCGAGCTCGGCCTCGGCGACGGCCGGATCGACGCCCGGCTGGCGTCCGGGTTGTTGCGGAGCCTCGTCCTGGGTACTCGTGTGGACCGGCCATCCATGATGGAGACACCATGAAGATCCTCACCGTCCGCAGCGCGCTGCCGGCGCACGCCTCCCCGCAGCACGAGATCACCGAGGCGTTCTCCGAGGTGATCTCGCAGCGCAGCCTCGACCGGGCCCTGCTGAGGCGGTTCCACGCCAACGCCGGCGTCGAGCGCCGGCACACGGTCCTGCCCCTGGCCGAGTACGCCGGCCTGCGCGACTTCGGGCAGACCAACGACCTCTTCATCGAGCACGCCGTCGAGCTCGGCTCGCGCGCCCTCGTCGACGCGCTCAAGGCCGCCGACCTGACGCCCTCGGACGTCGACCTGATCATCACCGCGACGGTGACCGGCCTGGCCGTCCCGTCGCTGGACGCCCGGATCGCCGGTGTCGTGGGACTGCGCGAGGACGTCCGGCGGGTGCCGCTCGTCGGGCTCGGCTGCGTCGCCGGTGCCGCCGGCGTCGCGCGCCTGCACGACTACCTGCTCGGACACCCCGGTCACACGGCCGTGCTGGTCGCGGCCGAGCTGTGCTCGCTCACCCTGCAGCGCGACGACGTCTCGGTCCCCAACCTCGTGGCCAGCGGGCTCTTCGGCGACGGTGCCGCCGCCGTGGTCGCCGTCGGCGACCAGGGACCGGGCGGACCGGTGCGCGTGCTCGACTCCCGGAGCCGGCTCTACCCCGACAGCGAGCGCACGATGGGCTTCGACGTCGCCAGCACCGGCCTGCGGATCGTGCTCGACGCCGGCGTGCCCAGCCTCGTCGAGCGCTACCTCCGCGCCGACGTCGACGCCTTCCTCGCCGACCAGGACCTCACCCGCGCCGACATCGGCTGGTGGGTGTGCCACCCCGGCGGCCCCAAGGTCATCGAGGCGCTCCAAGCGGCGCTGGAGGTGCCCCGCGACGCCGTTCGCCTGACGTGGGAGTCGCTCGCCGACGTCGGCAACCTCTCGTCGGTGTCGGTGCTCCACGTGCTCGAGAAGACGCTGCGCGAGCGCCCGCCGGCGCCTGGCAGCCGCGGCGTGCTGCTCGCGATGGGACCGGGGTTCTGCTCCGAGCTCGTCCTGCTGGAGGCCGCCTCGTGACCACGCTCGTCGCGTTCACGGTGCTGGTGGCGCTCGTCGGGCTGGAGAGGCTCGCGGAGCTCGTCGTGTCGACCCGCAACGCAGCCTGGAGCCGCGAGCGCGGGGGCGTCGAGACCGGGCAGGGCCACTACCCCTTCATGGTCGTGCTGCACACCGGCCTGCTCGCCGGCGCGCTGCTGGAGGCGTGGCTCCGGCGTCCGGACGTGCCGTCGGTGCTGGCGTGGTCGATGCTCGCCCTGGTGGTCGCCTCGCAGGCGCTGCGCTGGTGGTGCATCAGCACGCTCGGCCGTCGCTGGAACACCCGCGTCATCGTCGTACCCGACCTGGCTCCCGTGGGCGGCGGTCCCTATGCGGTGTTCACGCACCCCAACTACGTCGCCGTGGTCGTCGAGGGCTTCGCGCTGCCGTTGGTCCACAACGCCTGGATCACGGCCGCCGCGTTCACCGTCCTCAACGCGGGCCTGCTGGCGGTGCGCATCCGTGCCGAGGACGCGGCACTCGCCACCCTGCCCCGTGCGACCCCCGCCCGTCCGGAGGCCGCCGGTGCGTGACCTGGTGGTGGCCGGAGGCGGGCCCGTCGGCATGGCCGTGGCCCTGCACGCGCACCGCGCGGGGCTCGACGTGGTCGTGCGCGAGCCGCGCAGCGGGCCGATCGACAAGGCCTGCGGCGAGGGCCTGATGCCCGGTGCCGTGGCCGAGCTCGCCGCGCTCGGGGTCGACCCCCGCGGTCACGACATCGCGGGCATCCACTACCTCGACGGTGTCGGCGGGGGCGACGGCGTGTCCGCACGCTTCGCAGCCGGCCCCGGGCGGGGCGTACGACGCACGGTGCTGCACGCCGCGCTGTCCGAGCGGCTGGCGGAGGCCGGGATCGACGTCGAGCCGCGGCCGGTGCGCAGCGTGCGCGACGCCGGCGACCACGT
>NZ_JAOPWY010000035.1 GCF_025965415.1 Nocardioides sp.
CGCCGGCGAGCGGGTCGACGTCCGAGACGTCGTCGAGCGGGAACATCGGGCGCTGGACGCGGCGGTGACCGAGGCGGGCGAGGTCCTGGTCGACGCCGCCCGGTGTGAGCGCGAGCATCCAGTCGGCCGCCATCTCGAACAGCTCGGGCTCGAGGTAGCCGATCTTCACGACCACGATGTCGGCGGCTCGTGGGTCCAGCCCGAGGCGGGTGAAGTCCGCCTCGAGGTGGTAGGGCCGGCGTCGTCGCGTGAGGACCACGTCGACCGCCGGCGTGCGGATGACGACCTCGAGGTTGTCCTCCGACGCGACGACCGCGAGCACCTCGCCGGCCACCTCCACCGGCGGGGACGGTCGGTCGTCGACCCGCGCGCCGAGCACGAGACGTACGTCGGCCCCGACCCCCGCCTCGGCGGCCGCCAGCGCACCCATGGCATCGGGGATCGAGGCGTAGATCGCGCGCTTGCCGCTGCTCGCCAGCTCCTCGCTCGCCAACAGCTCGGCCAGGGTCCAGGTGACGTCACCCGCCCCGCCCGCCGTCGGGTTGTCGCCGGAGTCGGAGACGAAGTAGGGCCCCGTCGGTGCCGCGACCGCCGCCGCCAACACCTCTGCGAGCGTCCCCGTCGGGGCGACGAAGCCGAACTCCTCGCGCTGCGCCCACAGCGCTCCGGCGAGCGCGGTCGCCTCGGCCATCGCCAGCTCGGCGTCGTCCCCGACGACCATCACCACCGCGCAGTTGCGCGGCTCGTCCGCCCACGGGTAGCCGATCCAGATCCCGGCGTCGAGGATCCCGTCCAGAGCCTCGATCGCCGGCACGCGAGCGTACAGGCTCGTCGCCGGCTCCTGCCGGGTGCTGGTCATCTCGCCCGGGAGCAGGATCGGCACGGGCACCCACGCCTTCGCCGGCCGGCGTCGCCCGTCCGGCAGCGCGAGCCGGTCGACGAGGTTGCGCGCGGCCCGCTCCTTGGTCTCCTGCCAGTCCACGTGCGGGGCCGTGCGATAGGTCGTCAGCAGGTCGACGGTCCCGGCGAGCGTGCGGGACACGTTGCCGTGCAGGTCCATGCCGCTGCTGATCAGGCAGTCCGGTCCCACCACCGCGCGTACGGCGACGGCGAGGTCGCCCTCCATGTCGTCGAGGCCCACCACGCCGGCGGCACCGTGGATGTCGAGCACCAGGCCGTGGAGCGGCGACTCGGCGACGAGGGCGACGAGCCCCGCGAGGATCTCGGCCTTCAGCAGCGCGTAGTCGTCGGCGGGGATCGCGCCACCGGCGATGCTGCGGGCCTGGAGGACGCCGATCCAGTCGGCCCGGTCCGCCAGTGCACCTCCGTCGCGCCAGAAGTCCCAGGCGTCGAGGACCTCGCGGCCGCGGCGCGGAGCGAGCATCGCCGCGGTGGTCAGGGCCGGGGAGAAGGTGGAGGCCTCGAGGCTGATGCCGCAGACGGCCACGCGGGGGAGGGGCGGACGGGTCACGGGACGGATCGTGTCAGGGGGCGTGTGTCAGGGGGGCGGGTCAGGGGGATTCGTCGAGCCCCTCGGCGAACCCGTTGGCCCAGAGTTCACACTAGGTGACATCCAGACGGTGACGCCGGGCGATTTGTTGGTATCGTGGGTGGTGCAACAGGTGCAAGTTCCAGCAGGTCGACGCCCGCGGAGTTTGTGATCCAACGGCGTTTCTTCTTCGGGCTTTTCCAGCTTGTGAGTCGGAGCGACGTGTCACCGCACTTGGTGTGGAGCTGTCGAAGTGATGGCTTCTCGTTCCGATAACAGGAGTACCGAGCACATGGCTCAAGGCACCGTGAAGTGGTTCAACGCCGAGAAGGGTTTCGGCTTCATCGCGCAGGAGGACGGCGGCGACGACGTTTTCGTGCACTACTCGGCCATCCAGTCCAACGGCTACAAGTCGCTGGACGAGAACCAGAAGGTCGAGTTCGACGTCACGCAGGGCCCCAAGGGTCCGCAGGCGGAGAACGTCCGTCCGGTCTGACCGGCTGACTCTGGACCTGTCCCAGATCTGGTCAAGACTCTGGCCCCTCCCCCCTTGCGGGGTGGGGCCAGAGTTGATTTCGAGGGACACTAGTAGCACGTTCGGGTCATACCCCGGCGCGGGACGTTCCGCGACACTTGACCTGACACCTACAGTCGAATGATCCAGCAGGAGGGAGGGTGACGTGCACGACCAGTTCGACGTGACCCTCGAGGACGGCGACCTGCTCGGCGAGGTGGAGCTCACCACCACGCTGATCATCGCGGCGAGCGAGTCCGAGGACCACCTGTCACAAGAAGAGATCGACCGGCTGCTGGGCGTGAAGCCCCGCCGGTCGGAGGAGTCGTCCTGACCTGTCGCTGACGCGACTGCTGGTGCGACGGGCGACCCGCGTACGTCAGCAGGTGGCCCAGAGCACCGGCCCGCTCGTCAGGTCGGAGAGCACGTACTCCCCGTCGTGGGGCTGGAGGTCGAGGGTGATCGCACGTCCCTGCGAGCTCGCCTCCTGCACCGAGTAGCGGTCGGCGAAGTCGCCGCCCTGCCCGGGCGCCGGCCCTGCGGCCAGCTGCGCACGCGCGTCCGCGTCGCCCGGCGCGTCGTCGGCGTCCTCGACCTCCATGACCGCGCGGAGGTCGCCGCCGGCCAGCAGTCCCATCGCGAAGCCGGTGAGCGGGTGCACGCCGCCGGCCGCCTCGACGAGCTGGTCGGCCTCGGCCCGGGCATCGTCGTCGGCCTGCGACATGGCGAGGTGCTCGCAGGCGTACGCGCCGTCGTACACCGCGGCGGCGAGCGGCTCGCCGAGACCGGAGGCGAGGTCGGCCAGGCCGTCGGCGGAGTCGGCGTCGCCGCTCACGACCCGGCTGACCTGCTCGAGGTAGGAAGCCTGGTCGGAGGAGAGGACGAGGTGGCGATCGGCCAGCAGCACGAAGTGCTGCAGCTCGGGGGTGAGGCCCTGGCCGACGCCGGTCAGGACGTCCGGACCGCCGACCCACACGCCGTCCTCCTCGTCGGGCTCGGTCCAGCCCAGCGCGGCGAGGCGGCCGGCGATGTCATCCATGTCGACGTCGTCGCCCACGCCCATCACCTCCACCGCACCGTCGGGCGACTGGGCGAGGAGCTCCCAGGCGAGGGTGGCGGGGGAGATGCCCAGCTCCGACTGCATCACGCCCGCAGAGGTGCCGAGGGCCGACATCGCGGACAGGTCGGCGCCGAAGGCGTCGCCCATGAAGGCCTCGACCTCCTCCGCGGTGGAGTCGGCGGTCAGGTCGGCGCCCAGCTCGCGGCGTACGCCCGTCCAGTCGGTCCACGAGACGCGACTCGTGTCGGCCGGGACCACCGACAGGGCCCGGGCGATCGGCGTGTCCGGCGTGAGCAGCCGCCACGCGGCCAGGCCGGCGACGAGCACGACGACCACGGCCACGGCCACGAGGGCGACGACGGCACGACGCGACACGGACAGTCTCCTCGGATGGGTGAGTGGTGTGAGACTACGTCCATGGAGCTCCGCGACGTGCGCGCTGCTGGCGCCGTGGTGACGCGCAAGGGCGGCGACGTGCTGCTCGTGCACCGTCCCAAGTACGACGACTGGTCCTTCCCCAAGGGCAAGCTCGACCCCGGGGAGCACGCGGTCACCGCCGCGGTGCGCGAGGTGGCCGAGGAGACCGGGCTCGACGTACGGCTCGGCCCCGCCCTCACCTCGCAGCGCTACCGGATGTCCAACGGCCGCTGGAAGTCGGTGGCCTACTGGACGGCCCGGGCGGTCGGCAGCGACGACGTCAGCCGCTACCGCGTCAACGACGAGATCGACGCCGTCGAGTGGGTGGCGTGGCGGGACGCGGCCCTTCGGCTCACCTACGCCTACGACCGCGACACCCTCGCCGAGGCGCGACCCCTGCGCCGCAGGACGCGGGCGCTGGTCGTGCTGCGCCACAGCAGGGCGCGGGCCCGCGGCGGGTGGAAGAAGGACGACCGCCAGCGCCCGCTGGTCCAGCTCGGCGAGAACCAGGCCCAGCGACTGGTGCCGCTCCTCGCGGCCTTCGACGTGACCTCCGTCCACAGCTCGTCCAGCGCCCGCTGCGTGCAGACGGTGACGCCGTACGTCGACACGACCGGCTGGTCCGTCAAGGTGCACGACGAGCTGAGCGAGGAAGGTGCCTCGACCAACGACATCGTCGAGCTGGTGGACGCGCTGCTCGACGCCGGGGAGAGCACGGTCGTGTGCACCCATCGACCGGTGCTGCCCACGGTGCTCGACGCCCTGCGGCTGCCCGAGGTCACCCTGGAGCCCGGCGCGATGCTGGTGGCCCACCACCGCAGGGGCCGCGTCGTCGCCACCGAGGTCGTGGACCCGTGACTTGTAGTACTGCGCAGGGGCCGTCGTCAAGGTCGACGAAGCGATTTCATGTGATCGTCGTCTCACGCCCCGGCGCCTGACGCCATCCGGCCCGGTCGAGTTCACCGGCCGTTCACCGACGGCGCCGTGCTCGTTCTCCTGACGTGCTTACCGTCCCGGTGTCAGCAATCATCAGACTTCAGGAGCACTCGAAGTGAACCGCACTTCCTTCCGCAAGGCGCTCGCCCCCAGCATCGCCGTGCTTGCCCTCTCGATCTCGCTCACCGCCTGCGGTGCCGGCAACGAGAGCGACGCCGGCTCGGCCAGCGACGGCTCGTCCGAGGCCACGGGCGGCCTCTCCGGTGATCTCAACGGCGCCGGCGCGTCCTCGCAGGAGAAGGCCCAGGGCGCCTGGGCGACCGGCTTCCAGGGCATGAACGACGGCAACGTGACCGTCAACTACGACCCGGTCGGCTCCGGTGACGGCCGCACCAACTTCATCGAGGGCGGCGTCAGCTTCGCCGGCTCCGACTCCTACCTCAGCGACGACGAGGGCGAGCTCAGCGGTGCCAAGGAGCGCTGCAACGGCGAGGACCCGATCGAGGTCCCGGCCTACGTCTCGCCGATCGCGGTGGCCTTCAACGTCGAGGGCGTCGATGCCCTCAACCTGGACGCCGACACGATCGCGCAGATCTTCGACGGCAAGATCACCACCTGGAACGACCCGGCGATCGCCGACCAGAACCCCGACGCGACCCTGCCGGACCTGACGATCACCCCGGTCCACCGCTCGGACGACTCGGGCACCACCAAGAACTTCACGGACTACCTCGGCAAGGCCAGCGAGTCCTGGTCCTACGAGGCGGAGGACGCCTTCCCGGTCAAGGGAGGCGAGGCTGCCGAGGGCACCTCGGGTGTCATCTCCGCCGTCTCGGGCGGCAAGGGCACCATCGGCTACGCCGACGAGAGCCAGGTCGGCGACCTGTCGGTCGTGTCGGTCAAGGTCGGCGAGGAGTACGTCGCCCCGTCCGCCGAGGGTGCTGCCCTGGTCGTGGAGTCCTCCCCCGCCGCCGAGGGCCGCGCCGACGTCGACATGGCCGTCGACATCGACCGGACGACCACCGATGCGAACGCCTACCCGGTCGTCCTCCTCAGCTACCTCATCGCCTGCCAGACCTACGAGGACCAGGCCGAGGCCGACCTCGTCAAGGGCTACCTGTCCCACATCGTCTCCGACGAGGGCCAGCAGGCGGCGTCCGAGGAGGCCGGCTCCGCGCCGCTCTCCAGCTCGGTGGCCGAGAAGGCCCAGTCCATCGTGGACACGATCTCGGCTGGCTGACCTACTGGTCGGGCGGCTGTCCCGGCCATCCAGTGTCGTGTGCGGCGGGTCGGGACACCGGCCCGCCGCATCGCCGCATGAAACGACTGAATGAGGTACCACGTGGCAACCATGGGTGTTGCTGAGAGCACAGGCCGGGCGAAACCGCGCCTCGGCGACAGGATCTTCTCCCACGTCGCCCTGGCCGCCGGGATCGCGATCCTGGTGGCGCTCGCCGGCGTGTTCATCTTCCTGGCGATCGAGGGCGTGCCGGGTCTCGCCAAGCCCGCCGAGTTCTACGGCAGCGCCAACAGCTTCGCGGGCTACGTCGCGCCGCTGCTGTTCGGCACGGTCCTGGCCGCGGTCATCGCCCTCATCGTCGCGGTGCCGCTCGCGTGGGGCATCGCGCTGGTGGTGAGCCACTACGCGCCGAAGTCCGTCGCGACGCCGATCGCCTACGTCATCGACCTGCTGGCCGCCGTCCCGTCGGTGGTCTTCGGGCTGTGGGGCATCAGCGTGCTCGCCCGCCAGCTGCAGCCGGCGTACGTCTGGCTCGACGAGAACATGGGCTGGCTCCCGTTCTTCGCCGGTCCCGCCTCGGGCACCGGGCGCACCATCCTCACCGCCGGCCTGGTGCTGGCGATCATGATCCTGCCGATCATCACCGCGATCTCGCGCGAGGTCTTCGCGCAGACGCCGACCCTGCACGAGGAGGCCGCCCTCGCCCTGGGCGCCACGCGCTGGGAGATGATCCGGATGGCCGTCTTCCCCTACGCCAAGTCCGGCATGGTGTCGGCCGTGATGCTCGGCCTGGGTCGCGCGCTCGGCGAGACGATGGCCGTCGCGATGGTGCTCTCCGCAGGTGGCGGCATCTCGCTCAACCTGATCTCGAGCAGCAACCCGGCCTCGATCGCGTCCAACATCGCCTCCAACTACAAGGAGGGCACCCCGGGCAAGATCCAGGTGCTGATCGCGACCGGCCTGGTGCTCTTCCTCGTGACGTTCCTGGTCAACTTCGCGGCCCGCTGGATCGTCACCCGCAGCGAGCGGAGGCTCGCACGATGAGCATCTCGACCGCTCCGATCCGCACGTCGCCCGACGCGGTGTCGTTCACCCAGGCCAAGCTGCCGCGCCTGGCGCCGGCCCTCGTCGCCGTCGTCGCGATCGCCGCGGGGGCGCTGCCCGTCCTGATCCTGGGATGGGCCGTCGTCGCGTGGCCGCTGCTGGCCGGCGTCGTCTTCCTGGTCGCGCTGCCCTCCTGGGCGCGCGTCGTCGAGGGGCGGCGCGGGGCCACCGACCGCCTGATGACCGGACTCGTCTGGTCGGCCTGCGCCGTCGCGATCGTCCCGCTCGTCTCGCTGCTGTGGACGGTCGTGGAGCGTGGTGCGCCGGCGATCAGCTCCACGTTCTTGACGTACTCGATGTACCGCACCGACCTCGACCAGGAGGTGGGCATCTACCACGCGCTGATCGGCACACTGCTGATCACGCTGTTCGCGGCGCTCATCTCCGTGCCGGTCGGGATCATGGCGGCGATCTACCTCATCGAGTACGGCAAGGGCAGCCGCCTCGCGGGCTGGATCACCTTCCTGGTCGACGTGATGACGGGCATCCCGTCCATCGTCGCCGGCCTCTTCGCCTTCTCGCTGTTCATCCTCGTCTTCGGGCCGTCCACCCGCGTCGGGATCGGCGGCTCGGTGGCCCTCTCGCTGCTGATGATCCCGGTGGTGGTGCGCTCGACCGAGGAGATGCTGCGGCTCGTGCCCGCCGACCTGCGGGAGGCGGCGTACGCCCTGGGGGTGCCGAAGTGGCGCACCATCGTCCGGGTCGTGCTCCCGACGGCGCTCGGCGGCATCGTCACGGGCGTCACCCTCGCCATCGCCCGCGTCGTCGGCGAGACCGCCCCGCTGCTCCTGATCGCCGGGCTCACGACGAGAACCAACGTCAACGTGTTCTCGGAGCGGATGACCACGCTCCCGGTGCTGATCTACACCCAGAACGCCAACCCCGGCATCGCCGAGACCCCCGGCGGCACCCCGCCCGGGATCGAGATCGCCTGGGGTGGTGCGCTCGTGCTGATCGTGATCGTCATGGTGCTCAACCTCGTGGCGCGCATCATCGGCAAGATCTTCGCCCCCAAGACCGGCCGCTGAGCCAGAGACAAGAGAGACTCACCCCCATGGCCAAGAGCATCACCGTCGACGACCTCGACATCTACTACGGCGACTTCCTCGCCGTGCAGGGTGTCAGCATGACCATCAAGGCACGCTCGGTCACCGCCTTCATCGGACCCTCCGGCTGCGGCAAGTCCACCATGCTGCGCTCGCTCAACCGGATGCACGAGGTCATCCCCGGTGCCCGCGTCGAGGGCAAGGTGATGGTGGACGGCCAGTCGCTCTACGACAGCGCCGTCGACCCGGTCGCCGTACGCCGCCAGATCGGCATGGTCTTCCAGCGGCCCAACCCGTTCCCGACGATGTCGATCTACGAGAACGTCCTCGCCGGCAACCGCCTCAACGCGAAGAAGATGAAGAAGGCCGAGGCCGACGACATCGTCGAGCGCTCCCTCAAGGGCGCCAACCTGTGGAACGAGGTCAAGGACCGCCTCGGCAAGCCGGGCATGGGTCTCTCGGGTGGGCAGCAGCAGCGCCTCTGCATCGCCCGCGCGATCGCGGTCGAGCCGCAGATCCTGCTGATGGACGAGCCGTGCTCGGCCCTCGACCCGATCTCCACGTCGGCCATCGAGGACCTGATCCACGAGCTCAAGTCCGACTACACGAGCGTGATCGTCACCCACAACATGCAGCAGGCCGCGCGCGTCTCCGACGAGACCGGCTTCTTCAACCTGAAGGCGGCCGGGGAGCCCGGCCACCTGGTGGAGTTCAACTCCACCCAGAAGATGTTCGCCAACCCGGACAACGAGTCCACCGAGGCCTACATCTCCGGTCGCTTCGGCTGATCGGACCCGGGCCACGGCACGCGCAGCGCGCTGGACCGTCCGGCCTGCCCGACCGTCCCTCGATACGTGGTCAGGTGGGCGGTGGGAACCCCGGCCGGCTCAGGGGAGGAAGAGGTGCGCGACGCCGTAGCAGGTCGCGGCGGCGAGGGCGGCGGCCGGGAAGGTCAGCACCCAGGCCGTCAGGATCGACTTCGCGACACCCCAGCGGACCGCGGAGAGTCGCTTGGTCGCGCCCACGCCCATGACGGCGGAGGTGATGGTGTGGGTGGTCGAGATCGGCGCCTCGAAGACGTACGACGTGGTGTAGAGCACCGATGCCGCCACCGACTCGGCCGCGAAGCCGCGGGGCGGGTCGAGATGGATGATGCGGCGACCCAGGGTGCGCATGATGCGCCACCCGCCCGACCAGGTGCCGAGCGAGATCGCGGTCGCGGCCGCGATGATCACCCAGAGCGGGAGGCCGTCGGACTCGGCGGCGTAGCCACCGGTCACCAGCGCCAGGAAGATCACGCCCATCGTCTTCTGGGCGTCCTGGAGCCCGTGCCCGAGGGCCATCGCGGCCGCGGAGATGGTCTGCGCGATCTTGAAGCCGCGGTTGGCGCGGCCGGGGTTGGCGTTGCGGAAGATCCACATGATCGCGAGCATCAGCGCGAAGCCCAGCGAGAACGCGACCACGGGCGAGACGAACATCGGGATGACGACCTTCTCGATGACGACCGCCCAGTTGGCCGTCACGCCGGCCGCGAGCGCCGCGCCGACCAGCCCCCCGATGAGGGCGTGCGAGGAGGAGGACGGCAGGCCGTAGTACCAGGTGATGAGGTTCCAGGCGATCGCACCGAGCAGGCCGCACATGACGATCACCAGGCCGTGGCTGCCGGGCCCCGGATCGATGGTGTCCGAGACGGTGTGGGCGACCTTCTGGCCCAGGAACGCGCCGACGAAGTTCATGACGGCGGCCATCGCCAGCGCCACGCGGGGCTTGAGTGCGCCGGTGGACACCGACGTCGCGATCGCGTTGGCCGCGTCGTGGAAGCCGTTGGTGTAGTCGAAGACGAGGGCAACGACGACCACGGCGATGATGATGCCGATCTCCATGCCGGTCAGGACTCCTTGACGGCGATCTGCTCCACGATGTTGGCGACCTTCTCGAACGCGTCGATCGCCCCCTCGAGGGACTCGACGATGTCCTTGAGCTTCATGACCTCGAGGGCCTCGTGCTCGCCGCTGAAGAGGTTGGCCAGGATGCGGCGGTAGGACTTGTCGCCCGTGTTCTCGAGGCGGTTGATCTCGATCCAGTACTCGTCCAGCGAGCCCATCGACTCCAGCGACGGCATCGCCGCCGAGGTGAGCTCGGCGCAGCGCTGCAGCACCTCGACCTGCTGGGTGGACTCCGGCGGCAGCGAGGTGACCTCGTAGAGGAGGATCAGGTCGACGGCCTCGTCCATCATGTCCATCACGTCGTCGAGCGCCGAGGCGAGGGCGTAGATGTCCTCGCGGTCGAACGGCGTCACGAAGGTGCTGTTGACGCGCCGGATGATCGAGTGGGTGGTCTCGTCGGCGGCGTGCTCGGCCTCACGCATGCGCTGCGCGATCTCGGCCTTCGAGCTGCCGTCGGCCAGCATCTCGCTGAGGAGCTGTGCTCCGACGACGAGGTGACCGGCCGCCTCGCTGAAGAGGTCGTAGAACGAGCTGTCGACAGGGCGGAACTTCAAACGCACGGTGAACTCCGAACGGGGGGCGGATGAACCGGGATCATGCTAGGGGGTGATCGGCTCAACGACGCAACCGCGAGTCCCCTTCGGGCCCCGGTCCAGTGCCCGTCCGGGCGTCGGTCAGCGGCGGCGGCTGCGCTGGCGCGCGATAAGCTCGTCGTGCAGGTGTCGCTCCCCGGCGTGCAGGTGCCACTCACCGTCCGAGTCGAGGTCCCAGGCCGTGGTCCCGGGGTCGAGCGCGAGGTCGAGGAGCTCGCCCACCTCCTCGATCACGTGCTCGGCGCGCAGGCGTACGAGCACCTCGACGCGGCGGTCGAGGTTGCGGTGCATCATGTCGGCCGAGCCGATCCAGGCAGCCGGCTCGCCACCGTTCTCGAACCAGAACAACCGGCTGTGCTCGAGGAACCGGCCCAGGATCGAGCGGACCCGCACGGTCTCCGAGAGGCCGGGTACGCCGGGGCGCAGCGAGCAGATGCCGCGAATCACCAGCTCCACGCGCACGCCGGCCTGCGAGGCGAGGTAGAGCGCGTCGATCACCGCCTCGTCGACCACCGAGTTCGCCTTGATCCGGATGCCCGCGGGCCGGCCCGCCTCGAGGTGGGCGACCTCCTGGTGGATCTGCGCGATGAGCCCGTCGCGGACGTTGTCCGGCGCGACCAGCAGGTGGTCGTAGGTCTTGTTGCGGCTGATCCCGGAGAGGTTGTTGAAGAGCAGCGCCACGTCCTCGCCGATCTCCGGGTCGGCGGTCAGCAGGCCGAGGTCCTCGTAGAGGCGGGCGGTCTTGGGGTTGTAGTTGCCGGTGCCGAGGTGGCAGTAGCGGCGGATGCCCTCGGGCTCGTCGCGCACCACCATCGAGAGCTTGCAGTGGGTCTTGAGGCCGACGAGCCCGTAGACGACGTGGCAGCCGGCGTGCTCGAGCTTGCGCGCCCACCGGATGTTGGCCTGCTCGTCGAAGCGCGCCTTGATCTCGACGATCACCAGCACCTGCTTGCCGGCCTGGGCCGCGTCGATGAGCGCGTCGATGATCGGGCTGTCGCCGGAGGTGCGGTAGAGGGTCTGCTTGATCGCGAGCACGTGCGGGTCGGCGGCGGCCTGCTCGAGGAATCGCTGCACCGACGTCGCGAACGAGTCGTAGGGGTGGTGCAGCAGCACGTCGTGCCGGGCGACCGAGTCGAAGACGTCGACCGGTGACGCCGACTCGACCTCGGCCAGGCTCGGGTGCGTCGAGGGCAGGAAGGCGGCGTACTTCAGGTCGTCACGCGGCAGGTCGGCGATGGAGTGCAGCCCGGTGAGGTCGAGCGGGCCGGGGAGGGAGACCACCTCGTCGCGGCCGACCCCGAGCTCGGAGACCAGGAGGTCGAGCACCCTGGGATCGATCGACTGCTCGACCTCGAGGCGAACGGGAGCGCCGAAGCGGCGCCGCAGGAGCTCCTTCTCGAGGGCCTTGAGCAGGTTCTCGGCGTCGTCCTCCTCGACCTCGAGGTCCTCGTTGCGGGTGACCCGGAACGTGTGCGCGCCGAGCACCTCCATACCGGGGAAGAGCTTCTTGAGGTGCTCGCCGATGACGTCCTCGATGGGCACGAAGCGCTGGTTGCCGAGCCCGACGAAGCGGCCGAACGTCGGCGGCACCTTGACCCGGGCGAAGTGCTCCGTGCCGGTCTTGGGGTGGCGTACGACGACGGCGAGGTTGAGCGAGAGGCCGGAGATGTAGGGGAAGGGGTGGGCGGGGTCGACCGCGAGCGGGGTGAGGACGGGGAAGATCCGGTCCTTGAAGAGCTTCTTGCAGACCTTCTGCTCCTCGCGGTCCAGCTCCGACCACCGGACGATCTGGATGCCCTGGCCGCCGAGCTCGGGGAGCAGGTCCGCCAGTGCGCGGGCATGCCGCTCCATGAGGGCGCGGCAGCTGGTCCACAGCTGCTCGAGCTGTTCGCGCGGCATCAGCCCGCTGGCCGCGCGCACCGCGACCCCGGCGTCGATGCGGCGCTTGAGGCCGGCCACGCGGACCATGAAGAACTCGTCGAGGTTGCTGGCGAAGATCGCGAGGAACCGGGCCCGCTCGAGCAGGGGCAGCCCGGGGTCCTCGGCGAGCTCGAGGACGCGCTGGTTGAAGCGGACCCAGGAGATCTCGCGGTCGATGAAGCGGTCCTCGAACTTCTCCACGGCCTCGATCTGCGCGGCGTCGGGGGCGTAGGGCGGCTCGACGTCGAACGTGTCGGTCGGGTGGCCGAACGGCTCCGAGACGGGGCCTTCCTCGACCGACGGCGAGACAGCGCTGGTCAGGGTGGCCGGGTCCGTCATGGCCCAAGTGTGGCACCGGCAGGTGAACGCGGGGTGACGTCGCGAACTCAGTAGACCAGGGCCTGGACCCCGTCGCCCAGGACCAGCTCGGCGAACACCGCTGCCCCCGCGATCGTGACGCCCTCACGGAGGTCGCCCGCGACGATGCCGCGACGGGCCGCACACTGCGAGCACACCGTCACCGATCCGGTGGTGAGGACGGCGGCCATCAGCTGGTCGAGGGGAGTGGCGAGGTCGAGGTCGAACTCCTCCGCGCGGCCCGGGACGCCGAACCACGCCGCCTCCCCGGTGAGCCAGAGGGAGATGTCGGCGCCCGACGCGGCGGCCGCCGCTGCGACCGTGAATGCCTGGTTGCAGCGCTCGGCGTCCTCCGCCCCGCAGGTGACCTTGACGACCAGTGATCGAGCCATCCGCCCAGACTAGAGTGCTCCCATGCCCTTCGAGCTGCCGGACAACCTGCACCCCAACTGCGGCCCCGTGGCGTGGCTGCTGGGCACGTGGCGCGGCAACGGCCACGGTGCCTACCCGACGATCGAGTCGTTCGACTTCGGCCAGGAGCTCATCTTCACCCACGACGGCCGCCCGTTCTTCCACTACATGTCGCGCGCCTGGATCGTCGACGCGGAGGGCGAGTTCATCCGCGACGCGGCGATGGAGACCGGCTTCCTGCGGTGCCCCGAGCCCGGCAAGGTCGAGTTCCTCCTCTCGCACAACATCGGCTTCTCGGAGATCTGGTACGGCGCGGCCGAGGGCGGCAAGGTCGAGATCCACACGGCCGGCGTCTCCTTCACCGAGACGGCCAAGGAGGTCACCGGCGGCTCGCGGATGTACGGCAACGTCGAGGGCGACCTGCTCTACGCCTACGACATGGCGGCCGTGGGCCAGGAGCTGCAGCCGCACACGTGGGCCCGACTACAACGAGCATGATCCACACCCCGCGACGTCCTCTCCTCCGCTGCGCTCCCCCGAACGAGCGCCGCGGGGACCCCGGACCGCGCGATGAGTGACGACCTCGCCGCCCGGCTGCGGGAGCAGGGCCTGCGCCTCACGCCCCAGCGCCGGCTGATCCTGCAGGCCGTCGAGGAGCTGCGGCACGCCACGCCCGACGAGGTGCTGGCCCACGTGCGCAGCCGGGTGAGCTCGGTCAACGCCTCCACCGTCTACCGCACCCTCGAGGTCCTCGAGGAGCTCGGACTGGTGCGGCACACCCACCTGAGCGACCGCGCCCCGACCTACCACTCCACCAGCGAGCACGAGCACGTGCACGTCGTCTGCCGCCGCTGCCACGTCGTGCGCTCCTACGACCCCGCCGTGGTGGCGCCCCTCGTCGCAGCCCTCGGCGCGGACGGCTTCGTCGTCGACGTCGGCCACCTCGCGGTGTTCGGGGAGTGCGCGGACTGTGCGGCGCAGGCCCCGCCGGACACCCCGACCTAGACTCGAGTCATGGTCAGTCCCCTCCTCGCCCTTCCCGGGGCCGTCGCCGGTGACGGCATCGATGCGCCGGTGGCGGCGCACTACGGCTCCTTCAACACCGAGCAGCGCAGCCTGGCCTCCGGTGACGGGTTCGTCGACCTGTCGCACCGTGACGTGCTGCGGATCACCGGCCCCGACCGGCTGTCCTGGCTGCACAACCTGACCACCCAGTTCTTCGAGGGCCTCGCGCCCGGCACCTGGACGCAGGCGCTGGTGCTCAGCCCCCAGGGCCATGTCGAGCACGCCTTCGCCGGCGTCGACGACGGGGAGTCCTTCACCGCCCACACCGAGCCGGGTGCCGGCGAGGCGCTGGTGGCGTGGCTCGAGCGGATGAAGTTCATGACGCGCGTCGAGGTCGCGCTCGTCGACGACCTCGCCGTGATGTGGCGCCCCGGGGACGGTGCCGGACGCTACGACCTCGTGCCCCGCGACCGCCTCGAGGCGTACGCCGCCGCGGCCGGCCCGGCGTGCGGCCTCTGGGCCTTCGAGGCGCTGCGCATCGAACGCGGGGAGCCGCGATTCGGCATCGACACCGACCACCGCACGATCCCCAACGAGGTCGGCTGGATCGGCCCGGCGGTGCACCTCGACAAGGGGTGCTACCGCGGCCAGGAGACCGTCGCGCGGGTCCACACCCTCGGCCGGCCGCCGCGCCGCCTGGTGCTGCTCCACCTCGACGGCTCCGAGAACCGGCTGCCGCCCGCCGGCTCGCCGGTCTCCCACGAGGGCCGCGACATCGGGTTCGTCGGGTCGAGCGCCCGCCACCACGAGCTCGGTCCCATCGCGCTGGCGCTGGTCAAGCGCAACGTCCCGGTCGACGCCACCCTGGTCGTGGACGAGATGCCCGCCGCCCAGGACGTGGTCGTGGATCCCGAGGTCGGGCTGCACGTCCGCCCGCTGCGCTGACCGCCCGCCGTACGCCGCGCTAGCCGGTGCGGCGACGGCGGACGTACTGCACGTGGGTGTCGGCGTCGGCGTGCTCGAAGCCGAGGCGCGAGTAGACCGCGACGGCCGGCGCGTTGTCCGACTCGACGTAGAGCAGCACCTCGGCCACGCCGAGGCCGGCCAGGTGGTGCAGGCCGGCGAGCGTGAGCAGCCGGCCGAGCCCGCGGCCCTGGGCACGGGGCGCGACGCCGACGACGTAGACCTCGCCGAGCCGGTCGTCGTGCTGCTTGGTCCAGTGGAAGCCGAGCACCGCGGTCTCGTCCTCGACGACGAGCAGCCCGGCCGCGTCGAACCACGGCTCGGCCATCCGGCGGGCCAGGTTGTCCGCGTCCATCGCCCCCTGCTCGGGGTGGTCGGCGAAGGCCGCCGCGTTGACGGCCACGATCGCGGCGGCGTCGGTCTCGCGGTAGGAGCGGACCTCCACGCCGGCCGGTGGCTCGAGCGGCGGCAACGTGAGCGCCGCGTCGCGCCGCATCACCCACAGGTCGCGGACCCGGTCCCACCCGTGGGCGGCGGCGAGTGCGGCAGCAGCGGGGTGGTTGCCGTGCGACCACGCGGCCAGCGGGTCGTCGTACGACGCTGCCTGCCGCAGCAGTGCGGTGCCCGCGCCCTGCCGTCGGTGACCGGGGTGCACGGCCAGGCTGAGGTCGCCGTCGTGGACGAGCGCGAAGCCCGACCGGTCGACGACGACGCTGGCGACGCCGTCGGCCAGGGCGATCCGCGCGGCCTCGTCCAGGGGCGACGCGCCGTCCGCGGCCTCGGCCGCCTCGGCGATCCGGATGACCTCGGCGACCTCGTCCACGCGGTCGAGACTAGCGGCCGCGCTCAGGCGTCGGTCGTCGACCGCGACGGACTCGGCTGCTGCTCGACATCCTTCTCGCGGGTGGGCACCACGAAGCGGTAGCCGACGTTGCGGACCGTGCCGATGTGGTGCTCGTGCTCGGTGCCGAGCTTGGCGCGCAACCGGCGTACGTGGACGTCGACGGTGCGGGTGCCGCCGAAGTAGTCGTATCCCCAGACCTCCTGCAGCAGCTGCTCGCGGCTGAAGACCCGGCCCGGGTGCTGGGCGAGGTACTTCAGGAGCTCGAACTCCTTGTAGGTGAGGTCGAGCGGCCGGCCGCCGATGCGCGCGGTGTAGGTCGCGTCGTCGACCACCACCTCGCCCCGGCGGATGACGTGGGCCGCCGGGTCGTCGGGGGAGGAGGCGCTCGAGCGCCCGATCGCGAGCCGGATCCGCGCGTCGAGCTCGGCGGGACCGCAGGTGTGCAGCACGACGTCGTCCATGCCCCAGTCGTGCGCGACGACCGCGAGGCCGCCCTCGGTGACGACGAGGAGGACCGGTGCCTCGGTGCCCGTGGTGCGGATCAGGCGGCACAGGTCGCGGGCCGCCGCGAGGTCCTGGCGTCCGTCCACGAGGACCAGGTCGGCCTCGGGGGCGTCGAGCAGGGCACTGCCCTGGGCGGGGAGGATCTTGATGGTGTGCGACAGGAGCGCGAGTCCCGGCAGGACCTCGGCGGAGGGTTGCAGCGCGCTCGTGAGCAGCAGCAGTGCGCTCATGGCTGGGCCTCCTCGTGCCGGCGGATGAGCAAGGATAGCCCGCATGGGTGACGCAACAGGGCGTGTTCAGGGTCGTGAGATGGTGACGGTCCGCTACTGGGCCGGGGCGCGCGCGGCCGCGGGGACGGCCGAGGACCGTTTCGACGTCGTCGGCGAGGTGACCCTCGACGGCCTGGTCGCGCTGGTCCTCGAGCGTCACCCGGACGACCGGATGGCCCGGACCGTGGCGGTGTGCTCCGTCCTGGTCGGCGAGCGTCCGGTCCGTTCGCAAGACCCGGCGACGGTGATCGTCACGCCCGGGGACGTCGTGGAGCTGCTGCCTCCGTTCGCAGGCGGATGAGCGCCGCAAACCGTTCGTGGTACAACTGCGTTCGAGAGGCCTCCAACGGGGGATGGCCCGCCGTGTCGGTGCATCGTCGTGCCGACACGATGATGTCCGAGGGGGACAACAGAATGTCAAGCACACACGGGGCAACCCTGACGCGCCTCGTCGCAGGTGGCATTGCCGCCGCGACCGCGGTCGCCGGGTTCACTGTCGGGCTGGCAGCGCCGGCCCACGCAGCACCGGTCGGCGTCACCACCACGCTGACCGACCCAGCGGGCAACGGCCTCGACGGCCACGTCGCGGCCTACGCCTTGCAGCCGGACGGCTTCTACGACTTCGCCAACAGTGCCGTCGTCGCTGACGGACTCGTCAGCATCAACGTCGAGCCGGGCACCTACAAGTTCCAGTTCCAGGACGAGGACCGCGTCTTCGCCTCGGAGTACTACAACGACAAGCAGGACTTCGAAGCGGCCGACGCGGTCGTGGTCAGCGGCCCGACGACGCTGGCACCGGTGGCCCTCGCGGCGCGTGCGACCCTCGCCGGCCAGGTCGTGTCCCCCACGGGCAAGGCCATCGAGGACGCGACGGTGGAGATCTACAACGCCGCCGACGACACCTTCGAGACGTCTGCCCGCACCAAGGCCGACGGCACGTGGGCCGTCGGCGTGGACGCCGGGTCCTACAAGGCCTTCTTCGCGGCCAGCGGCTACGCGTTCGAGTACTACAGCAACAAGCCGACCCTCGCCACCGCCGACGTCGTGGGCGCCGGCGCCAACCTGGGCCAGGTGACCCTGTCGAGGGGCAGCGTCGTCCAGGGCGGCATCGTCAACACGTCGGGCGCGCCGCTCGAGCGGGCCCAGGCCACCGTCTACACGCCGGACGGCCAGCAGGTCTCGAGCGACCTCACCGACGCCACGGGCAACTACCGCGTCGAGGGAGTCGCTCCCGGCACCTACGTCGTGCAGTTCACCGACCCGGTCGGCGAGTACCTCTCGGAGTGGAACAGCGACAAGCCCGACCGCGCGACGGCCGACGTCGTCGAGGTCGGCGTCGACTCCATCGTCTCGGTCAACGCCGCGCTGGCGCCCAACCCCGCCGCTGCGATCGACCCCTCGACGGTCGACGTCTCCGGCGCCGTCGTCGACTCCGCGGGCGCCCCGGTCATCGGTGCCCAGGTCGTCGCCTACGACACCCCCGGCGACGCGGACAAGCCCGCCGCCGTGGACTCGGTGCGCACCAACCGGGCCGGGTTGTACTACTTCACCGACCTGTCGGAGACGTCCGAGACCACCTTCAAGGTCCAGGCGAGCGACACCCTCCCCCGTGAGGACGGGCAGTACGACCGGATCGCCCGCTGGTTCGGCGGCGCCCAGACCTACGACGTGGCCGCCACGGTCACCAAGCCGGCGGGCGAGGTCAACGTCACGCTGGCCCTCACCGGCGGCATCAGCGGCACCATCACCTCCGAGTCGGGCCTGCCCGTCGAGGACACCGCGGTGCGCTTCTTCGACGAGAAGGGCAACCCGCTGGACGAGACCCAGGCCTACGCCGAGGAGGACGGCACCTACCTCAGCACCAGCCTGGTGCCGGGCACCTACAAGGTCCAGTTCATCGACTTCAACGCGTTCAGCTTCTTCGGCAACGCGGGCGATGTCCGCGCCCACGCCCCGGAGTGGTACGACAACACGTCGTTCAGCAAGGCGCGTGAGATCACCGTCAAGAGCGGCCAGACCGTCACCGGCATCAACGCGGCCTTGTCGCAGGACCTGCGCACCTTCCGCAAGCCGGAGATCAACGGCAAGCCCTACCTCGGCGGCAAGGTCCGCGCCTTCCCGGGCGTGTGGTCGCTCGACAGCGGGACGACGTACACCTACGAGTGGCTGATCGGCGACACGGTCGTCGCCACCGGCAGCAGCTACCGGGTCACGAAGGCCGCGAAGAACAAGCGGGTCACCCTGCGCGTCACGGCCGAGAACGGCACCCTCAACGGCAGCGCCCTGGTCTCCAGCCAGGTCATCAAGAAGAAGCCGAAGGTCAAGATCTCAGTCAAGGGCACCCAGGCCTCGGTGACCGTGTCGGCCAAGAAGGTCAAGGCCAAGAAGTTCAAGGGCTCGGTCGTGGCCAAGAAGCTCGTGCGCACCGACGAGTACGGCGCCCCGGTCTACAAGAAGATCGGCAAGGGCAAGCTGCGCAACGGCAAGGCGTCGCTGACGCTGAAGAAGCTGGCCAAGGGCAAGAACAAGGTGGTCTTCGAGATCACGCTCAAGGGCGGCAAGTACGGCGATGCCGAGGTCGCGAAGACCATCAAGGTCAAGCGCTGACGCATTCGCTGCACCACGCAGCAGGCGGGGCCCCGGGACTGCTCCCGGGGCCCCGTCCCCGTTCCTGCCGGAACAATTCTCCCGGCACCCTCGTTGGCCCTCTGTGACCACCGGAGCCTGGATCGTCGTCGCCGCCGTCGTGCTGGCGCTCGTGTTCGGCCTGTGGCGGGCCGCGACCGACGGTCGCTTCCGCGGCACGCACGCCGTACGTCGTCCGCGCGGGGCCGACGTCCCGGGGCCGGGCACGACCCCCGCGGGCGCCGAGCTCGTGGCGACCGTCGGCCAGGAGCTGGGGGAGCGGGCCACGCTGCTCCAGTTCTCCAGCGCCTTCTGCGCGCCGTGCCGGGCCACCCGCCGGGTGCTGGGCGAGGTCACCGCGCTGGTCCAGGGGGTGGCGCACGTCGAGGTCGACGCCGAGCACCACCTGGACGCGACGCGTGCCTTCGGCATCCTGCGCACACCCACGACCGTGGTGCTCGACGCCTCGGGCGTCGAGGTCACCCGTGCGACCGGTGCGCCCACCCGCGACCAGGTCCTGATTGCGCTGGCGCAGGCGTGATCTCACGATATGGATGCAAAGGCCACATCGTGAGACATGGAGCGCGGCTGCGCCGCGGTGCGCCTACTGTCGTCGTCATGTCCTCGACCATGCTCACCAAGCGCCGCGCAGTGGATCACTGCCGCGTGCGCTCGGCGCTGTGTCGAATGTCCTGACGGGTCTGCCAGCTCTCTCTGCCTAAGTCTATGAGATTACTGGACTAAACTGGCGAGGACCCGTGCGCTGCGCACCATCCCAGCGCGCCCGGCGCCATGCCGGGCCCGACCACTCGCAGGAGCGACATGTCCACCACCCACACCGGCGACGCCGCGACGCGGCGCACGTCCCCCGGCGTCCCCAGCCCGCCCCAGGGCGCCATCGACCCGCGCGGACCGCAGTTCACCGCGGCGCTGACCGCCGTCGTCCTGGTCGCCGTGCTGCTGCTGCCGTCGCCGGCCAACGTGGTGCTCCTCGCCGCGCAGGCCGTGCTGTTCGCGATCGGGGCTCTGCGCGGGGTGCAGGCCACGCCACACGCCTGGCTGTTCCGCACCGTCGTCCGGCCCCGTCTGGCGCCGCCGACGGAGTGGGAGGCCCCGGAGCCGCCGCGCTTCGCGCAGGGCGTCGGCCTCGCCTTCGCGGTGGTCGGCCTCGTGGCCTTCCTCGCCGGAGCCACGGTCGTGGGCCAGGTCGCCGTCGGCGCCGCGCTCGTGGCCGCGCTCCTCAACGCCGTCTTCGCCTTCTGCCTGGGATGCGAGGTCTACCTGCTTCTCCGTCGCGCGACCGCCTGATACCACCACCACCACGACTGTTCACCACAGCAAGGAGCACACCACCATGAGCCGCGAGAACTCGCTCGTCACCGCCCAGTGGGTCGAGGACAACCTCGACACCGACGGCATCGTCCTCATCGAGGTCGACGAGGACACCAGCGCCTACGACAAGGGCCACATCAGGGGCGCCATCAAGCTCGACTGGACCACCGACCTCCAGGACCAGGTCCGCCGCGACTTCGTCAACAAGGCGCAGTTCGAGGCCCTCCTGTCCTCGCGCGGCGTCAGCAACGACGACACCGTGGTCCTCTATGGCGGCAACAACAACTGGTTCGCCGCCTACGCCTACTGGTACTTCAAGCTCTACGGCCACCAGGACGTCAAGCTGCTCGACGGTGGCCGCAAGAAGTGGGAGCTCGACTCGCGCGAGCTGACCGACGAGCTGCCCACCCGCGAGAAGACATCGTACACCGCGCAGGAGCAGGACCGCTCGATCCGCGCGTTCCGCGACGAGGTCGTGGCCGCGATCGGCTCGCAGAACCTCGTCGACGTGCGCAGCCCCGACGAGTACGCCGGTCGGCTGCTCGCCCCTGCCCACCTCCCGCAGGAGCAGGCCCAGCGTGCCGGGCACGTCCCGACCTCGGTCAACGTGCCGTGGAGCAAGAACGCGAACGACGACGGCACCTTCAAGTCCGACGAGGAGCTGACCGCGCTCTACGACGAGGTCGGCTTCGACACCTCCAAGGACACCATCGCCCTGTGCCGCATCGGGGAGCGCTCGTCGCTCACCTGGTTCGTGCTCAAGGAGCTCCTGGGCCGCGAGAACGTGAAGAACTACGACGGCTCCTGGACCGAGTACGGCTCCCTCGTCGGTGTGCCCGTGGCCCTCGGTGACGAGCCCGGCCAGGTCGACGGGCAGGATGCCTGATGTGCGGCGCCACTGAGGGCGGGCTCTCCCTGGACGGCGTGAACGTCGCGAAGGAGGCCATCATCCAGGGCCAGGTCACCCGGGACAGCCAGCCGGTCGGGAACGCCTACGTGCGGCTGCTGGACCGGACGGGCGAGTTCACCGCCGAGGGGCCCACGTCGGCGACCGGG
>NZ_JAOPWY010000075.1 GCF_025965415.1 Nocardioides sp.
CGATCGGCTCGGGCCGGTGCCGGGCGTCGGGACACGACGTACCGCAGCCGACCGGACGGCGTGGGCGGCCGTCGCGGGACTGCTCGCCGTGATGGCCGGCTGTCTGTGGGTGCTCCTACGCTGGGCCGCATGACCTCGCTCGCCATCGGTGCCCATGTCGCCCAGGCCGACCCCGTCGCGGAGGCGCAGGCGCGCCAGGCCCCCCTGGTGCAGTTCTTCCTCGGCGACCCCCAGGGCTACAAGGGCCCGGAGATCCGGTTCGAGGGCGGCGCGGCGGGGTTGCGTGCCAGGGCCGAGGAGGCGGGGGTCGACCTCTACGTGCACGCGCCCTACATCGTGAACGTCGCCACGACCAACAACCGGATCCGGATCCCGAGCCGCAAGCTGCTCCAGCAGCACATGGACGCCGCGGCCCAGATCGGCGCCAAGGGCCTGATCGTCCACGGCGGTCACGTCAACAAGACCGACGACCCGGCGGTCGGCTTCGACAACTGGCGCAAGGCCGTCGAGGCCACCGACCTCAAGATCCCGCTGCTCATCGAGAACACGGCCGGCGGTGACAACGCGATGGCCCGGCACCTCGACCGGATCGCGGGTGTCTGGGACGCCATCTCGTCGGCCGAGGGCTCGGAGCGGGTCGGCTTCTGCCTCGACACCTGCCACGCCTGGGCCGGGGGCATCGAGCTCGGCGACGCCGTCGAGAGGATCCGCACCATCACCGGCCGGATCGACCTGGTGCACGCCAACGACTCGCGGGACGACTTCGACTCCGGAGCCGACCGCCACGCCAACTTCGGCCACGGACACCTCCCGGCCGACGAGTTCGCCGCCGTGGTGCGCGAGGCCGGGGCGCCGGTCATCTGCGAGACCCCTGGTGGGGCCGCGGAGCACCGCGCCGACTTCGCCTGGCTCCGCGAGCGCGTCTGAGCGAATAATCTGTCAAGAAAGTTCTGACACGGGTGCAACCAAACCCGCAGCGCGTGCGTCTCTAGTCACAAGGGACCAGACACGTACGGGGGTCGTGTCTGGTCCCTTGTAGCCTTTCCGAGGTGACGACCCCCCTGACGCTGCGCCCGATCTCTCCCCGGGAGCATCGCGACTTCATTGCTGGCCGGTCGTCCGCCAGCTTCCTCCAGACGCCCGCGTGGGCGGCGGTGAAGTCCGAGTGGCGCGCCGAGTCGGTCGGATGGTTCCGAGACACCGAGTTGGTCGGCGTCGGGCTGGTGCTCCACCGCCAACTGCCCAGGGTCAAGCGCTACCTCGCCTACCTGCCCGAGGGCCCGGTGATCGACTGGTCCGGCGACGACCTCGAGGCGTGGCTGTCCCCGTTGGTCGCCCACCTCAAGTCCCAGGGCGCGTTCGCGGTGCGGATGGGCCCGCCGGTCGTCACGCGACGCTGGTCGGCCGAGCAGGTCAAGGCCGGGATCGCCGACGAGTCCACCCGCCGGCTGGGCGACGTACCTCCCCTGGAGCGCTCGCAGGAGGGTGCGTGCGTGATCGCGCAGCTCCACGAGCTGGGGTGGCAGCCGCAGTCGGCCGAGGGCGGCTTCTCCGCCGGCCAGCCGCAGTTCAACTTCCAGATCCCGCTGGCCGACGCGGACGGCACGCCCCGCTCGGAGGCCGACGTGCTCGCCGGGATGAACCAGCTCTGGCGCCGCAACATCAAGAAGGCCGACAAGTCCGGCGTCGAGGTCGGCCTCGGCGAGCGCACCGACCTCAAGGCCTTCCACGACCTCTACGCCCACACCGCCGAGCGTGACCACTTCACCCCCCGGCCGCTGTCCTACTTCGAGACGATGTACGACGCGCTCGCCGCCGAGGACCCGGACCGGATCCAGCTCTGGCTGGCCCGCCACGAGGGCGACCTGGTCGCGGCGACCATCGCGATCCGCGTCGGCACCCACGCCTGGTACTCCTACGGCGCCTCGTCCACCGAGAAGCGCGACGTCCGCGGCTCCAACGGCATCCAGTGGTCGATGATCCGGCACGCGCTGGCCGCCGGGGCCGAGGTCTACGACCTCCGCGGCATCACCGAGACCCTCGATGCCGACGACCCGCACGTCGGGCTGATCCAGTTCAAGGTCGGCACCGGTGGGCAGGCCGTGGAGTACGCCGGCGAGTGGGACCTCCCGATCAACCGCGTCATCTACAAGGCCTTCCAGCTCTACCTCGCCCGGCGGGGTTGAGATCTTCATGAGCCTCACGCTGACGGTGGACGGCGAGCGCTGGCGCCACCACCTCCTCACGACCGTGACCCGGTTCCCCGGCATCGTGCCGGTGGCCAAGGGCAACGGCTACGGCCTGACCCTGGGCCGCCTCGCCCGCCGGGCGCAGTGGCTGGCCGAGCACGCCGACGAGACCGGTGCGCCGCTCGACGTGCTCGCGGTCGGCACGTACGACGAGATCGGCGAGGTGGCCTCCCGCTACGACGGCGACCTCCTCGTGCTCACCCCGTGGCGTCCCTTCGGCGCCGCCCTGCAGCTCGACGCCCGCACGGCCGCCCGCGTGGTGCACACCGTCAGCCGTCCGGAGGACCTCGCCGCGCTGCGCGCGCACGACCCGGACGCCCGCTTCGTGCTCGAGCAGCTCACCTCGATGCGCCGCCACGGCATGACCCGCCGCGACCTCGCCGGCGCGGCGGAGGCCCTGCTCGCCGGCACCGACTCCCGGCGCAGCGGGCTGCGCGGCGTCGCCATGCACCTGCCCCTCAACACCACGTCGCACCTCAGCGAGGTGAGCCGGCTCATCAACGACATCGTCGCCTCGGGCCTGCCGACGCGCACGGTGTTCGTCTCGCACCTCACCCACGACGAGCTCACCCGGCTCGCGGCGACCTACCCCGACTTCACCGTGCGCCCGCGGATCGGCACCGACCTCTGGCTCGGCGACCGGGGTGCGCTCTCCGTCCGCGCCACCGTGCTCGACGTGCACGACGTGGAGCGCGGCGAGGTCTTCGGCTACCGCGGTCGCAGCGTCCCGAAGGCCGGTCACCTCGTCGTGGTCAGCGGGGGGACGGCGCACGGCATCGGCCTCGAGGCACCCACCGGCGACCAGTCGCTCAGGGCCCGGGCCGCGACCCTCGCCCGCGGTGGCCTGGACGCGGTCGGCTTCGTCCGCTCGCCCTTCTCCATCGACGGCAAGCAGCGCCTCTTCGCCGAGCCGCCGCACATGCAGGCGTCGATGCTCTTCGTGCCGTCAGGCGCGCGCGTGCCCCGCGTCGGCGAGCAGATCGAGGTCCGGGTGCGGTTCACCGCGACCGACTTCGACCGCGTCGTCATCGACTGACGCGTCGCGCAGCACCGCCCACACGAGCCACCCGAGCCCGGCCACGCGCAGCAGGATGGCCAGCCAGTAGGCCCGCCCGTCGTCGGTGACCGTCGGCACGAGGGCCTGGCCGAGGTACCAGCCGGTGATCACCCAGCTGACCAGGTGCAGGCCCTGCCAGACGAGCAGGTCGCGCCAGCGTCGTACGGCGATCGCGGCCAGCGGCAGCACCAGCAGGGCGTGCTCCGGCGGGGCCGACGGCGCGACCACCAGCGCGGCAGCGAGCATGACCAGTCCGGCCCGGGCGCTGATGAGCGCGGTCGGCCGCCCGGTCCGGCGCACCAGCCACCAGACGACGCCGGCCGCCAGCGCCAGGACGGCGAGCTGCACCACGGCGCGCGACGTCCGGGACCCGCCGAGGCCGGCCTGCTGGAACAGGAGCCAGATCGAGCCGACGTCGGGTTCCTCGCCCCGGGCGCGCCCGGGCAGCGTGACCACGACGTACGCCGCCGCGGCCGCGAGCAGCGCGTCCACCCGGTCGCGGAGGTGGCCGCCCACGGCGATCACGCCGACGAAGGCCACGGCGACCGGCAGTGCGAAGGCCGCCCCGATGCCGGCCCCGACGCCGGCCAGCCAGCCTCGCCCGGTGGTCCACCCCCAGAGCAGCACGGCGACGCCGACGGCCGCGACCAGCTCCCACGAGAGCCAGTGCACCATCAGGACCGGTCCCATCGCCCAGCCGGCTGCTGCCCACGGCCGGTGGGGCTCGACGCGCACGAGCAGGGCGGTGGCGAGCAGGGCGAGGGCAGCGAGCATGACGGCCAGCGCCGACGTGGTCGCGACGGTGCCCGAGCCCGGGAGCAGTCCGGCCAGCCGCTCCAGCCACGTGGCCACGTGCGGCGGGGTGCCGGCGGAGGCGGACCTGCCGGCGAGGTCGGTCCAGCAGAGCTCGGCGAACGGCTGGTTGTCCTTGCCCCACCCCGACGGCACGCAGGCGGCCTTGCCGACCATGCCCGCGGCCAGCACCACCGCGGTCGCGCCGAGGAGGGCGCGGGACGCCTGCCACCAGCGGTGGCCGGCCGCATGGTCACCCAGCGGTCCGCCGACCACCGCGGACATCGCCGCGGCGACCGGGTCGGTGCGGGTGGGTGACTCGTGCGAGGACTGGTCCACCGACCGGCCTCAGGGTCGGACGTCGGGGGGCTGCTGGCGGGACTCGAGACGCGGCACCGGGGTCGTGGGGGCCGGGGTCGTCGGCACCGGCGTCGTGGGGACGGGGGTCGTCGGCACCGGCTCCGTCGGGACCGGGGTGGTGGGCACCGGGGTCGTCGGGGTCTCGGTGGGCGTCTCGGTCGGAGTCTCCGTCGGCGTCTCGGTCGGAGTCTCGGTCGGCACGCCGCCCGTGGGCTCCTTGGTCGGCTGCTTGGTCGGCTGCGGCGGCGGGGGCGGCGGCGGGACGTACTCGTGGCCGTCCTCGGGGGCGTCGCCGTCGACGTACGCCGGCTCCGGGAACTCCTCGACCTCCATGCCGTCCATGACGCGCTGCATGATGCCGGTCCAGGTCTGCGCGGGGTAGACGGCACCGAAGTAGGACGGGAGCCACTCGTCGATGCGGTCGTCGCCGTCGCCGCGGACGTACATCACCGCGGTCGCCATCTGCGGCGTGTAGCCGGCGAACCACGACGAGGAGACGTACTCCTCGGCGCCACCGGTGGCGGTGCCGGTCTTGCCGGCGGCCGGGCGGCCGAGGGCCTGGGCGGCCGCGCCGGTGCCGTTCTGCACGATCTGCTGCATGACGTACGACGTGTCGGCGGCGATGTCCTCGTCGACGGCCCGCGTGGTCGTGGGCTTCCACTCGTAGAGGGTCTCGCCGTTCTTGTCGACGACCTTCTGCACGACGTGGGCGTCGGCCCGCTCGCCGCCGTTGGCGATGGTGGCGTAGGCGTTGGCCATGTTGATCGGGCTGACCCGGCCCCTGCCCAGCGTGATCAGCGTGTCGGACGGGGTGAAGTCGACCGACCTGGACGGGATGCCCGGGTACTTCTTGGACGGGGTGTCGCCGGGGATGCCCAGCGCGCGCGCCATGTCGTAGATGGACTGCGGGCCGTCCTCCATCGAGTCGGACATGTCGACGAAGGCGGTGTTGATGGACTCCTCGCCGGCCTGGACGAGGGTCACGGCCGAGCCGTAGTCGTTGCCGAGACCGTCGCTGCCGGTGCCCTCGTTGCGCACCTCGGTGCCGTCGGGGAACTCGAAGGGCGAGTTGCCCTCGAAGGTGTCCTCGAGCGAGAAGCCCTGCTTGATGGCCGCGGCCACGGTCAGGGGCTTGATCGTGGACCCGGCCATGCCGCCGGTGGCGGCCCAGTTGATCTGCGACTGGAGGTAGTCCTGCCCGCCGTAGAAGCCGCGGACCGCACCCGTGCCGACCTCGATGGTCGCGGCACCGATGTGGAGCTCCTTGTCGCCGAAGCCCTCGGGCTTCTCGTCGAGCACGCCGGCCTCGACGTCGGCCATCACGTCGGGGTCGAAGGTCGTGGTGATCCGCAGGCCGCCGCCGTCGATCTCCTCCTCGGAGGCGATGCCCTTGGACAGCAGCTCCTGCTTGACCAGGGCGAGCATGTGGCCCTTCTGGCCCCCGAACTGGCTCTGGGCCGCGACCTTGGGGAACTTCGGCAGGCGCTTGAGGGCCTGGTCGCGCTCCTCCGAGGTGATGCTCCCGAGCTCGGCCATGCTGTCGAGGACATAGGCGTAGCGGCCCTTGAGGTCCGCCTTGGCGTCCTTGCCGTTGGCCGGGTCGTACTTCGCCGGGTTGTTGAGCACCGTGGCCAGCACCGCCGACTCGCGCAGGCTGAGCTCGCTCGCCGGGTGGTTGAAGAAGGCCTTCGACGCCGCCTCGATGCCGTAGGCGCCGCGGCCGAAGTAGATGGTGTTGAGGTAGCCCTCCAGCACCTCCTCCTTGCTGAGCTGCTGCTGGATCTTGAGCGAGACGACCGCTTCCTTGATCTTGCGCTTGTAGCTCTGCTCGCTGGTGAGGTAGAGGATCTTGACGTACTGCTGGGTGATCGTGGAGGCGCCCTGGCGGTCGTTGCCCCGAGCGTTGGAGAAGAGCGCGCGCAGGATGCCCTTGGGGTCGATGCCCTTGTCGGTCCAGAACGTCTGGTTCTCCGCGGCGACCACCGCGTCCTGCATCGTCTGCGGCATCTTCGCGAGCGGGATGGACTCGCGGTTCTGGTCCTCGTAGTAGGTGCCGAGCTGCTGCTTGCCGTCCTGGTAGTAGACGAAGGTCGTCTGGGCCTGGAAGGCGGAGTTGGGCGTCGGGATGCTGATCGCCTGGTAGAGGACGACGACCACGCCGGCCGCGACCAGTGCGCCGACCACCCCGAGGATCCCCAGGACCTTCGCGACCTTGGCCGCGCGCTGTCGCCCGGTGCGCTTGGGCTGGGGGCGCCGGGTCTGTGCTGGACCGGTGGCCCTTCGCTTCGCACTCACCCGACAAGCCTACGGGGAGTCGCGCGTCAACCCTGATTCGTCACCGACGGATATATCGGTACGATAGGTCACATGGCACGCCGTGGAGACACCATCGAGCTCGCAGTCCTCGGACTGCTGCACGAGGGACCCATGCACGGCTACGAGCTGCGCAAGCGGCTCAACCTGATGCTCGGGTGGGGTCGGGTGCTGTCCTACGGCTCCCTCTACCCCGCACTGAAGAAGATGCTGCGGGCCAACCTCATCACCGAGGTCGCCGCCACCGCGACGCCGACCAGCCGTCGGCCCCGCATCGTCTACGAGGTCACCGAGGCAGGCAACGCCGAGTTCCAGCGCCTCATGTCCGAGGTCGGGCCCACGGCGTGGGAGGACGACAACTTCGACATCCGGTTCGCGTTCTTCTCCTCCACCGACATGGAGATCCGTCTCCGTGTCCTCGAGGGCCGTCGCTCGCGGCTCCAGGAGCGCCTCCAGCGCGTCCAGGACGAGCTCGAGCGCACCCAGGCCGAGGTCAACCGCTACGCCGCCGAGCTCCAGCGCCACGGGGTGGAGTCGGTGGAGCGCGAGGTCCGGTGGCTCTCTGACCTCATCCGGGCCGAGCGCGGCGACGTCACCCCCGCACCATCCGCGTCACCCCCATCCCCAGCACGGGTCGTCGGCGGCGCCGGCATCCCGCCAACGCACGACTGACCATCCACCAGCAGCAGGACCAGCACAGAAGGAGAGCCCCATGGGTTCGGTACGAGTAGGCATCGTCGGAGTCGGCAACTGCGCCACCTCCCTGATCCAGGGCGTGGAGTACTACAAGGACGCCGACCCCTCCGGCAGCGTCCCCGGGCTCATGCACGTCGTCTTCGGTGACTACCACGTCAACGACGTCGAGTTCGTGCTCGCCTTCGACGTCGACGACAAGAAGGTCGGCAAGGACCTCTCCGAGGCCATCAACGCCTCCGAGAACAACACCATCAAGATCTGCGACGTCCCGACCCTGGGCATCGAGGTCAAGCGTGTCCCG
>NZ_JAOPWY010000100.1 GCF_025965415.1 Nocardioides sp.
ACGCTGGGTCGCGCGCTGCCGGTCCTCAACAACCCCTGATCGCCCCGTCGCCAGCCGTCGCCACCCGAGGAGAGACGTGACCGAGTCGCCCAGCGCCCCATCCGAGGGGGCCTACGCCGCTGCGGGGGTCTCGCTAACGGCGTGCTGTTTCCGATCAGGGGTTGTTGAGGACGGGGAGCGCCTTGCCCAACGTCGGGGAGCTCAGGCTGGCCTCGAGCAGGTGCTTGCCGAGCAGGCTCGCGTCCGGCAGCGCGATGGGGTACTCGCCGGTGAAGCAGGCCGTGCAGAGGCGCTCGGCCGGCTTGCTTGTGGACTCGACCATGCCCTCGAGCGAGATGTAGCCGAGCGTGTCGGCCCCGACGCTGGCGGCGATCTCCTCGGGCGTGAGGCCGTTGGCGATCAGCTCGGCGCGGGTGGCGAAGTCGATGCCGTAGAAGCACGGCCACTTCACCGGCGGGCTCGAGATGCGGACGTGCACCTCCACGGCGCCCGCCTCGCGCAGCATCCGCACCTGGGCGCGCTGGGTGTTGCCCCGGACGATCGAGTCGTCGACCACGACGATCCGCTTGCCGCGGATCATGTGCTCGAGGGCGTTGAGCTTGAGCCGGATGCCGAGCTGGCGCAGCGTCTGGCTGGGCTGGATGAAGGTGCGCCCGACGTAGGCGTTCTTGACGAAGCCCTGGCCGAACGGGATGCCCGACTCGGCGGCGTACCCGGACGCCGCGGGCGTGCCGGACTCGGGCACGGGCATGACGAGGTCGGCGTCGACGGGGAACTCCCGGGCCAGCCGGCGTCCCATCTCGACGCGCGCCTCGTGGACGTTGCGGCCACTGATGGTGGCGTCGGGGCGGGCGAGGTAGACGTACTCGAACACGCAGCCCTTGCGGGCCGGCTCGGCGAAGGTGTGGGAGCGCAGGCCGTTCTCGTCGATGACGATCATCTCGCCGGGCTCGACCTCGCGGACCACGCTCGCGCCGATCGTCGCGAGGGCGGCGTCCTCGCTGGCGACGACCCAGCCGCGATCGAGGCGGCCGAGCACCAGCGGGCGGATGCCCTGCGGGTCGCGGGCGGCGTAGAGGGTGCCCTCGTTCATCCAGACGAAGCAGAAGGCGCCGCGCAGCAGCGGCAGCACCTCCAGCGCACGCTGCTCCAGCGACGTGTCGGGGTGGTGCGCCAGCAGCGCGGTGACGAGCCCGGTGTCGTTGGTCGAGGTCTCGATGTCGCGGGACTGCAGCGGCAGCTCACCGTCGGGGTCGGGGAGGTCCTTGACCATCTGGGCGAGCTCGTGGGTGTTGATCAGGTTGCCGTTGTGGCCGAGCGCGATCGACCCGTCGACCGTCGGCCGGAAGGTCGGCTGCGCGTTCTGCCAGGTGCTGGCACCGGTCGTGGAGTAGCGGGAGTGGCCGATGGCCAGGTGCCCCTTGAGCGACTCGAGGGTCGACTCGTCGAAGACCTGCGATACCAGCCCCATGTCCTTGTAGACCAGGATCTGGCGCCCGTTGCTGACCGCGATGCCGGCGGACTCCTGGCCGCGGTGCTGCAGGGCGTACAGCCCGAAGTAGGTCAGCTTGGCGACGTCCTCGCCGGGCGCCCACACGCCGAAGACACCGCACGCGTCCTGCGGTCCCTGGTCCTGGGGGTCGATTGCCATGGTCAGACGGCCGTCGCCGCCCGTCCGCTTGCTCATCGGCTGAGGCACGTCTCGCAGTCTACGGCCGCGGACGCCCACGACCGCACCGACGTCCGCGGGCGGTCGTGGGCGGGGCGGTCACATCCGCGACGCGCCGTCCACGATCGCCTTCCGGATCCGCGTGTAGGTGCCGCACCGGCAGATGTTGCGGATCGTGTCGAGGTCGGCGTCCGTGATGGTCCCGCCCTCCCGGCTCACCTTGTTGACCAGCGCCACCGCGGCCATGATCTGGCCCGGCTGGCAGTAGCCGCACTGGGCCACGTCCTGGTCGAGCCAGGCCTCCTGCATCGGGTGGAGGCCGTGGTCGCCGCGCTGCGAGGGCTCGACCTGGTCGGGCAGTCCCTCGATGGTCGTGATCTCGTCGTCGGCACCGAGCCTGCCCACCGGGACCGCGCACGGGTTGAACGCCTTGCCGTTGATGTGGGACGTGCATGCCTTGCACACGTTGATCCCGCAGCCGTACTTCGGGCCGGTGATCCCGAGGCGGTCGCGCAGCACCCACAGGAGTCGTACGTCGTCCTCGACGTCGACCGTCACCCGCTCGCCGTTGACGATGAAAGTCTGCTCTGGCATGGGAGTGCTCCTCAGTAGGTGAGCTCGAGGCCGTCTGTCGGCGACTGCGGGATGGGCGGCGTGAAGGGCTTGGGCTCGAAGGACAGCCGGCCGTGGTTGATCGGGAACTCGGTCGGCATGGTGCCCGTCGCCCGGGCGTAGGCGCAGGCGACGGCGGCGAACGTGGCGGCCACGCCTGCCTCGCCCGCGCCGCCGGGCACCGTCTCCTCCGACGGCATGACGATGACGCGCACGTCGGGTGGGGTGTTCCACTGCCGCGTGTAGAAGTAGTTGTCCCAGCTGGCCTCGAGGAAGTGGCCGTCACGCAGGTGGAGGCTCGAGGTGAGGGCCAGGGCGATGCCGTCGTTGATGCCGCCCTGCATCTGGGCCTCCAACCCGCGGGGGTTGATGGCGAGCCCGACGTCGATGGCGAAGGTGACCCGGGTGACGCGCGGCCCGGTGACGGCGTTGCGGATGTCGCGACCGGTCGTCGCGGGCCGGGTGTCGATCTCCACCAGACAGGCCGAGAAGCCCTTGTACTCCTTGTGGATCGCGATGCCCTGCGCGGTGCCGGCGGGCATCGCCTTGCCCCACTCGCCGGCCTGGGCGACCGTGTCGAGCACGGCCAGGAGGCGCGGGTTGCGCTGGAACTTCCGGCGGAACTGGTAGGGGTCCATCCTCATCTTCGCGGCGAGCTTGTCGACGATCAGCTCGCTGGCGACGCGTACGTCGGGTGAGTAGATGTTGCGCATCGAGCCGGTGTTGAACCGGTCGTCGGTCTCGACGAGCGTCTGGACGACGGCGCCGAAGTCGTAGGGCACCTCCTGGGTGAGCGCGAAGATGGTCTCGGCGAAGCCGAGGTTGCCGACTCCGGCGGGCAGGTCGGCGGCAGCGGCGGTGATGATCTCGCCGAGGCCGTGGCGGAAGTCGGTCTCGACGCACGTCAACGACTGGTGGAAGGCGAGCACGTTGTTGCCGAGGACGGTGGCCTGCACCCGGCAGGTGCCCAGCGGGTGGGCACGGCCGACCCGGGCGTCGTCGGCGCGGTGCCACATCAGCTTGACCGGTGTGCCCATCTTCTGGGAGATCTCGGCCGCCTCGAGGGCGGCGTCGAAGAACAGCCGCCGGCCGAAGGAGCCCCCGGCGGTGACCACGTTGACCTTCACCCGGTCCTGCGGCATCCCGAGCAGCTCGGCGATGCGCTGCTGCGCCACGATGGGCGACTTGAGCCCGGCCCAGACGGTCGCCCCGTCGGGCCGCACGTCGGCGATGGCGCTGTTGGTGTCCATCGCGGAGTTGCTGCGGAACCAGAACGTGAAGTCGCCGGAGACGGTCTGCGCGAGCGGGGTGTCGGGCAGCTTGGGCATCGGGAGCTGGGCCGCGCGGAGCTTGCGCAGGATCGAGGCGTCGCTCTCGCCTGCGACCGGCCCCGCCTTCCACACGACGTCGAGGGCACGGACGGCGTCGATGCACTGGCCGAACGTCTCGGCGCGCACCGCGACGCCGGTGCTGACCTGCGCCACGTGGGTGACGCCGGGCATCGACTCGACCTGGGCCTGGTTGCGCACGGACACCGGTGTGCCGTTGAGCGTGGGTGCCCGGCACACCATCGTCGGCAGAGCGTCCGGGACGTCGAGGTCGGTGGTGAAGTCCTTGGCACCGGTCACGGCGGCCAGGGCGTCGACCCTGTTGGTCGGCTGGCCGACGAGGGTGAAGTCGTCCACGCCCTTCAGCTCGACCTCCACCGCGCGGGTCTGCACCCCGGCCGCCTTGACCGCGAGCTCGCCGTAGGTCACCGAGGCCCCGCTGGGCGCGGAGATGACGCCGCCCTTGGCGACGAGTCCGGCCACGGTGTCGCCGAGGACGATCGCGGCGGCCTCGAGCAGGGCCAGGCGCGCGACCGCCGCGGCCACGCGGATCGGCGTGTAGGTCGAGATGGTGGTGTTGGACCCGCCGGTCAGCTGGTTGAACCGCAGCTCGGGACGGGCCGGGGCAAGGGTGACCTCGACCTTGCTCAGGGGGAGGTCGAGCTCCTCGGCGATCAGCATCGCCGTGGACGTGGTGATGCCCTGGCCGACCTCCATCCGCGGCAGCTCGAAGCTGGCCGTGCCGTCCTCGTTGATGGTCACCGTGATCAGGTTGGCCGTCGGGCGCGCGGCGTCGGTGAGCATGTCGTTGAGGTCGTACAGCTCCGGGACCTGCGGCAGTGTCGGGATCTCGGCGCCGGCCGGCGGCGCGTCGACGAGCACCAGGTCGGCGGCGGCGACGAGGGTCGCCCCACCGAGGACGTAGCCGACGAAGCGGCGCCGGTCGAGGGCGTACGGCATCGAGGTCGCCGTCGAGATCGCCGTCGAGGTCGGCCCGACGTGGTCGTGGGGGTCGCGCAAGGGGGGCATCCGAGTCACCCGATCTGGATCAGCCCGGCAGCCTCCCGGGACAGAGGTCCCTCCCCAGGCACCGCGACGCCCACTGTGACAGTGTCACTGTCACCGTTCAAGCCGGCGTCCGCAGTCAGAGACGTCTCAGAGCAGCTGGGCCGCGCGGTGGAGGGCCAGCCGGGCGACGGCGCGGGTCGAGGCCGGGAGCGGGAGGGCGTCGAGCAGCGGGAGCGTCCGGGCCCAGGCCGGGTCCGAGGCCAGCGCGGCCTCGGGTCCGTCGTACGCCGGGTCCGACGCGCGTCGCACCGCCTCCTCCAGCGTGACCAGAGGGCTGCCGTTGCGCGGCACCCAGGTGTGGCCCGGGCGGCAGACCATGTCGTGGTGGAGCGACTCGATCAGGGAGGTGACCGTGTGGAAGGGCGCGGTGGTGACGAGGGCGGTCGCCAGGCCCACCAGTGCGGACGGCGCGAGGAGGGCCGGCACGCGGAGCCGGGTGAGGCCGGCGCCACGGGAGCAGGCCTGCATCAGGTCGGGGTAGGCGACGACGTCGGGACCGCCGACGTCGACGGCACCGCGCGGACCGTCGTCCTCGAGCGACTCGGTGATCGCGCGCAGGACGTCGGACACCGCGACCGGCTGCACGGAGCTGCGCATCCACGTCGGGACCGGCTGGACGACGAACAGGGTGGAGATCTGGCGGATGATCTCGAACGACGTGGACCCCGCTCCCAGCACCACGCCGGCCCGCAGCGCCACGGCACCGTCGGTCGCCGCGAGCAGGATCCGCTCCACCTCGAGGCGTGAGGCGATGTGGGCCGACAGCTCGGTCTCCGCGACGTCGGGCACGAGCCCGGAGAGGTAGACGAGGCGGCGTACGTCGCTGTCCACGACCGCCGCAGCCACGACCTCGGCCCCGAGGCGATCGCGGTCGGAGAAGTCGGTGCGGTTGAGCGAGTGGACCAGGTAGACGACCGCGTCGACGCCGCGCACGGCGGCGGCGACCGCGCTGGGATCGATCACGTCGCAGCGGATCGCGCGCACCCGCGGGTCCCACCCGAAGCGCTGGGGGTCGGGGACGGATGACGATGCGGCCACCACCTCGTGGCCGTCCTCGAGCAGGTGCGGGACGAGGCGCGAGCCGACGTAGCCGGTGGCCCCGAGGACCAGGACCTTCACGCTTCACCCAGGTGCTTGAGGAGGTTGCGGGAGAAGACGACGCCCATGTGCTTGACCACCTGGACCATCACACCCTCGACCGCTCGCCTGGCCAGGCCGGGAAGCGGGAGCTTGCAGGCGATCTCGAGGTCGATGCTCACGTCGGTGCCGCCGTCGGTGCGGTCGGCCAGGACGTAGGTGCCCTGCACGGCCGTCATCTCGTCGGGGCGGGAGGGGTCGTGGCGGAACTGGATCCGGTCCTCGGGCTCGAACTCCATCAGCTCGGTGAAGCGCGGCGCCACCGAGATCCCGAGCACCGGGATGGTGCCCATTCGCCAGAGCCACTTGTCGCCCTCGACGTCGATCGAGGTGACGTAGGGCGTGATCCGGGCGATGAGGGATGCGTCGACCAGGGCGGCCCACACCTCGCTGCGCGGCGAGCGGAGCGCCGCCGAGGAGCGGTCGCGGGCGGTGAAGGTGGCCATTGGCTCAAACTACTGGCAGGGTGCGCGGCCCCTTTCGGGTGATCAGCCCCGAGGGAGCTCGCCCAGGTTGCGCAGCAGCAGCGCCTCGGCCTTGACGACCTTCTCGAACTCCGCCAGGTGGAGGCCCTCGTTGGCGCCGTGCGCACGGGTGTCGGGGTCCTCCACGCCCGTGACCAGCACGCTGGCCTGCGGGAACGCCTCGAGGAACTCGGCGATGAACGGGATGGAGCCGCCCACGCCCATGTCGACGGGCTCGGTGCCGTCCCAGGCCTCGGTGAACGCGCGGCGCGCCGCGTCGTACGCCGGGCCGGTGGCGTCGATCGCGGTGGGCTCACCGGTGTCGACGAGGGCGACCGAGAGCTCGGCGCCCCAGGCGACGTGCGCCTCGAGGTGGGCGCGCAGGCAGGCCAGGGCGTTCTCGGTGGTGTCGCCCGGGGCGACGCGCAGCGAGATCTTGGCGCGGGCGGAGGCGACGAGGGTGTTGCTGGCACCGTCGACCTTGGGGGCGTCGAGGCCGGTGATGCTGAGTGCGGGCCTGGTCCAGAGCCGCTCGACCGCGGAGCCGTCGCCGATCCACTCGATGCCGGGAACCGCGCCGGACTCGGCCCGGAGCCGTTCCTCCGGGTAGTCCACGTCGGCCGCCGGGCCGCTCTGCAGGCCGGAGATCGCGACGTTGCCGCGGTCGTCGTGGAGCGTGGCGATCAGGCGGCTCAGGGTGATGAGCGCGTCGGGGACCAGGCCGCCCCACATGCCGGAGTGCACCGCGTGGGTGAGGGTGCGGACGGTGACGTCGACCCGGACCAGGCCGCGCAGGCTGGTGGTGAGAGCGGGGACGCCGATGTCCCAGTTGCCGGAGTCGGCGATCACGATGACGTCGGCGGAGAGCTGGTCCCGGTGCTCCTTCAGGAGGGCCGGGAGGGTGTCGCTGCCGACCTCCTCCTCGCCCTCGATGAACATCGTGACGCTCACGGGCAGGTCGTCGCCGTACACCCGCAGGGCACCGAGGTGCGCCGCGATGCCGGCCTTGTCGTCGGCCGCGCCGCGGGCGTAGAGCCGGCCGTCGCGCTCGGTCGGCTCGAACGGCGGGGAGTCCCACTCCGCGTGGTCGGTCTCGGGCTGCACGTCGTGGTGGGCGTAGAGCAGCACGGTCGGGGCGCCAGCTGGGCCCGACTTGTGCGCGATGACCGCGGGGGCACCGCCCTCGGCGCTGACGATCTCGACGGTGTCGAAGCTCTCGGCACGGAACAGCTCGGCGACCGCCTCGGCGCTGCGCCGCACCTCGCCCGCGCGGGCCGGGTCGGCGCTGACCGACTCGATCCGCACCAGGTCCTCGAGGTCCTGCCGGATGCCGGGCAGCAACCCGGTCACCGCGGTCCTGATGTCGTCGATGGCGGTGGTCTCACTCATGCCGGTCAACCTATCCGGCGGCGCAGTCCGTGACGAAATGCCTCGTGCGGCAGTCGGCCGGGGAGCATCTCGTCACGGGCTACGCCAACGGGAGGTACGGCGTGAGGTCGGCGCGCTCGCCGCTCGCGTGGACCCTGCCGGACTGCTCGGCGTCGGGCCAGGACACCTCGCCGCTGGCCAGGGTGATCCAGGTGGCGGCGTCCATCTCGACGACGGCCGGCGGGGTGCCGCGGGTGTGGCGGACCCCCTCGACGGCCTGCACCGCGGCGTAGGGCGGCACCCGCACCTCGACGGAGCGACCGGGCGCCCGGGTCTCGAGCACGGCCAGGAAGTGCTTGGTGAGCAGGCGCAGGTCGGCCGGCGTCCGCTCCCCCGCGGTGAACCTCTCGAGCGCCGCGGCGAGGACCGCGGGGTCGGCGAGGCGGAGTCGGGCGGGCACGGCCCCGACTCTAGGACTCCCTGTCGCCGCGGTGGGCGACGGAGTCCGGGTGCGGCTGCAGGGCCATGAACAGCTGGTAGGTCCGGCGCTCGTCGCTGCGGCCCCGCGTGCGCGCCGCCCACGCCTGGATGAGCTCGTCCAGCTCCGCGGCGAGCTCGGCCGCCTCCTGCTTGGTCAGTCGCAGCGACTCGTCCGTGACCGTGCGCATCGTGTCCTCGACCGGCACCGTGGAGTAGGCCTGCTCGATCATCCGGTAGCCCGCGGCGATCGCCGTGCGCACGAACACCGAGACGGCCGCCTTCCCGCCGGGCGACGCCTCGAGCTCGGCCAGGTTGACCCGCATGCCCCGCTCGTCGGCGACCCGCCACACCCGGTCACGCTTGTCGCGGGCCTCTTCGGGGGCCTCCTCGACCAGCCCGTACTTCGCCAGCTGGCGCAGGTGGAAGCTGGCCTGGTTGGCCGGGATCCCCAGCTCGCGGGCGACGTCGGCGGCGCGCATGGCGCCGGTCGCGGAGAGCTCGCTCAGGATCCGGTTGCGGACCGGGTGCGCGATGGCCCGCAGGACCCGCGGATCGTGCACCGTCTCCAGGCCGGCCCACGGGTCGGGGTGCTCGTCGTCCGGGGTCTCGGGGGTCACCGGAACAGCCTACCAAGATCGCGCACGTACTATTGCGCAACTATACTTGCGCACTATATGGTGCAGAATATGCCCGGCTATCGCGACCTCGCCCGCAACCACGACTTCACCGTGCTGTGGGTCGGCCAGACCGTCTCCGAGCTCGGCAGCTCGGTGAGCATGTTCGTGTTCCCGCTGGTCACCTTCCACCTCACCGGCTCCCCGCTGGCCGCCGCGGCCGCCGAGGCCCTGTACCTGCTCGGCATGGCCGGAACGCTCCTCCCGGCGGGCGTGCTGGCCGACCGCGTCGACCGGCGGTTGGTGATGCGGACCGCGAGCGGAGCCGGCCTGCTGCTCTACGGCTCGCTGGCCGCGGCCGGGATCGCCGGGCGGTTGACGCTCCCGCACCTGCTGGTCATCGCCCTCCTGACCGGGGTTGCGGCGGGGGCGTTCATGCCCGCCGAGACCTCCGCCGTCCGCACGGTGGTCCGCACCGCGGACCTGCCCACCGCGCTCAGCCAGAACCAGGCCCGCCAGCACGTCGCGAGCCTGGTCGGCGCGCCCGTGGGCGGGCTGCTGTACGGCGCGACGCGCTGGCTGCCGTTCGCCGCCGATGCGATGTCGTACGCCCTGTCCTTCGTCCTGCTGGGCCGGATCCGCGCCGACCTCTCGGCACCGGAGCCCGCCGGGCCACGACGGAGCGCCCGCCAGGACATCGCCGCCGGGATCCGCTACACGTGGTCGCGCCCGTTCTTCCGGGTGCTGCTGCTCTGGTCGCCGCTCACGAACCTGGTCGTCAACGCGCTGTTCTTCGTGGCGATGCTGCGCCTCATCCAGGGTGGCTTCCCGCCCGTCCAGATCGGCCTCGTCTCGACCGCCGCCGGCGTCTCGGGCATCCTCGGGGCAATCGCGGCGCCGGCGATCATCGACTGCTTCCCCACCGGCTGGCTGACGATCGCCGGCGCCTGGAGCTTCGTGCCGCTGCTGGTCCCGCTCGCGCTGTGGAACCAGCCGCTCGTGGTGGCGGCCGCAGTGGGCGTCGGGCTCTTCCTCAACCCGGCCGGCAACGCGGGCGTGGGCTCCTACCGGATCGCGATCACCCCCGACGAGCTCCAGGGCCGGATCCAGTCGACGATGCAGTTCGTGTCCATGTCGGCGATGCCGCTCTCCCCCGTCCTCGCGGGCGCCCTGCTGAGCGGGCTCGGCGGCGGCCGGGCGATGGCGGTGCTCGGCGTGCTCACCGCACTGGTCGCGCTGATCCCCACCCTGAGCCGCCACGTCCGGGCCGTGCCACGCCCGTCGGCCTGGGTCGCCGAGGCGGCGCCGGCCCGCGCCGCCTGAGGCGACCCGTGACGCTGACCCGCCAGAAACTTTCGGGCGGGTCAGCGATGAGTTTCGGGCGGGTCAGCGCAGGGTGTCGAGGATCCCCAGCGTCCTCGTCCAGGCGTCCGAGGTGGGGTCGATGACGACGAAGTGGTCGCCGCTCACCCGCACCAGCTCGGCCCGGGCACCCGCGGCGGCGGCAGCCTCGACGTACCCCTCGGACTGGCCGATCGGGACGGTCGTGTCGTCCTCGCCGTGCACGCACCACACGGGCACGTCGAGCGGGAGCTGCTGCTGCGGGTCCGCCGGGGCGTCGGCCGGGCGGGGCGCGTGGCCGAGGAACGCCTCGACGGCGCCGCCCCCCAGGCCCTGGTCGTACGCCGATCGCAGGTCCAGGACCCCCGCCTGGGACACCACGGCGGTGACGTCGACGCCGCCGGCCCACTGCTCGAAGCGGCCGCGCGACGCGGTCCACGCGGCGAGGTGACCGCCGGCCGAGTGCCCGAGCGTGACGACCGTCGACAGGTCGAGGTCGAGGTCGGCCAGCTTGTCGATGCCGGCCGCGACGTCGTCGAGGGTGGCGGGAGCGCCGCCCCCT
>NZ_JAOPWY010000118.1 GCF_025965415.1 Nocardioides sp.
GGCCGCGGTCGTGGTCGCCGGCGTGGCCGTGGGCCAGGCGCTGCCCCGCATGTCGGGCAGCGACGACGCCGCCACGAGCTCCGCGGCCGGCGGCGACACGGCCACCGGGCAGGAGCGGGGGCTCTCCGACGACTCCGACGACTCCGGCGGCTCCGACGCCGGGGGCGGCGCGAGCGACAGCCGGGAGATGGCCCCGCAGACCAAGCAGGACGCGTCCGCCGTCCCGACCGTGTCCACGGCCGACGCCGACCTCGACCAGGAGCTCCTCGCCCTGCGCCCGGACGTCGGAGCGCGCCGCAGCACCCTGGTCGCTCCCGAGGAGCCGGATGCCTTCTGCGTGCTCGGCATCGGTCCGGGCCGCCGACTCGCCGCCGAGGTCGACGGCCAGCCTGGAGTGATCGTCTACAAGCCGCGCTCCGGAGACGCCCAGGAGGTCGCGGTCTTCGTGTGCGGCAACGGCGAGCCCGTCCGCACGCTCGTCCTCCCGCTGCCCTGATCCGAGCGGGTCCCGCGTCACCTCCTCCGCGGGAAGAACGCTGGCCTACGATCGGTTGAGCACGTCGTACACCGCACCCGATCCCAGCAGGAGTGACCCAGCCCATGAGCGAGACCACCGACACGCGCAACGTGATCATCATCGGCTCGGGGCCGTCGGGCTACACGGCCGCTGTCTACGCAGCCCGTGCAGCGCTGAAGCCGCTCGTCTTCGAGGGCTCGGTGACCGCCGGCGGTGCGCTGATGAACACCACCGAGGTGGAGAACTTCCCGGGTTTCCGCGACGGCATCATGGGCCCGGCGCTGATGGACGAGATGCGCGGCCAGGCCGAGCGGTTCGGCGCCGAGCTGGTCTCCGACGACATCGTCGAGGTCGACCTCACCGGTGACGTGAAGGTCGTCAAGACGGCCACCGACACCTACACCGCGCGGTCGGTGATCCTCGCGACCGGCTCCAGCTACCGCAAGCTCGGGCTGCCCCGCGAGGAAGAGCTGTCCGGCCGCGGCGTCTCGTGGTGTGCCACGTGCGACGGGTTCTTCTTCCGCGAGCAGGCCATCGCCGTGGTCGGCGGCGGTGACTCCGCGGTCGAGGAGGCCACCTTCCTCACCCGCTTCGCCTCGAAGGTCTACCTGATCCACCGCCGCGACGAGCTGCGCGCCACCAAGATCATGCAGGAGCGCGCCTTCGCCGACCCCAAGCTCGAGATGGTCTGGAACTCCGAGGTCGCGGCGATCAACGGCGCCGACAAGCTCGAGTCGATCACCCTGCGCGACACGACCAACGGCGAGGAGCGGCAGCTCGACGTCACCGGCCTCTTCATCGCGGTCGGCCACGACCCGCGCTCGGAGCTGCTGACCGGCCAGGTCGACCTCGACGACGACGGCTACGTCCTCGTCCACCACCCCTCGACCAGGACCAACCTGCCGGGCGTGTTCGCCGCCGGCGACCTGGTGGACCACCACTACCGCCAGGCGATCACCGCCGCCGGCACCGGCTGCGCCGCCGCCCTCGACGCCGAGCGTTTCATCGCCGCGCTGGACCACGAGGCCTCGAGCGCCGGCGACGCCGCCGCGACCGTCGAGGAGATCACCGAGCAGGTGCAGACCGCCGGCGCCTGAGCAGCTCCGCCACCTCGCGCGGCTCGTCGACCCAGAGACCGACGGTCGCGGGGGTCGTGGGTCCGTGGGCGGTCGCGAGCGTCGTACCCTCCGCCAGCGTGAGCTGGAGGTTGGTGCGACCCGAGACGAGCACCAGCAGCCGGTCGTCGATGATCCGCACCGACCGGATCCCGCCCACGTCGGTGTCGGTGACCTGCACGCGCGTGATCGCGGCCAGGGGTACGACGACGTCGGTGCGCGCCATGTTGCGCACGTGGAGGTCGTCCTCGGTGACGAGGTGCGGCCGCATCCGGTAGGACGCCATCAGGCCGAGCATCCACACGACGCCCCAGATCCCCAGCACCAGGAACGGCAGCCGCAGGAAGGTCAGCCACCGGCTCAGGATCAGGTCGAAGGCCACCACCTCGACCGTCGACCCGAAGATGAAGAGCCACACCACCGGCGTCGCCATCCGGGCATAGGGGATGGGCGTGGCCCCTGCCGGCACGTCGGGGCGCCGGGCAATCCAGCGCAGCAGCTGGGCGTAGAGCGCGAGCTCGGTCACCAGCAGGTCGCGAGCGACGGGCAGCACGCGACGCAGGAGCTGCCTCACGCCTTCTCCATCAGCCGGGCGAACCTGCTGGTCGTCTCCTCCAGCACCTCGCTGAAGGTCGTCAGCCGTGCGGCCGGCACGTCGCCGAAGAGGCGTTGCGCCAGGTCGGCGTGGGACGTCACCATGTCCGCGATGGTGCGCGACCCCAGGAGGGTCGGGGTGACGAGCGTGGCCCGGCGGTCGTCGGGGTGCGGCTCACGGGTGACGTGCGCGCTGGCGACGAGACCGTCGACGAGGCCGGTCACGTTGCGCGGCGTCACGCCCAGCGCCCGGGCCAGCGCCTGCTGGGTCGTCGGGCCCGTCTCCCCCAGCACCCAGAGCAGGTGCACGCGGGAGGTCGTGAGGCCCTGCTCGCGCTCGAAGCGAGCGAGGTCGGCCTGCACCAGGGTGGCGAGGTGCAGCACGCGGTCGACGACGACGGTGGGTGCGAGCATGTCGTGAACATACTTCACCATGTAGTCACTTCGCCAATGAGCCACTGGGCACTCCGGCCTCACGTGCCGGGAACATCCGTCCGGGGGGTGGTGTTGACTGGATGTCCCCCGAGACAACTGACTTCTGACACCCATGAAAGGGGCAACCGCCGTGGCCAACATCGCCGCTGTGACCGACGCCGAGTTCGAGGCGCAGGTCCTCAAGTCCGACAAGCCCGTCCTGGTCGACTTCTGGGCGGAGTGGTGCGGCCCCTGCCGCCAGGTCGCCCCGATCCTCGACGAGCTGAACGCCGAGCACGGTGAGAAGCTCACCTTCCTCAAGATGAACGTCGACGAGAACCCCGTGACCCCCTCGTCCTACCGCGTCACCGGCATCCCGACGATCAACGTCTACCAGGGTGGCGAGGTCGTGAAGTCCATCGTGGGCGCCAAGCCCAAGGCCGCGCTGCTCAAGGAGCTCGAGGGGCTCATCTGAGACACGCAGCAGGGCGCGCTCGCGCGCACTGCGTGGGCGTGGCCAGATTGAGCAAGTCCCGCGGCTGAGGCACGAAGCCGCGACGGACGCGTCGAAATCTAGAGCTGATCGCCTGAGGCGGCCCGCACCGATCCGATCGGGCGGGTCGCCTTCTGCGTGGGGCGTACGACACCCCAGACCCGCTCGAGCGCCAGCTCGACCTCGTCCTTCCACCTCAGGGCCGTGCGCAGCTCCATCCGCATCCGCGGCGTCGTCGGGTGTGCCCTCTGGGTCTTGAAGCCCACGCTGCCGAGGAACTCCGCCGGCAGCACGCACCCGTGGGAGCGACCGCGCGTGTCGCCGTACGCCTCGATCGCCGTCTGACCGCGCTCGACGAGGTCGGCCGCCATGGCCTGCACCAGCATCCGGCCGAGACCGCCGCCGCGGTGGGCCGGATCGATCCAGGCGGTCGCCGCGACGACGGCGTCCGGGGACGACGGCGCGGTCGGGAGGGCGGCTGCCCCCGGCAGCCGGGCGGCGGGGGCATAGATGATCAGGCCGGCGGTCCGGCCGTCGACGCGGACGACGCGACCGCACGAGCCCCAGTCGCGCAGGACCGTCGAGAGCCAGCTCTCCTTCTCGGCGATGCGCTCGCGCTCGTCGAGCCGCGCCCGATCGACCGGCCCGAGCTCCCAGAACAGGCACGAGCGCACCGGGTCTGGCAGCTCGGCGAGGTGGTCGACCGTCAGGCGTGCGGTCTTGCGGGACACGATCCCTAGGGTAGTCGCGTCCGGCGCCTGAGAGGATGGGGTGTGCGCCCGATCCGACAGAGCAAGAAGCTGCAAGGTGTCCGCTACGACGTGCGCGGGCCGATCCTCGTCGAGGCACAGCGGCTCGAGGCCGAGGGCTACCGGATCCTCAAGCTCAACATCGGCAACACCGCACCCTTCGGCTTCGAGGCGCCCGAGCAGATCCTCGCCGACATGATCCACCACCTGCCGCAGTCACAGGGGTACGCCGACTCGCAGGGCATCTGGTCGGCGCGCACCGCGGTCATGCACTACTACCAGTCGCACGGCCTCCGCGACGTGGGCGTGGAGGACATCTTCATCGGCAACGGCGTCTCCGAGCTGATCTCGATGGTGCTGCAGGCCTTCGTCGACGACGGCAACGAGATCCTCGTGCCGGCGCCCGACTACCCGCTCTGGACCGGTGCCGTCACGCTGGCCGGCGGCATCCCGGTGCACTACCGCTGCGACGAGGACGACGACTGGAACCCCGACCTGGTCGACATCGAGTCCAAGATCACCGAGAACACGCACGCGCTCGTCATCATCAACCCCAACAACCCCACCGGTGCCGTCTACAGCGCCGAGACGGTCCGGGGGCTGGTCGACATCGCCCGGCGCCACGAGCTCGTGGTGATGGCCGACGAGATCTACGAGAAGATCCTCTTCGAGGACGCCGAGCACCACCACGCGGCGACCTTCGGCGGAAACGACGTCCTCGTCCTGACCTTCTCGGGACTGTCGAAGGCCTACCGCGTCTGCGGCTACCGCGCCGGCTGGGTGATGATCTCCGGTCCCCAGGAGATCGCGACCGACTTCCTCGAGGGCCTCACCCTCATCGCCAACATGCGCATGTGCGCCAACGTCCCGGCCCAGCACGCGATCCAGACCGCCCTCGGTGGCTACCAGTCGATCGAGGAGCTCATCGGCCCCGGCGGGCGGTTCTACGAGCAGTCGATGCTCGCCCACCGGCTCCTCAACGAGATCCCGGGCGTCACCAACGTGAAGCCGCGGGGCGCCCTCTACTGCTTCCCGCGCCTGGACCCCGCGGTCTACGCGATCGAGGACGACCAGGAGTTCGTCCTCGACCTGCTGCGTGCCAAGAAGATCCTCGTCACCCACGGCACGGGCTTCAACTGGCCCGCCCCCGACCACTTCCGGCTCGTGACGCTGCCCGAGGCGAGCGTGCTGGAGGAGGCCATCGGCCGCATCGCCGACTTCCTCGCCACCCGCCGCTGACCCGAGGGCGTGAGTCGACCATCACGAACGCTCGCCGCGTGGGTCGGGGGACCCTAGGCTCTGGCCCATGCGCGACGTGACCTACCCCCCGATCATCGTCACTGCCAAGACGGCATTCCGCGCCCTGGGCCAGCGCTTCCAGATGACCGGCACCGAGCACGTGCCGCGCGAGGGTGGCGTCCTGCTGGCCTACAACCACATCGGCTACGTCGACTTCATCTACGGCGGGTTCGCGGCCAACCCCTCGGGACGGCTGGTGCGCTTCATGGCCAAGCGCGAGCTCTTCGACCACCGGTGGGTCGGTCCGCTCATGCGCTCGCTGCACCACATCGAGGTCGACCGCGGCGAGGGAGTGGCCAGCTTCCACACGGCCGTCGACTACCTCCGCAAGGGAGAGGCCGTCGGGATCTTCCCCGAGGCGACGATCTCACGGGCGATGGAGCTCAAGGACTTCAAGACCGGTGCCGTACGCATCGCGGCGGAGGCCGGCGTACCCATCGTCCCCGTCATCCTCTGGGGCACCCAGCGGATGATGACCAAGGACCACCCGCGTGACTTCTCCCGCGGCAAGACCATCGCCATCCACGTGGGCGAGCCCCTACACGTGACCGGTGCCGACCCGGTCGCGGAGACGGCCGAGCTGCACGCGCGGATGTCGGCGATGCTGGGCGACGCCATCGCCGCCTACCCGGCCGCCGAGCAGCCTCCGGGCGCCTGGTGGGTGCCCGCCTCCCACGGCGGCACGGCCCCCACGCTCCAGGAGGCCATCGCCCTCGACGCCGCCGAGAAGCGCGAGCGGGCCCGCAAGCGTGCCGAGAAGCGTGCAAAGCGACAAAGCGCTAGGTAGATCTGTCGACAGGTCGTTTTGTGGTTTTGTCGACTTATCGCTGCGGAGGGGTGCGCGCCGGAGCGCGTTGCTCGGCTGCCGCTCTCAGATCGGGCGGTCGCTGCGGTTGCGCGGGTCCATGATGTCGACGATGCGCCGCAGGTCGTCGAGGCTGGCGAACTCGACGGTGATCTTCCCCTTGGCCTTGCCGAGGTCGACCTTCACGCGGGTCTCGAACCGGTCGGAGAGCCGGTCGGCGAGCTCAGCCAGGCCTGGAGCCACCGGCTTGTTGCGCGTCGCACGGGGTGCGTCCTCGGACTCGACCCCGAGCGAGACGATCTCCTCCAGGCCGCGCACAGAGATGCCCTCGGCGGTGACCCGCGCCGCCAGCTTGTCCTGCACGGCCGCGTCGTCCACGCTCAGGAGGGCTCGGGCGTGGCCGGCGGAGAGCACGCCGGCAGCGACCCGCCGCTGCACGGGCGGGGACAGCTTCAGCAGGCGCAGCGTGTTGGAGATCTGGGGACGGGAGCGTCCGATCCGCTGGGCCAGCTCCTCGTGGGTGCATCCGAAGTCCTCGAGCAGCTGGCCGTAGGCGGCCGCCTCCTCGAGCGGGTTGAGCTGCGAGCGGTGGAGGTTCTCCAGCAACGCGTCGCGGAGCATGTCGTTGTCGTCGGTCTCGCGGACGATCGCGGGGATCGTGTCGCGGCCGGCCTCCTGGGACGCGCGCCAGCGGCGTTCGCCCATGATCAGCTCGTAGGAGTCCGCACCCGTCTGACGTACGACGACGGGCTGGAGCAGGCCGACCTCGCGGATCGAGTGCACCAGCTCCGCGAGCGCCTCCTCCTCGAAGACGTGGCGCGGCTGGCGGGCGTTGGGCCGCACCTGGCCGATCGGCAGCTCGGCGAAGTAGGCGCCGGCGACGACACCGCCCGCGATCGCCGCGTCGGCACCCGTGGGTGCAGGAGCCTCCGTGCCGTGGGGCGGGCCCGACGCCGGGGACGTCTCGGCGTCGGGGGTCGGAGCGGGCTGGCTCGGAGCGGTGGGGATCAGCGAGCCCAGTCCTCGGCCGAGTCCACGCCGCGGAGGGTTGGCGTTCATGCGGGGTCCTTACGGCGTTGTCCGGGGGAGAAGAACAGCGGAGAAGAACGGCGTGGGGTGCTCATTGCGGGGCTCCCTTGCTCGCGATCTCACGGGCGGCCTCCAGGTAGGAGAGCGCTCCCGCCGAGGCCGGATCGTAGGTCATCACGGTCTGTCCGTAGGACGGGGCCTCGGACACGCGCACGGACCGCGGCACCGCCGTCTTGAGGACCTGTCCGCCGAAGTGGCTGCGCACCTCGTCCGACACACCGGCCGCGAGCCGGGTGCGGGCGTCGTACATGGTGAGCAGGATCGTGGACACCACGAGCTGGGGGTTGAGGTGCTGGCGCACCATCTCCACCGTCTCGAGGAGCTGCCCGAGGCCCTCGAGTGCGTAGTACTCCGCCTGGATCGGGATGAACATCTCCCGCCCGGCGACCAGCGCGTTGAGCGTCAGCAGCCCGAGGGAGGGCGGGCAGTCGACGAAGACGTAGTCGAACCGGTCCTCCCCGACCTCCTCGGCCGTTCCGACGAGCGGGTGGGCGTTGATGGCGCGGGCCAGGCGCTGCTCGCGGGCCACGACGCTCACGAGCTCGATCTCGGCTCCGGCCAGGTCGATCGTGGCGGGCACCACCGAGAGGCCCGGCAGGTCGGCGCACTCGGTGATGACGTCGACCAGCGGCTGCCCGTCCACGAGCATGTCGTACGTCGACGGCACGCCGCGGTGGTGGTCCACACCAAGCGCCGTGGACGCGTTGCCCTGCGGGTCGAGGTCGATGACGAGCACCTTCTGGCCGAGCTGGGCGAGGCCGGCCGCCACGTTGACCGTGGAGGTGGTCTTGCCAACGCCACCCTTCTGGTTGGCCACGACCATCACGCGCGTCGCGCCCGGGCGCGGCACTCCCTGACGGCGCAGGCCGCCCGACCTCGCGAGCACCGAGTGTTGCGCCGCTCGGGCCAGGGGGGTGCCGTGGTCTTGGATCGTGTCGTCCTGGGCCGCGATGTCGGCAGCGGTGCGGACCTGCCACGCAGGACGTGTTTCACGTGGACCGTCGGTCCCACCTGTTTCACGTGAAACATTACCAGCCTGTGGATGAACCGGGCCTGCCTGTGGATAGTCGCGCTCAGAGGGGGTGGCTTCAGCGGTGGAAAACTCGCGAGGGTCGGTGTCCGCCGTCCGCCAACCCACGTTCTCGGTGGGATCTCCGGTCAACTCAGAACACCTCTCACTGTGCTGCACGCTGGTCACGACGCTGTCGGGGCCGCTGGGTTTCACGGGCAAGGGGCCAACCTATCCGGCTCGGGTCCGCCCACGGCACCCGCACCACGGTGGTCGGCGGGTCCACGACGTCCCTCCCCACTTCGAACACCTCTGGGACACCGCACCGCCACCTCGCCAGGAACTCCTGCGCGGAGGCGATCTCGTCGTGCACCGACCGGCCCTTCATCGCCAGGAGCGCGCCCGTCGGCGCGACGAGCGGCATGGACCACCCGAGCAACCGCTCGAGGGGAGCGACGGCGCGCGAGGTCACGACATCAAAGGTGGCACTGCCGTGCAGCTCCTCGGCGCGAGCGCGCCGGACCGTCACGTGCTCCAGCCCGAGCTCGGCCACGACCTCCTCGAGGAAGGTCGTACGCCGCAGGAGGGGCTCGACCAGCGTCATCCGCACTTCCGGGCGCGCGATGGCCACCACGACTCCGGGCAGCCCGGCGCCGGTGCCGATGTCGCACACGGTGGCGCCTTGGGGGATGGCCTCGGCCAGCACCGCGGAGTTGAGGATGTGCCGGTCCCAGAGGCGGGGGGCCTCACGGGGACCGATCAGCCCGCGGAGCACGCCCTCGGTAGCGAGGAGCTCGGTGAAGCGGACCGCGAGGTCCATCCGGTCCGACGCGAACACCCCCCGCGCCCCATCGGGCACGGAGGGTGGTGTCGGCGCGACGTCCGGCCCGGGGCTGGTCGCCCCGGTGGTTTCACGTGAAACGTTGTCGCTCACGCGGGAAGGATCACCACGTGACGCTTCGGCTCGGCGCCCTCGGACTCGGACGTGAGGCCAGCGGCCGCGACGGCGTCGTGGACCACCTTGCGCTCGAACGCGCTCATCGGCTCGAGCGACAGCGACTCGCCGTTCTCCTTCACCTCGGCGATCGCCTTCTCGGCCAGCGCTACCAGGCGGGTGCGCTGCTCGGCGCGGTAGCCACCGACGTCGAGCATGAGGCGCGAGCGCTCGCCGGTCTCGCGGTAGACGGCCAACCGGGTCAGCTCCTGGAGCGCCTCCAGGACCTCACCGTTGCGACCGACGAGCAGGCTCAGGTCGGCGCCGCCGATC
>NZ_JAOPWY010000129.1 GCF_025965415.1 Nocardioides sp.
AGCCGGCCCGCGCGCTCGACGTTCTCGAGCAGCGCCCCGGACGCCTTCGGGTAGTCCAGCTGCGCGAGGTAGTGCGGTATGTGCGCGACGAAGCCCATCGCGTCGTGGCCCCACTCCCCGAGCCGGACCTCCAGCAGCGCCTGGGCGCTGCTCGGGATCCGGAGCTCGCCGCGCCACGGGCTGTCGGCGGTGATCAGGTCGGGGTTGTTCGCGTGGTGCGTGATCGCGATCGGCCGGGTGTGCGGCACCGCCATCGGGACCGCGCCCATGCTGACCACCCGGGTCACGCCGAAGCGCTCGACGACCTCGCGGACCGCACGGGCGAAGGCCTCCCACCGGTTGTCCGGCTCCGGGCCCTGCAGCAGGAGGTACGGCGTGCCGCCGCTGTCGCGCAGGAGGCGGACCACGAGCCGGGGCGCGTCGTACGCCTCGTAGTGGTCGCGCACGAACGACATCGCCGGACGCCGGGCTCGGTAGTCGTGGAACTGGTCGACGTCGAAGGTCGCGACCACGGGGGCGTGCCCGTCGCCGAGCCCGAGGAGGTGCTCGACCGCCAGCCCGGCGGCGTTGCCCGCGTCGAGGAATCCGTCGAGGACCAGCACCATCGTCAAGCTCCCCTGTTGACGGGCTTCGTCGAGCTCGGGCACGTCGTCGACGATGTGCACGAGCCGGGGTTCCTGGGACACGGGCGGTCCTTCCTTGGGCGTTGCCGTGCAGCGATGGAGCGCCGGGTGAGCGGCGCCTCTGCTCCCACGATATTCCCCCCGCCGTCGCTCGCCACACCGACCGGCCGTCGGGTGACGACACCCACACCACAGATGTGCACACGGCTTTGTTACCGCGGGGTAACCTGAGCCCGGAATCACCCCCGCTTGCTCCGCCTGGAGCCCCGAAGGAGAACTGGTGCCCCGACAGCTGCGAGAGGTCGTCTTCGTCGACGGCGTACGCACCCCGTTCGGCAAGGCCAAGGGTCAGTACGCCGAGACCCGCGCCGACGACCTCGTCATCAAGTGCATCACCGACCTGATGCGCCGCAACCCGTCCCTGCCGCCCGAGCGCGTCGACGAGGTCGCGCTCGCGGCCACGACCCAGATCGGCGACCAGGGCCTCACCCTCGGCCGCACCGCCGCCCTGCTCTCCGGCCTGCCGCAGAGCGTCCCCGGCTACTCCATCGACCGCATGTGCGCCGGCGCGATGACGGCAGTCACCAACGTCGCGTCGGGCATCGCCTTCGGTGCCTACGACGTCGCGATCGCCGGCGGCGTCGAGCACATGGGGCGCCACCCGATGGGCGAGGGCGTCGATCCCAATCCGCGCATCCTGTCCGAGCGGATCGTCAACCCCGACGCCCTCGTGATGGGCAAGACGGCCGAGAACCTGCACGACCGGTTCCCCACGATCACCAAGCAGCGCGTCGACGCGTACGCCGTCCGCAGCCAGCAGAAGACCAAGGCCGCCTACGACAACGGCCTGATCCAGCCCGACCTCGTGCCCGTCGCGACCCGCTCCGCCGACGCCGGCTGGGGTCTCGCCACGATGGACGAGCCGATGCGCCCCGAGACGACCCTCGAGTCGCTCGCGAGCCTGAAGACCCCGTTCCGCTCGCACGGCAACGTCACCGCGGGCAACGCCGCCGGCATCAACGACGGCGCCACCGCCGCCCTGCTCGCCGACGAGGAGACCGCGCGCGAGCTCGGCCTGCCCGTGAAGATGCGCCTGGTCACCTACGCCTTCGTCGGCGTCGAGCCCGAGGTCATGGGCGCAGGCCCGATCCCCGCCACCGAGAAGGCGCTGCGCCTGGCGGGCCTCACCATCGACGACATCGGTGCCTTCGAGGTCAACGAGGCCTTCGCTGTGCAGGTGCTGGCCTTCCTCGAGCACTACGGCATCGCCGACGACGACCCCCGGGTGAACCCCTACGGCGGCGCGATCGCGATGGGCCACCCGCTGGCCTCGTCCGGCGTACGCCTGATGAACCAGCTCGCCCGCGCGTTCGAGGCGCAGCCCGACGTCCGCTACGGCCTCACCACCATGTGCATCGGCATCGGCATGGGCGGCACCGTGATCTGGGAGAACCCCCACTACACCGGCGACTCGGACGGAGACACCAAGTGAGCACCACCCCTGACTCCAGCATCTTCGAGCGCGCCCGGGCGATCGTCTCGGACGCCGAGCGCGTCACCCAGGCCCACCTGCGCAGGGTCTCCCTGCCGGGTGCGACCTTCGGGTTGATCACCCTCGACAACGGCGAGGACCACACCAAGCCCAACACGTTCGGCCCGGGCTCGCTCCTGGCGCTGAACGCCGCGATCGACGAGGCCCTGGCCGACGAGACGATCGACGCTCTCGCGGTGACCGGCAAGCCGTTCATCCTCGCGGCCGGCGCGGACCTCACGTCCATCCAGGGCGGCGGCCCCGACGCCGTACGCATCGTCGCCGAGCTCGGCCACGCGGTCTTCCGCAAGCTGGGCGAGGGCGGCAAGCCGTCGTTCGGCTTCATCAACGGCCTGGCGCTCGGTGGCGGGCTCGAGGTGGCGCTGCACTGCACCTACCGCACCGTCATGGACTCCGCCCCCGCGCTGGGCCTCCCCGAGGTCATGCTCGGGCTCGTCCCCGGCTGGGGCGGCGCATGGCTCGTGCCCCACCTCGTCGGGGCCGACAAGGCCGTGACGCTGATCCTCGAGAACCCGCTCAACCAGGGCAAGACCCTGGGCGGGCAGGCGGCGTACGACTTCGGTCTGGCCGACGCGGTCTTCAACGGTGCCGACTACCTCGAGCAGTCGCTGCTCTGGGCGGCCTCGGTGCTGCGCGGTGAGGTCGTCGTCGAGCGTCCCGAGGTGGACCGCGGCGAGGCATGGGACGCGGCGATCACGCGCGCCCAGGGCATCGTCGCGTCGAGGACCGGTGGCGGCTCCCCCGCCGCGGCCAAGGCGGTCGAGCTGATCGCCGCGGCTCGCGACTCCGACCGCGACGCCGGGTTCGCCGCCGAGGACGACGCACTCCACGCGCTGTCGCAGACGGCCGAGCTGCTCGCCTCCCTCTACTCCTTCGACCTGGTGCAGAAGCGGGCCAAGCGGCCCGCCGGCGCACCCGACAAGGCGCTGGCGCGACCGGTCACCAAGGTCGGCATCGTGGGCGCGGGGCTGATGGCCAGCCAGCTCGCGCTGCTCTTCGTACGCCGCCTCGAGGTGCCGGTCGTGCTGACCGACCTCGACCAGGAGCGGGCCGACAAGGGCGTGGCCTACGTGCACGCCGAGATCGACAAGCTGCTCGCCAAGGGCCGGATCAACCAGGACAAGGCCAACCGGCACAAGGCGCTGGTGTCGGGCGAGACCCACAAGCAGGTCGCCTTCGGCGACGCCGACTTCGTGATCGAGGCCGTCTTCGAGGAGATGGCGGTCAAGAAGACCGTCTTCGCGGACGTGGAGAAGGTGGTCTCGCCCACGTGCGTGCTGGCCACCAACACCTCCTCGCTGTCGATCACCGAGATGGCCGGAGACCTCGAGCACCCGGAGCGGGTCGTGGGCTTCCACTTCTTCAACCCGGTCGCGGTGATGCCGCTGCTGGAGATCGTCCGGGGTGACGCCACCGACGACGCCACGCTGGCGACGGCCTTCGCCACCAGTCGGGCGCTGAAGAAGACGAGCATCCTGGTCAAGGACAGCCCGTCGTTCATCGTCAATCGGCTCCTCGGTCGCTTCATGAGCGAGGTCGGCCGGATCGTCGACGAGGGCACGCCGGTCGAGGTGGCCGACAACGCGTTTGCCGGCATCGCCCCGATGCCGCCGTTCGTGCTGCTGTCGCTGGTCGGCCCGGCCATCGCGCTGCACAACAACGAGACGCTGAAGCGCGCGTTCCCCGACCGCTTCTACGTCTCCCCCGCCCTCGAGCGGATCGTCGCGGCGAAGAAGGGGTCCTACTACGGCCCCGTCGGCACGATCGACCCCGAGGTCGAGGCGCTGCTGGAGAAGCCGTCCGACCCGGTGGTCCTCACCGCCGAGCAGGTCCGCGAGAAGACGCTCTCCGGCCTCGCCGAGGAGGCTCGGCTGATGCTCGACGAGGGCGTCGTCGCCGCTCCGCAGGACATCGACCTCGCGATGATCACCGGCGCCGGCTTCTCCTTCTGGAACGGCGGGCTGACCTTCATGCTCGACGTCGCCGGAGTCTCCGAGAAGGTGAGCGGCAAGCGCTTCCACTGATCGGCCGCTGACACTGGGGCGGTGGTCCAGCCACATTCCGTACGCCGGAAGTGTGGCTGGGCCACCGCCCCCTCTGCGTGTCCGGGCCGGTCGACGTACCGAGACGCGCGCAAGGCCCGCCGAGCTGACGCTTGTGCCCGCGAAAGACCGCCGAGCTGACGCTTGTGCACACGCTGTCCGTGCACAAGCGTCAGCTCGGCACCTCGCGCATGCGCACAAGCGTCAGCTCGCGTCGTCCCGCACCGTCCCGGCGAGCTCGCCGCGGCCGAGCCGGCTGTGCGAGCGGCCGTAGGCGAAGTAGACGACCAGGCCGATCGCCATCCAGACCCCGAAGCGGACCCAGGTCTCGCCGATGAGGTTGAGCATCAGGTAGAAGCACAGGAGCACGGACAAGGTGGCGACCACCGACACCGCCGGCGTACGGAAGGCGCGCGGCAGGTCGGGGCGGGTGCGGCGCAGGATCAGCACGCCGACGCTGACCAGCACGAAGGCGAAGAGCGTGCCGATGCTGACGAGGTCGCCGAGGGTGGCGAAGTCCACGAACCCCGACAGCAGGGCGACGCCGATCCCGGTGATCGCGGTGAGCCGGTAGGGCGTGCCGAAGGTGGGGTGCACCTTGGCCAGCGACGTGGGCAGCAGGCCGTCGCGGGCCATCGCGAAGGCGACGCGGGTCTGGCCCATCATCAAGATGAGCACGACGACCGTCAGTCCGATCGTGGCACCGACGGAGATGACGTTGCCGATCCACTCCACCCCCGCCTTGTCGAAGGCGGTCGCGAGTGGCGCGGCGTCGTTGGAGTCGATGTCCTTGTAGGACTGCATGCCGGTGATCACGAGGCAGACGGCGATGTAGAGCACGGTGACGATCGCGAGCGAGCCGAGGATGCCGATCGGCACGTCGCGCTGCGGGTTCTTGGTCTCCTCGGCCGTCGTCGCGACCACGTCGAACCCGATGAAGGCGAAGAAGACGATCGCCGCGCCGGCGATCACGCCGCCGATGCCGAAGACGGCCGGCTCGAGGCCGAAGATCGACGTGATCAGCGGCGACTTCCAGAAGCCGCCCTCGGCGCCGCCGGTCGGCTGGCTGGGCGGGATGAACGGCGTGTAGTTGGCGGTCTTGATGTAGCCGACGCCCATCACGAGCACGAGGGCGACGACGCCCAGCTTGATCGCGACGATGACCTGGTTGATCCGGCTGGAGAGCTTGATGCCGCCGATCAGCACGGCCGCGACGAGCAGCGAGATCAGCACGGCGGGCAGGTTGACGATGCCGTCGCCGGCCGAGGCGAGGGACGCGGGGACCTCGAGCGGCGTACCCTCCAGGACGTTCTGGAGGTAGCCCGAGAACCCGGCCGCCAGCGCCGAGGCGCCGACGGTGAACTCCAGCACCAGGTCCCAGCCGATGATCCACGCGATGAGCTCACCGAAGGTCGCGTAGGAGAACGTGTACGCGCTGCCCGCGACCGGGACGGTGGAGGCGAACTCGGCGTAGCAGAGCGCGGCGAGCGCGCAGGCGAGTCCGGCGATGAGGAACGACAGCGCGATGGCGGGGCCGGCGTTGGTCGCCGCCACCAGGCCGGTGTAGACGAAGATGCCCGCGCCGATGATGACGCCGACACCGAAGATGGTGAGGTCGAGCGCGCCGAGGTTCTTCTTGAGGCGGTGCTCGGGCTCCTCCGTCTCGGCGATCGACTGCTCCACGGACTTGGTGCGGAAGAGATCCATCCGAGCAACCTAGGGCGGGCGCACAGCTACCGTCGAGTCAGGTCATGCGGTGTGATCGACGTCGACCAGCGCGAGGCCCTGGTCGAGCGCGGCGACGTCCTCGGTGACCTCGCGGGCGATGGTCTCGGCGTCGAGGCCGAGCCGCGCCAGGATGGCATCGCGCTTGGCGTGGTCGAGGAACTCCTGCGGGATGCCGTGCAGGCGGAACGGCGTGCTGACGCCGGCGTCGTTGAGCGTCTGCAGCAGGGTCGCCCCGCACCCGCCGATGCGGCCGTTGTCCTCGACGCTGACCACGAGCCGGTGGTCACGCGCGAGCTCGACGACGGCCGGGTCGACCGGCTTGACCCAGCGCGGGTCGACGACGGTCACGCCGATGCCCTGCGCGGTGAGCCGCGCGGCCACGTCGACGGCGGTCGTGCACATCGACCCCACGGCCACGATGAGCACGTCCTGCCCGCCCTCGCGCACCAGCAGGTCGGCGTCGCCGATGCGGCCGATAGCGGGCACGTCCGCGGGCGGTGGGCCCTTGGGGAACCGCACCACGGTGGGGGCGTCGTCGACCTGGACGGCCTCGTCGAGGAGCTCGTGGAGGCGGGTCACGTCGCGCGGCGCCGCAAGGCGCAGGCCAGGAACCACCTGGAGGATCGACATGTCCCACATGCCGTTGTGGCTGGCTCCGTCGTCACCGGTGACGCCGGAGCGGTCGAGCACGAAGGTCACGCCGCACCGGTGCAGCGCGACGTCCATCAGGACCTGGTCGAAGGCACGGTTGAGGAAGGTGGCGTAGACCGCGAAGACGGGGTGCAACCCGCCCATGGCCAGGCCGGCGGCGGAGGTGACGGCGTGCTGCTCGGCGATGCCGACGTCGAAGGTGCGCTCGGGGAACTTCTGGGCGAAGACGTCGAGGCCGACGGGGTGCATCATCGCAGCGGTGATCGCGACGACGTCCTCACGCCGCTCCCCGAGGTCGACGATCGCCTCGGAGAAGTGGTCGGTCCAGATCTTGCCCTTGGGCTTCTCGGCGCCGGTCTGCACGTCGAACGGACCGGGTGCGTGGAACTGGTCGGCCTCGTGCCGCAGCGCCGGGTCGTAGCCCTGGCCCTTGCGGGTGATCGCGTGCACGATCACCGGGCCGCCGAAGCGCTTGGCGTTGGCCAGGGCCTGCTCCATGGCGGCGCGGTCGTGGCCGTCGACCGGGCCGACGTACTTCAGACCGAGGTCCTCGAACAGGCCCTGCGGGGCCAGCGCGTCCTTCATGCCCTTCTTGACCGCGTGCAGCGCGTCGTAGGCCGCGTGGCCCACGCCGGGCACCTGGTTGAGCCGCTTCTTGACCAGGTCGAGGACCTGCTCGTAGCGCGGGTTGGTGCGCAGCGAGGTGAGCGCGGTCGCGAGGCCGCCGATCGTCGGGGTGTAAGACCGCTCGTTGTCGTTGACCACGATCACCAGGCGGCTCGACCGCGCGATCGCGATGTTGTTGAGCGCCTCCCAGGCCATGCCGCCGGTCAGCGCGCCGTCACCGATGACGGCGACCACGTGCCGGTCCTCGCCGCGGATGGCGTACGCCTTGGCGAGCCCGTCGGCGTACGACAGCGAGGTGGACGCGTGGGAGTTCTCCACGATGTCGTGGTCGGACTCGGCCCGGCTGGGGTAGCCGCTGACGCCGCCTTCCTTGCGCAGGGTGCCGAAGTCGCCGTGCCGGCCGGTGACGAGCTTGTGGACGTAGGACTGGTGGCCGGTGTCGAAGACGACGCGGTCGTGCGGGGAGTCGAAGACCCGGTGGATGGCGAGCGTCAGTTCGACCACGCCGAGGTTGGGACCGAGGTGTCCGGAGTTGGTCGCGACGGTGCGGATCATGACGTCGCGGATCTCGGCGGCCAGCTCGTCGAGCTGCTCCGCCGACAGACCACGGAGGTCGCGGGGAGAGGCGATCGAGTCGAGGTGTCCCATGGCGGCGAGTCTATTTCATGCCAGGTCGTGGACCGCCACCGACGGCTCGTGCAGGCTGCCCATCCAGACCCGGCCGCCGTGCTCCCGGACGCCGGTCACCATGTGGTAGCCCGGCCCCGTGGCGGGGGGCGCGAGGTCGAGGTCGTGCACCAGTCGGCCGTCGTCGGCGAAGGCCTGCACCCGGATGGTGTTCTTCGGCTTGGGCTGGAGCGCCTCGGGGATCCTCGTCACGGCCTTGCGCACGAACATCGGCGCGGACCCGAGCCGCTCGACCAGCGGGTCGACCGGGCTGGCCACGGTCACCCAGATCAGTCCGTCGCTGCCGCGGCTGATGTTGTCGGGATAGCCGGGGAGGTCCTCGGCGAGGAGGTCGCGCTCACCCGCCCGCGGGCCGGTGAGCCACAGCCGTACGACGGTGCGTGCGCGGGTCTCCGCGACGCAGACGAAGGACTCGTCGGCCGCCAGCGCGACCCCGTTGGCGAAGGCCAGTCCGTCGAGGACCACCGTCACGGTGCCGTCGGGGTCGCGCCGCGCCAGGCGTCCCGTGCGGGTGTCCTGCACGAAGTCGTCCTTCCACCGCGCGACGCCGTAGTGCCGGGAGGAGTCGCTGAACCAGATGGTGCCGTCGGCCGCGACGGCGGCGTTGTTGCAGAACTTCATCGCCGCGCCCTCGAGCCGGTCCAGCAGCACCTCGACCTCACCGGAGGTCCGGGAGACCCTGAGCAGGCCACGCTCGGCGTCGCAGACGAGCAGGTGGCCGTCACCGAGGAGCTCGATGCCGAGCGGCCGGCCGCCGGTGTCGGCGATCCGGCGGGTGCTCCCGGTCGCCGGGTCGAGTGCCCACAGGGCGCCGTCCTCGGTGCCGGTGAGGACGACGCCCTCGGGCGAGACGACGACGTCCTCGGCCCCCATCGAGGGGACGGGGTGCACGGTGAGGGTCATGGGCGCTCCTGGTGGGTGAATGAGACGTACGTCGGTGAGTCGAGGAAGGCGGGAACGATGTCGGCCGCCGCCGAGGTGAGGTCCAGGCCCCGCGCGACGGCGGCCTCGACGAAGACGATCCGGCGGCCCTCGCGGCAGTCGATGTCGGCGTCGGTCAGGTCGCTGGCCGCGGCGAAGACCCGGTTGAGGTCCCAGGTGCCGTGCGCGGCCCGGTGGTCGACGACGAACTCCCCGAAGAGGTCCAGCGTGCCCGGCGCCAGCCGCACACCGGTCTCCTCCTCGAGCTCGCGGTAGGCAGCCGTCTCGAAGTCCTCACCGGGCTCCACGTGGCCACCCGACAGTCCCCACTTCTCGGGATCGATCGAGGGGTGCTCGTCGCGCTCCTGCAGGAGGATCCTGCCGTCGCGGTCGACCAGGACGACGTTGGCGAAGGTGCGGCTGCCCGGCGCGGGCACGAACGGGTGGGCCTCGATCCACGCGACCAGCGCCGGCGCGACCAGCGTGGTGGAGCGCACGAGGTCGGTGTCGGGGAGCGCCTCGGGGTCGACGAAGACCATCTGTCGCCCCTCGTGGCACTCGACGTCGCGGTCGCTGAGCGTCGTACGGGCGACGAAGGCATGGAAGCGGAAGGTGCCGCGGTCGGGAGTGACCAGCTCGAAGGCACCCAGGTCGGTGAGGTCGTCGGCCGCGAGGACCACGCCGGTCTCCTCGGCCAGCTCGCGGCGCGCCCCGTCGACCGGCTCCTCGCCGTCCTCGAGCCCACCGCCGGGGAAGCACCACATCTCCGGCCACACGGGCGCGTGCTCGTCGCGTTCCTGCATCAGCACCCGCCCGCGTGGGTCGACGAGGGTCACCTGCACGAAGTCGGTGCGGACGTCCGCGATGCGGTGCATCCGGCGACCCTAGCCCTCACATCCGGACGCGGTAGCGACGGCCCCGCAGCGCCTCCTCGACCAGCCCCACCTCGCGGCGTACGCCGAGCAGCCGGGCGTCCTCGAGCCGGAAGGTCTGCACCGCCGCCTCGACGACCGCCTCGTCGGCGACGTCGCGCAGGTCGCCGCGGATCTCGCTCAGGCCACGCCGGGTGGCCAGCTGCTGGGCCTCGACGTGCAGCACGGCGAACCGCGCGAGCACGACGACGTGGCGGCGCAGGCCGGCGAAGCGACGGTAGTCGGCCGGGCAGAGGTCGAGCAGCCAGCTCGCGGCCGTCACCTCCCAGTCCGGCGCGTCCGGCGGCCGCACCTGCTGGGGCCAGCCCGGCGGCGCGACCCCGCGGTGCCCGGGCGGAGGCGTCGGGCGCCGGGGCGGCTGCGGGACCGGGAACATCGCACCAGTGTATCGAACACGTGTTCGATCAGGGGCGGTCAGGAGATGCCGAGCGCGGCCTCGATGTCGGCCAGCCGCGGGTCGCGCAGCCCGGTGGAGTCGTGGCGCCACCAGACGTCCGGATAGACCACGCGGCCGGTCATCCAGTCCGGCTGCTCGGCCAACGGCACCACCTGGAACGCGGGAGCCGGCACCCGCGGTGTGGGTGCCTCGAAGCCGTACGACGACGCCGGCTCGAAGCCGCGCGCGCCGTAGAAGGCCGGGTCCCCCTCGAGGAACATCATCGGCCGGCCCAGGTCCCGTGCCGCCTCGACGGCGGCCGCCACCAGTGCCGTGCCGATCCCGACGCCCTGATGCTCCGGCGACGTGCTCAGCGGCGACAGCATGCAGGCGTCGACCAGCTCGCGCCGGGCGTCGATCCAGCAGTGGCTCACCCCGACGTGGCCGACGACCTCACCGCCCACCACGGCGACCCGCTCCGCCAGCAGGTGCTCGCCGGCGCGCACCTCGGCCCACAGGTCGGCGACCTGGTCGCCGTGGCCCGCCTCGTCGGCGCCGAAGGCCGCACGGATGACCCGGAGCACGGCGTCGGCCTAGTCCGGCCCGGCGGGTCGGAGCAGGAGGTCGTGGCTCACCGGATCAGCCCTTCAGGAAGGACCAGCGCACCTCGCGTCGGTCGTTGTCGACGTTGAGGTCCACGAGGCAGATGCTCTGCCACGTGCCGAGCGCGAGCCGCCCGCCGATCACCGGGACGGTGCAGTGCGGCGGCACGATCGCCGGCATCACGTGCGAGCGGCCGTGGCCGGCGGACCCGTGCCGGTGCCGCCAGCGGTCGTCGCCCGGAAGCAGCTCGGCCAGAGCGGTCAGCAGGTCGTCGTCGGAGCCGGCGCCGGTCTCGATGATCGCGAGGCCGGCGGTGGCGTGGGGGACGAAGACCTGCAGCAGGCCGTCACCGCGGTCGGCCACGAAGTCCGCGGCGTCGCGCGTCAGGTCGAGCACGACCTCCTCACCACCCGTGCGATAGGTCCGGGTCTCGCTGTGCACGTCGTACGTCCCTTCGATCGGCTCCGCGCCACGCTATCGCCCGACGCGCTCACGCAGCCCGGCGGCGAGCCCGATGATCGTCGCGGCGTCGAAGAGGCCTCCGAGTGACGCGGCCACGCGGCGGTGGCGGACGGGCCCCAGGCGCAGGCGCAGGTGCACACGGGTCCCGTTCGACGGGGCGGGCGTGAGGTGGAGGCACCAGGTCAGGTCGGTCCGCCCGCGGCGCGAGGTGTAGAGGAGCAGGCTCGGTGCCTCGACCGCCGCGACGGTGAACGTCGCCTCCGCCCCACCCCAGTCCGGGATCACGTCGCCGAGGGGGTGCTCCAGCAGGCGCGGCTCGATGCGGCGCAGCGCACGCCGGGAGGACGGCACGAACCGCTCGACCGTGCGAGGGAGGTACCACCCCGCGCGCCGCTTGCCGAGCTGCACCAGCCACGGCCACACGGCGTCCGGCGGCGCGGGCAGGTCGAAGCCGCGGTCCATCACCACGTCCGCCCGCACCATGTCGTCACCGGGGAGTGCGGCGAGCCGCTCGTCGTCTGTCGCCCGCGCGAAGTCCACGACCTGTGTCTACACCCGCCCCGGCAGGATGGGCGCCCCGTCGATGCGAGTGCGCCTGGGACCCGGCACGGACATCGAGCTGGCCGTCGCGGGCGGCGAGGCCCGGGTGACGTCGTCCAAGGCCGACCGGGTCCACCACCTCCCGGTCGGCTGACGGGTCGGACCTCAGTCGCCGTTCAGCGCCTGCTCGATCCGCTCCACCTTGGCCGTCAGCTGCCCGTCGTACCCGGGACGGATGTCCGCCTTGAGCACCAGCCCCACGCGCGGGGACACCTCGGCCACGACGTCGACGGCCCGCTTGACCACGGCCATCACCTCGTCCCACTCCCCCTCGATGTTGGTGAACATCGCGTTGGTCTCGTGGGGCAGCCCGGACTCCCGGACGACACGTACGGCGGCGGCGACCGCATCGGTCACCGAGCCCGTCGGGTCACTGGACACGGGCGAGAGCGAGAAGGCGACGATCATGCGACCACGGTAGCGACGGAGGTGCCCACCTGTTCGGGTGGAGCACCCCATCCGGACCCGTGCCTACGTTCGAAGGACCACTGAACGGCCCCGATCACGGGGCCACGAGGAAGGGACACCACGTGACTGACATCACCGCAAGCTCCGGCCTGCTCAGCACGACCAAGGTCCACGTCGAGGACTCGGGCGGCAGCGGTCGACCCGTCGTCCTGATCCACGGCTGGCCGCTGTCCGGCGAGTCGTGGAGCGAGCAGGTCGGCCCACTCAGCGCCGCCGGCTACCGCGTCGTCGCCTACGACCGGCGCGGCTTCGGCCGCAGCGACAAGCCGTCGAAGGGCTACGACTACGACACCCTCGCCGACGACCTCGACGGCGTCCTGTCCGAGCTCGAGCTCACCGACGTGACCCTCGTCGGGTTCTCGATGGGAGGCGGCGAGGTCGCCCGCTACATCGCTCGTCACGGTCAGGACCGGCTGCACTCGGTCGTCTTCGCAGCCGCCGTGCCGCCGTACCTGCTGAAGTCCGAGGACAACCCGGACGGCCCCCTCACCGAGGAGGCCGCAGCCGAGATGACCGAGGGCCTGACGTCGGACCGCACGGTGTTCTTCGACGGCTTCACGACGGACTTCTTCTCGGCCAAGGGCGAGCTCAAGGTCACCGAGGAGCAACGGCAGGACGCCATCGCGCTCTGCCACCAGAGCGACCAGACGGCCGCGCTGGGCTGCATGGAGGCCTTCGGCACGACCGACTTCCGTGACGACCTCACCAAGGTCACCGTCCCGACGCTCGTCATCCACGGTGACAGCGACGCGATCGTCCCCTTCGAGGGCTCCGGCAAGCGGACCCACGAGGCGATCGCCGGCTCCGACCTGGTCGTCGTCCAGGACGCGCCGCACGGCTTCAACGTGAGCCACGCCGCGGAGTTCAACTCCGCGCTGCTCGAGTTCCTGGGTCGCTGATCCGGCAGCGCTGAGCCGCAGGGCTGCCGGGGGTCAGGCGTTGGTGCCATCCTCCGGCAGCCCGCCCTGCGGGTCGGGCGTGCCTCCCTGGCAGCTGACGCCGAACTCCGGCGCGGTGTGCCCGTCGCCGTACTCCTCGAGGAAGAGCCCCAGGCGCTCGTCGTCCGCACCGTCGAGCTGCAGCTGGGTGCCCCACACGGTGACCACGACCGGCGAGGGCAGGCCCTCGCGGGGCGACATGATCCCGTTGTCCGGCAGCTCGGCCGCCAGCGCCTCGACGTCGTCCGCCGAGAGGCCCGGGTCGTGGGTGATCCAGACCGTGCCGTGCTCGAGGTCGTGCACCGCGTTCTCGTCGCGCACCGGCTCGTCGTACACCCCGCAGGCCAGCCAGATCGGGGCGTGCGGACCACCGGCCGGCGGGTTCTGGGGATAGTCGACGTCGGCCGTGGTGTGCGTCCGGTCCGTGATGTCCCACGTCTCGACCAGGGTCAGGTCCAGGGCGCGCTGCGCCTCCTCATCGCCCCGGAGCGCCCGGTCCACCAGGGGTGCCACGAGCGCGGCTCCCAGCAGGAGGACGGCGCCGACGGTCGCGAGCACCAGCGGCAGCCGGCTGGAGCGCGGGGCCGCCTCGACGGTCCCGACCGGCTCCGGCAGCGTGCCGTCGTGGCGCTCGTCGGACCACTCGCCGGGCGCCTCGCGGTCCGGCGTCGGCTCCTCGGCGGTGTCCTGGTCGCTCACGGCGTCAGGCTACCGACGGGACGGCAACGCTCCGACCGGTGCCTGCGGCAGACGGCCGCCGTCCCCACCGTTGGTGGGGTCGACGGCCGCCTGGACCCGCGTGATGAGCTCGCGCAGGGTCAGCCCTTGAGCAGGTTGCGCAGGACGTACTGCATGATCCCGCCGTTGCGGTAGTAGTTCGCCTCGCCGGGGGTGTCGATGCGGACCGTGGCCTCGAACTCGCTGGTCTCGCCGAAGGACTGGTCGGTGCCCGGAGCCGGCTCGACCTTCACCGTGACCGTCTTGGGCGTGGTGCCGTCGTTGAGCTTGGCGATGCCCGAGATGCTGATGATCTCGGCACCCGTCAGGCCGAGGTCGTCGGCGGTCTTGCCCTCGGGGAACTGCAGCGGGATGACGCCCATGCCGATGAGGTTCGAGCGGTGGATGCGCTCGTAGGACCCGGCGATGACGGCCTTCACCCCGAGCAGCGCGGTGCCCTTGGCGGCCCAGTCGCGCGACGAGCCCGAGCCGTACTCCTTGCCCGCGAGGACGACCAGCGGGGTCCCGGCGGCCTGGTAGTGCTCGCTCGCCTCGAAGACGCTGGTGACCTCGCCGTCGGCGGTGAAGTCGCGCGTCACACCACCCTCGGTGCCCGGAGCGAGCTGGTTGCGCAGGCGGATGTTGGCGAACGTGCCGCGGATCATGACCTCGTGGTTGCCGCGGCGCGAGCCGTACGAGTTGAAGTCGCGCTGCTCGACGCCGCGCTCGGCGAGGTAGCGACCCGCCGGGCTGTCCTTCTTGATGGCACCGGCGGGGCTGATGTGGTCGGTCGTGACCGAGTCACCCAGCTTGAGCAGCACGCGGGCGCCGACGATGTCGGTGACCGGCTCCGGCTCGTCGGGCATCCCGTCGAAGTAGGGAGGCCGGCGGACGTAGGTCGACTGCTCGTCCCACTCGAAGGTGTTGCCCTCGGGTGTGGACAGCGACCGCCAGCGCTCGTCGCCCTTGAAGACGTCCTCGTAGGAGGAGGTGAACATGTCGGAGGTGATCGCCCGGGCGATCGTCTCCTCGACCTCGTGCGGGCTCGGCCAGATGTCGCGGAGGAAGACGTCGTTGCCGTCTGAGTCCTGGCCGAGCGGGTCCTCGAAGAGGTCGACGTCCATCGAGCCGGCGAGCGCGTAGGCGACCACCAGCGGCGGTGAGGCCAGGTAGTTCATCTTCACGTCGGGGTTGATGCGGCCCTCGAAGTTGCGGTTGCCCGACAGCACGGACACCACCGCCAGGTCGGCCTCGTTGACGGCGGCGGAGACCTCGGGGATGAGCGGGCCGGAGTTGCCGATGCAGGTCGTGCAGCCGTAGCCGACGAGGTTGAAGCCGAGCTTGTCGAGGTACGGCGTCAGGCCGGAGCGGTCGTAGTAGTCCGAGACGACCTTGGAGCCGGGGGCGAGCGAGGTCTTGACCCACGGCTTGCGGGACAGGCCCTTCTCGACCGCGTTCTTGGCCAGCAGCGCCGCGCCGATCATCACCGACGGGTTGGAGGTGTTGGTGCACGAGGTGATCGCGGCGATCACGACCGCGCCGTGGTCGATCTCGACGTCCTGGCCGTCGAGCGACACCGAGGTCGGCTTGCTCCGGCGTCCCGCACCCTTGGGGGCGTCGACGTGCACGGGCGCGCCGTTGCCGCCGGCGTGGCTCGGCGCGTCGGAGGCCGGGAAGGACTCCTCGACGGCCTCGTCGTAGCCGGTGGCCTCCGCAGCGTCGTCCGGGTCGTCGTCACCCTCGGTGACGTAGTCAGCGAGAGCAGCGCGGAAGGACTCCTTCGCAGCCGTGACCTCGACGCGGTCCTGCGGGCGCTTCGGGCCAGCGAGCGACGGGACAACCGTGGACACGTCGAGCTCGAGGCGCTCGCTGTAGCGGGGCTCGGCGCTCGGGTCGTGCCAGAGGCCCTGCTCCTTGGCGTACGCCTCGACGAGCGCGAGCTGCTCCTCCGCGCGGCCGGTGAGGCGGAGGTAGTCGATGGTCTGCTCGTCGATCGGGAAGACGGCGATCGTCGAGCCGAACTCCGGGCTCATGTTGCCGATCGTGGCGCGGTTGGCCAGCGGCAGCGCCGAGACGCCCTCGCCGTAGAACTCGACGAACTTGCCGACCACGCCGTGCTCGCGGAGCATCTCGGTGATCGTCAGCACGAGGTCGGTGGCCGTGGAGCCCTCGGGGAGCTCGCCGGACAGCTTGAAGCCGACCACGCGCGGGATCAGCATGGAGACGGGCTGGCCGAGCATCGCGGCCTCGGCCTCGATGCCGCCGACGCCCCAGCCGACCACGCCGATGCCGTTGACCATCGTGGTGTGGGAGTCGGTGCCCACGCAGGTGTCGGGGTAGGCGACACCGTCGCGCACCATGACCACGCGCGCGAGGTGCTCGATGTTGACCTGGTGCACGATGCCGGTGCCGGGCGGGACGACCTTGAAGTCGTCGAAGGCGCCCTGGCCCCAGCGCAGGAACTGGTAGCGCTCGCGGTTGCGC
>NZ_JAOPWY010000148.1 GCF_025965415.1 Nocardioides sp.
GGCCGCGGGCCACCACCGACCCCGGTGAGGGGGTCGGACTCGTCACCCCGGAGGCGGATCCGGGGGAGCCCGGTTCCGCGCAGCAGCAGCCGCGTCGCACGGTCCGGGTGCGACTCGTCGAGGCCGGCGCGGGGACGGCGGCCTTCGCCGTGCGGGCCACGCCCCTCCCGGCGGAGGTCAGGCTCGTGGTCCGTGGCCGCGCCGGCCTGCGCGTCGTACGCCACCTGGTCGTGCGGGACCCCGGCGGTCGTGACGTGGTGATCCAGGGGCTCGGCCCGGGCAGCTACACCTGGTCGGCGACCTCCGAGTCGGCGAGCGCCGTCAGCGGCGCGCTGTCGCTCGCCCCGCCCGAGGTCGAGCAGGTCTCCTCGCCCGAGACCTCGGCCTCCGAGACGGACGAGGTCACGCCGGTGGCGGCGACGGCGTCGCAGGAACCGACGAGCACCGCGCCGCCGACCACGCCCACACCCGCACCCACACCCACACCCACGTCCAGTCCCACCCCGCACCCGAGTCCGAGTCCGCCGCACGGGTCCACCGCGACACCGACGGATCCCGGGACCCTCGCGCCGGACCCGGTGGGCTGAGGAGGTCGTCATGTCCCGCACCGCCGAGCACGGTCGGGGTCGAGTCGTCCGCCTGCTCGCGCTGCTGCTCTGCGCAGCCGGCCTGAGCGGAGTCACGCCGACGTCCGCGGCCGGCGCCGAGCCACGCGCCGAGCGCTGGTCGGGGTACGCCATCCGCGCCACGGGGAACGCCGCCGGCGGTTGGATCGGGGGCTACCGGGTCGGCCGGACCACCGTGTTCATGACCACCCCGAGCCGGGACCCCAACCGGACCGGCTTCCGGACGCCCCGCACGGTCGCCGACGTGCCCGGTCACCGGGCGTCGCGGGCGGAGACGGCGCGAGCGGCGTGGATCTTGTCGAAGTACGGCGACTACCGTGACGCGACGCAGGCCGCCGCCGTCGACGCGGCGGTCTACCACCTGCTCGTGGGCGGTCGCTGGCGCGTCGGTTCGCCCCGGGGGGCCCGCCGCATCCGTCAGTCGGGCGATCGGGCGTCGGTGGCGAGGTTCGCCTCGATCATGCTGCGGCTGTCGAGGCGGAGCGCCGGCGCCTACACCGCCCGCCTCACCACCTCCGGCGCCGACCTCGGGGGCTCGGTCACGGTCACGGTGATGGTGCTGGACGGTCACGGAAGACCCGCTTCGGGGCTTCCTGCCACGCTCACGATGCCGGGAGCGGAGCCGGTGGCGTCGGTCACGGGGGACGACGGGCGGGCCGTCGCCAGGTTCGCGGCGAGCACGCCGGGATGGCAGGACGTGACCGCGACGGTGGGCCAGGTGCCCGAGCACCGGCTGCACACGTGGACCGCACAGCGGAGCACGCAGGCCTCCGCCGCCGAGGGCGGGGCCCGCCGCACCCTCGTCGTCACGGAGCGGACGCCGGTCCGTGGTCCCCAGACGCTGAGCCTCAAGGCCTCGCCCGAGGTCCTGGTCGTCGGTGGCCTGGCGAGGGTCGTGGCGACCGTCGCCGGCGACGGAGCCGCGCGGGCCGCCGGCGCGGCGTTGTTCGGCCCCTTCGCCACGGCTGGGGCCGCGCAGTGCGCCGGCTCGAGCCTCGCCTCCGCACCCGCCCAGGTGTCCGCCGACGGCGGCTATCCGATGCCTGCGGTCACGCCCGTGGCAGGCGGCTACTACGCGTGGAAGGTGGCGGTCGACGGCACGGACACCAGCCTGCCGGTCACGGCCTGCGGGGCCGTCGTCAAGGTCCGCGGCCGCACGAGCGTCACCGTCTCGGCCCCTCCCACGGCGCTCGCAGGCAACTCGCAGGTGACCGCGAGGGTATCCGGGGTGCCCTTCCCGACGAGGGTCGACCTCGTGGTCAAGCTCTACAACTCCCCGGGCTGCACGTCCGCGATCGCGCAGTACCCCCTGAGCCGGCTGGGCAACGGAGACGTCACCTCTGGGCCGATCTGGCTCGACCCGGGCTCCTACTACTGGCAGGTGGAGGCCCTGCCCGGCGAGCTGTGGGAGGGCTCGCTGTCGGCGTGCGGGGTGGCGGGGAGCACCACGGTGGTCAACTAGCCGCCTGCGAAGTAAAAGTCAGGCTTGACTGTTTGTTTGTACGACGGCAGGCTGGCCCCGTGACCTCCCAGGCCCAGGCGACCCGCGTGCCGCAGGCGGACCGGACCCGGGCCATGAGGGCCCGGCTGCTGGAGGCGACGGTCGAGCTGCTGGTCGAGCGGGGCTTCGCCGGGACCTCCACCACCCTCGTCTCCGAGCGGGCAGGCGTCAGCAGGGGAGCCCAGCTCCACCACTTCCCGACCAAGAACGACCTCGTCGTCGCCGCCGTCGAGCACCTCACCGAGCTGCGCGGGGCCGAGCTGACGCAGGCGGTGGCGGCGCTGCCGACGGGCGAGCGGCGCACCCTCGCGGTCGTGGAGATGCTCGGCGACCACTTCGCCTCGCCCGTCTTCACCGCCGCCCTCGAACTCTGGGTGGCCGCCCGCACCGACGAGGCGCTGCTGGCCGCGGTGTCCCCCCTGGAGCAGCGGGTCGGGCGCGAGACGCACCGGCTCACGGTGACCGCGCTCGGCGCCGACGAGTCGAGGCCCGGGGTGCGCGAGCTCGTGCAGGCGACCCTCGACCTGGTCCGCGGACTGGGCCTGGCCGCCACCATCACCGACGACTCCGCACGCCGCCGCCGGATCCTCCGGGCGTGGGCCGACGTGCTCGACAAGGAGCTCACATGAGCACGTCATCGGGCGTCCTCGCCCAGGTGCTCGCCGACCTCGCCGCCGAGGGTGACCGGCTCGAGGCGGTCGTCGCCGACCTCGACGACGCCGGCTGGCACACCCCCACCCCGGCCCCTGGCTGGGACGTCGCCACCCAGGTGGCCCACCTCGCGTGGACCGACGACGTGGCCCTCAAGGCCGCGACCGACAAGGACGCCTGGGACGCCGTCGTGCTCGGTGCCCTCGCCGACCCGGAGGGCTTCGTCGACCGGGAGGCCGTCGCCCTCGCGCAGCAGCCTGGCCTCCTGGCGCGGTGGCGGTCCGCACGCGACGACCTCCGCCAGGCGCTGGTCGACCGGCCGCAGGGGGAGAAGATGCCGTGGTTCGGCCCGCCGATGTCGGCCACCTCGATGGCGACCGCGCGGCTGATGGAGACCTGGGCGCACAGCCTCGACGTGCACGAGGGCCTCGGGGCACCCGTCGAGGACACCGACCGGATCCGCCACGTCGCCCACCTCGGGGTCCGCACCCGCAACTACGCCTACGCCGTCCACGGCCTCGACGCGCCCACCGAGGAGTTCCGCATCGACCTCGCTGCGCCCTCCGGCGACGTGTGGAGCTGGGGCCCGGAGGACGCGGCCCAGACCCTGACCGGGAGCGCCGGCGACTTCTGCCGTCTCGTGACGCAACGCCTCCACCGCGCCGACACCGACCTCGTCGCCCACGGCCCCGACGTCGACCGGTGGCTGGACATCGCCCAGGCCTTCGCCGGCCAGCCGGGCGAGGGACGGGCCCCGCGATGACCGCGCGCCCGATCCGGATCGGCAACTGCTCCGGCTTCTACGGCGACCGCCTGAGCGCGATGCGCGAGATGCTCGAGGGGGGAGGGCTCGACGTCCTCACCGGCGACTACCTCGCCGAGCTCACCATGCTGATCCTCGGCAAGGACCAGCTCAAGGACCCGACCCTCGGCTATGCCCGCACCTTCGTCCGGCAGGTCGAGGACTGCCTGGGCCTCGCGCTCGAGCGCGGCGTGAAGATCGTCGCCAACGCCGGCGGCCTCAACCCCGCCGGCCTCGCCGACAGGCTCCGCGAGGTCGCCGGCGGCCTCGGTCTCGACCCGCAGGTCGCCCACGTCGAGGGCGACGACGTGCGCCACCTCTCCTTCGAGGGCGCGCTCACCGCCAACGCCTACCTCGGCGGCTTCGGCATCGCCGCCGCGCTGGGTGCCGGCGCCGACATCGTCGTGACCGGCCGCGTCACCGACGCCTCGCTCGTCGTCGGCCCGACCGTCGCGCACCACGGCTGGACGTCGACGTCGTACGACGAGCTGGCGGGCGCGGTCGTCGCCGGTCACGTGATCGAGTGCGGCACTCAGGCGACGGGTGGCAACTTCAGCGGCTTCCTGACCCTGCCCCACCGCGACCGGCCGCTCGGCTTCCCGGTCGCGGAGGTCGCCGCCGACGGCTCGAGCGTGATCACCAAGCACGCGGGCACCGGCGGCGCCGTCACGATCGACACGGTCACCGCGCAGCTCGTCTACGAGATCCAGTCGACGCGCTACCTCGGCCCCGACGTCACCGTCCACCTCGACGCGCTGCGGCTCGACCAGGCCGACGAGGACCGGGTCGCGATCACCGGGGTCGTCGGCGAGGCGCCGCCCGAGCGGCTCAAGGTCTGCGTCAACGAGCTCGGCGGCTGGCGCAACAGCGTCGAGCTCGTGCTGACCGGCCTCGACGTCGAGGCCAAGGCCGCGTGGGTGCGCGAGCAGCTCGGCCCCCGGCTCTCGGCTGCCGAGGTCGTCTGGTCCGACGTCACCGTCCCGGCGCTGGACGCCGAGTCCGAGGAGGCCGCGTCCACGCTGCTGCGGTGCACGGTCAAGGACGGCTCGCCCGACCCGGTCGGTCGCGCCTTCACCTCCGCGGCCGTCGAGCTCGCGCTCGGCTCCTACCCCGGCTTCACGATGACCGCCCCGCCGGCCGCGGCGACGCCGTTCGGCGTCTACCGCGCGGAGTACGTCGACCGCGCCGACGTCACCCACACCGTCGTCCACGCCGACGGCCGCCGCGAGGTGATCGACGACCCGACCGGATTCACGCCGGACCAGGACGCACCGGGCGCCCGCCCCTCGCCGTACCCCGGCCGCACCGACTCCCTGACCCGCCGCCTGCCGCTGGGCACCTTCGTCCACGCCCGCTCCGGCGACAAGGGCGGCGACGCCAACGTCGGCCTGTGGGTCGCGCACGACGGCGTCGACCGCGAGACGTACGACGCCCGTGTGCAGTGGCTCTTCAAGATGATGTCGCCGCGCGGTCTCGGCTCGCTGCTGCCCGAGGCGGCCGACCTCGAGACCGACGTCTGGCTGCTGCCCCACCTCGGCGCGGTGAACCTCGTGATCCACGGCCTGCTCGGCCAGGGCGTCGCCGCGTCGACCCGCTTCGACCCGCAGGCCAAGGGGCTCGGCGAGTGGCTGCGCTCGCGGCTGGTCTCGATCGAGGAGAGCCTCGTATGACCGAGTCGGGCTTCGACACGCTCGCTGCTCGACCGGCGACCGCCGAGCGCGAGGCCCTGCGGGCCACCGCGGCCGAGCTCGTCCGCCGCGAGGTCGTCCCGCACCTCCAGGACTGGGAGGACGCGGGGGAGATCCCGCGCTCCCTCCACCGCACGGCCGGCGACCTCGGGCTGATCGGCGTCGCCTTCCCCGAGGAGGTCGGCGGCAGTGGCGGCGACCTGCTCGACTCGGTGGCGATGCAGGAGGCGATGTTCGACGCCGGCGCGTCGAGCGGGCTGATGGCCGGGCTGTTCACCAGCGGGATCGCGCTGCCGCACATCGCGGCGAGCGGCAACGCCGACCTCGTCGACCGCTTCGTCCGCCCCACCCTCGCCGGGGAGCTGATCGGGTCGCTCGCGATCACCGAGCCCGGCGGCGGCTCCGACGTCGCCCGGATCACCACCCGCGCCGAGCTCGTCCGGGACCGTCACGGCGACCACTACGTCGTCAACGGCGCCAAGACCTTCATCACCTCCGGCGTCCGTGCCGACTTCGTGACCTCGGCGGTGCGCACCGGTGGCCCCGGCCACGGCGGGGTGTCGCTGCTGGTCGTGGAGAAGGGCGCGCCGGGTTTCGTCGTCGACCGGTCGCTGGCCAAGCTGGGCTGGCACTGCTCCGACACCGCCGAGCTGTCGTTCACCGAGGTCCGGGTCCCGGCCGCGAACCTGGTCGGTGTGGAGAACACCGGCTTCGGGCAGATCGCGGAACAGTTCGTCGTGGAGCGGATCGCCCTTGCCGTGCTCGGCTACGGGATCGCCTCCCGCGCGTTGGCGCTCACCGCGTCGTACTGCCGTGAGCGCGAGAC
>NZ_JAOPWY010000023.1 GCF_025965415.1 Nocardioides sp.
GACACGGAGCGGCTTAGCCAGGCTCAGAGCCTTGGCTTCCCTGAACATCTCGCGCAGAACGTCGCGATCCACGGTCGAATCGTGCCGCCCGTCCCAGCACAGGGCTACGCCCTCGCCTCGGAGATTCCGCCCGATCAAGTACTTGCCCCCTACACGCCCAAGCCCACGTCCCGAGCCTGTAATGTCGGTTTGAATGATCAGATTCGTGATCGCTTCGCGTTCCAGTTGCAGAATTGCATCCCGGTCGATTCGTTCTCCGGTGGCTTCAAACGAGAAAGCGACGGGAAGCGATTCCTGTTCGCTTGCGGCTCGCAAACGCGGTGCCGTCAGAGTTCGACAATAGCGATCCTCAGGGGTCCCTTCTTCGACAAGCACGAAACGACGTGTTCCGCCGTCCCCGGCGTTCAATCGCATCACAGCATGTCCTGTGGAACCTGATCCGGCGAAGGGGTCCAAGATTAAGGCATCGTTGTCGGTTGCGAAGTCTAGCAATTGACTGATGAGTTCAACCGGCTTGGGGTGAATGAACTTTTGCTCCCCCTCGGGGAACAACCGCTTGAGCGTAGATAGTCCGCGCGCAGAGTTTATCTCTAGCAGACCGCGCAGGGGTGGCTGCACTTCGGCCAGGTACTTCTTGATCTGAACCTGCCGATGTTCGTCGGGCCCAAAAATTATTCGTTCCTGGTCGAGCAGCTGTGCCATTCGCTCCGGGGGAAATCGGTAGCCACTAGGTGGACGCTTACAAGGCTTGCCATTGCTCGGATGGGGCACGTCGTAAAAGTATTGTCCCTTCTCTGAACCATGGACGTCCCGGTTCGAGGCGTACGCGCCAACCGCGTCCACGAACTTATACTTGGGCAAAGTGTCCCCGAGGTCAACGGTTGGGTCACCCCCTTCAGCGACTGATGCGGAATGAGCCGCGATCTGATCTTTGATCGCTTTTTGCCACAAGACCTGCAGTTTTGAGGCGTCTGGCTCGTTCGATCGCAATTCGGCGAAACGGTCCAGCATCCAGGCTTTCGCTTCACTCGTTCCGGTCCATACGCTCGGGACTGACTCGACGCGTTTCGCGTAGCAAAGAATATATTCATGGCCGGTGCTGATTCGAGTCGGGTTGCCGTCAACGTTCCCCTGCCACACTATGACGCCTAGCCGATTTCGTTCGCCAAAGATCTCGTCCATGAGCATGCCGAGGCGGAATAGTTCGGCATCGCTGATCGAAACAAAGCAGACGCCATGGTCGGCCAACAGCTCCCAGACGAGGAACAGCCGCGGACCCATAAAGTTCAACCACTTAGTGTGTCGCCCACCGTCTTCGCTGCTGACATAAAATGCATCGTCCGAGTCAGCGTCAGGATCATGAAAGCGCCGGTCTGAGTAGCGGAAGTCGTTTCGCCCAGTGTTGTAAGGCGGATCCAAGTAGGCGGCATCGAATTTTGCTCGATACTGGCTTCTTAGCGACACCATCACTTGTAGGTTGTCGCCCTCGATCACTCGATTACCGTCGGGCTCGCCAAACGAAAGATCTTCGACCGGCTCCAACACGCGGGGTGCTGGCATTTTGGTGCGGTAGTTTCTTCTGCCTTCCCAGTGCAGAAACAGGCCTTTACCGATTTCGGTTGCCGTTGTCCCATCAGACTCGTGGGCTGCATCCCCCATACCAGCTGTCACTGCCCAGAACTCCCGTCGTGGTGCGCGTTGTTCGCAAGCCAACCATATGCAAGGCCACCGACACGGGCTTGCACCTTCGTGACGGTCCAGAGTGCTCAAGCGCCCCCGGGAACCGGTGAGCCGCCTCAGTCGCGCCAGAGGCACCGCGGCCCCCGAGAGTGACGACCATCGAACGCCGTGTACTATTCCCCAGTTATCCGGTATGGTCCCGGGCATCCCCCTGCATCGAGAGGAACCGATCAATGGCTCGTCCAGCCAATCCGCCTTACACCCTAGGCAAGATCACGATGACGCCTCATCCGACGCTGGCGAGTCAGGTGCAGGCCCGTGGCTACTTCAACGACGGCAACGGCAAGCGCCGCGAGGTCACGGCGAGCGGACGGTCTGAGGCGGCCGCTCGACGTTCGCTGCAGAGCAAGGTGCAGAGCGCCCGCACTGACCATCGGGGCGGGGATGAGTCCCTGCGGCATGACACGACCGTGAGCCGTGCGGCTGACGTTTGGCTCGAGTGGAAGCGTCGGCAAAAAACGAGGGGCAAGCCGCTCGCCGCCCAGACGATCTACGACTATGAGGGCTATGTGCGCCGCTGTGTCGCAGGGAGCGTCCTGGCGGACCTCCCGCTGACGAAGGCCAACGACGTGAGCAGGATTGAGGCTTGGCTCGCCGATATCGCAGACAACCGCGGCGAGACAGCTGCCAAGCAGTCTCGCAAGGTGCTGGGAGGCGTGCTGTCCCTCGCTGAACGGCGTGGGGCGATCCCTGCCAGCGTCATGCACCGTGTGCAGATGCCCGGCTCGAAGGCGGGCAGCGTCGGGGACCGGAAGTGCACCGATGAGGAATGCGACTACGAGTGCGGCAAACGCCACCTGGACACCCGGCGAGCGTTCACCCCTGAGGAAGTGTCAGCGGTAATGGAGGTTGCGGAGGCAAGTGCCGCTGACATTGCCGACATCGCCGCGTTCCTCTTCGGAACCGGCGTACGTATCTCGGAGGCCCTGCGCTACGTGTCATGGTCCGACGTGGACCTTGACGCGAGGACGGTTCGGGTGCGAGGCACCAAGACTGAGAACGCCGACCGGGTGCTCACCCTGGCCGACGACCTGTGCGAGCGGCTGCGCCAGCGCGCCTCGCTCCATGGCACACGGGGACTCGTGTTCGGTGTGACGCGCTACGCCAGTAAGGCGGGACAGCCGAGGGACCGGAACAACGTCAGCAAGTCACTCCGACGAGTGTTCGCGAAGGCAGGTGTGCCATGGGCGGGCACACACACGTTCCGTCGCACGGTAGCCACGTGGTTGGACGCCAACGGCGCTGCGCTCGCGGAGATTGCCAATCAGCTGGGACACGCCGACACCAACGTCACAGCAAACTACCTTGGCCGGACGGGGACGCCAACGCGGGCGGCGTCCGTCATGGTGCTGCCGATCGCACAGCCCACGCAGCACGCGGTGTAAGTAGGGAATTTCTAGGGTATCGCGCGCTCCGATGCATCTGGGGATTAGCATCTTCCCAGGTCAGCGCCATATTTGGTGGGGCGGGTGGGGCTCGAACCCACGACCCAAGGATTATGAGTCCTCTGCTCTGACCGACTGAGCTACCGCCCCTCGGGGCGCACCCTAGGCGATGACGGCCTCCATCTCGTGCATGTGCTCGACAACGTGGAACCCGAGGGCCGTGTTGGTGTGGTGCATGGCGGTGTTGGTGGGCGCGGTCCAGGTGTGGACCAGGCCGATGTGCTGCGGCAGGCCGGCGTAGTTGGCGGCCTTCAGCGCCGCGCCCAGGCGGTGGCCGCGATGCTCGGGCATGACGAGGGTGTCGTCCTGCCAGCCGTAGTCCGCCCCGTGTGGGACGAAGAGCAGGGAGTAGCCCCCGAAGGTGCCGTCGGAGCGGCGGCGCGCGGCGGCCACGCGGACGTCGTACGCCCTGCCCAGCCGCTCCTCGGACGCCGCGAGGCGGGCGTCGTCGAGCACCTCGGCCTCCAGGTCGAGCTCGCCGGTCGGGACGTCGGCGTTCATCTGGTTGCGCATCGCGAGGTAGGCCGGGCGGTGCTCGTCGGGGCAGCGCCCCTGCCACGTGACCAGCTCGTAGTCCGGGTCGATCGGGGCGGCCGCGACGGGCAGCTCGGCGAGCAGGTGGTCCTCGCGGTGCTTCTCCCGCGCGCCCAGCGCCGTGGCGAACGCGAGGCCGGCGCCGGGGACGGCCAGGTCGACGGTGACCTCTCCCCCGACCCTGGTGCGACCGGCCGCCCTCGCGCGCTGCTCGACCGCCTGCCACAGCGCGCGACCGATGCCCTCCCGGCGGTGGGTGGGCAGGACGTCGACCTCCGCCCAGGCCACGTCGGTGTTCTCGTTGAGCGGGAGCTCGAGCTCCGCGGTCCCCACCACCGTCCCGCCGACGGTGGCCTGCAGCCAGGTGCGGGCGAAGTAGGTGCTGGGCGAGGTCATGGTGACCTCGACGGCGCCGAGCGTGGTCACCAGTGCGTGCGGCCGGTCGGCCCGCACGGCCCGCTCCATCACCTCGAACCAGGTGCGTCGGGCGGCGGGGTCGGTCGTGTCGAGCTCCTCGATGTCCACGCCGCATGGGATCGCACCCGTCACGCCCGGGGCAACCGGTTACGTGCATCGTCTTCGCACCCGGCGCGCGGCGTGCGACAGTAGTGCGCGTCTCGGGACGGGAGGACCTCGGTGGCAAGGAATCGTGCAGCACTGCTGCCCCCTGCGCAGCGTCATCTGGTGACGCGCTTCGGCTACGGGGTGGACGCCGCGCTCGCCCAGGACGTACGCCGTGAGGGTGGCGCGTCGGCGTGGTTCGAGAAGCAGCTCACCCGGCCCGGCGCCTTCCCCGACGGGGACGCCGACGAGGTGCGCCGGTGGTGGCCCGACCTCGACCGCAAGCCGTCCGACCTGTGGCAGCGCCAGGTCAAGGAGGTCCGCGGCGGCTGGCAGGTCATGGAGGACTACGGCCGCTGGCTGCTGGTCCGGCGCATCCGCACCCGCCGTCCTGTGCTCGAGAAGATGACCGAGTTCTGGGAGGCCATGCTCCACGTGCCGGTGAGCGGCGACGCCCACTTCACCTGGCGCGTCGACTACGGCGACACGATCCGCCGCCACGCCCTGGGGCGCTTCGACCAGATGCTCGCCGAGACCGCGACCCACCCGGCGATGCTGATCTTCCTGTCGGCGGCCACCTCGACCAAGCGGGCGCCCAACGAGAACCTCGGGCGCGAGCTCCTCGAGCTGCACACGCTCGGCACGGGCAACTACGACGAGGACGACGTCAAGGCCTCCGCCCGCATCCTCACCGGCTGGCACGTCGACCTCTGGGAGTCCTGGGCGGCGTCGTACGTCAAGGAGGACCACTGGACCGGGCGGGTCCAGGTCCGGGGGTTCAGCCACAAGAACCGCAAGGGCGACGGCCGCGAGGTCACCCGGGAGTACCTCCGCTACCTCGCCCACCACCCCGACACCGCGCACCACGTCGCCGAGCGCCTGGCGTCGAAGTTCGTCCGCGACGACCCGCCGCAGTCGCTGGTGAGGAGGCTCGCGAAGGTCTACCTCAAGAACGACACCGCCATCGTGCCCGTGCTCCGCGCGCTCGTGGCCAGCAAGGAGTTCCGCTCCTCGGCCGGCGCGAAGCTCCGCGACCCGAGCGAGGACGTGGTCGCGACCTACCGGGCGCTCGGGGTCGGCATCGACAGGCCCAGCGGGGACGACTCCGGCGTCTACGCGATGCTGTGGCAGGCCTCCGGCCTGGGCCTCTCCCCGCACGCGTGGCCGCGCCCGGACGGCTCCCCCGTGGCCAACGAGATCTGGGCCTCTCCCGCGCGGGCGCTCGGCTCGATGAGCATGCACTGGTCGATGGCAGGCGGCTGGTGGCCCACGGTCGACCTGCACTACCGCAAGCCCAGCCGGTGGGTGCCCGCGAAGAAGGCCGTCAGGTTCGGCGACCTCGTCGACGAGGTCAGCCGTGACCTGCTCCACCGCCCGGCCACCAAGAACCTGATCGAGACCGCGTGCCTGGCCACCGGCTGTCGCACCAAGGAAAAGATCGACCGCGAGCACGGCCTCTACCAATGGGGCTTCCCACGGCTGCTCGCCGCTGTCCTCGACTCCCCCGACCACCTGGCGTGCTGACATGACGACTCCCGGCTCCACCCCGACCTCCCGCTCCTGCGGCTGCCCCGACTACGACCAGGCCCGCACCCTGCTGAGCCGCCGCGCAGTGCTCGGCACGGCCCTCGCCGGTGGCGCGATCGCCCTCGGACCTGGGCTCGGCGGCTCCGGGCCCCGGGCGTACGCCGTGACCGGCCGCCCGGCGTCCCGCCTGGCCTCGACGACCGGATCGGTGCTGGTGCTGCTGTCGCTGCGCGGCGCCGCCGACGGGCTCTCGCTGGTCGTCCCGCACGGCGACCCCGCCTACTACGCCGCGCGCCCGCGCATCGGCGTACCGCACACGGCGCTGCTGGCACCCGATGCGATGTTCGGGCTCCACCCGGCACTGGCGCCGCTGCTGCCGATGTGGAGTGCCGGGCAGCTCGCGGCGGTCCACGCCACCGGCATGGCGACCCCCAACCGCTCGCACTTCGCGGCCATGGAGGCCATCGAGGACGCGGCGCCGGGCTCCACCGCACGCAACGGCTGGCTCAACCGGCTCCTCGGCGAGCTCCCCGGTGCGTCGCCGTTGCAGGGCACGGCCATGGGCAACCAGATCCCGACCTCGCTCTTCGGGACCAACCCCGCCTTCGTGGTCGACCGGGTGAACGACGCCAAGGTCGCCGGCACCGAGGAGGACGGCCGACGCCTGGCCTCCCTCAAGCACGCGTGGAAGGCCAACGGCCTGATGGGCCAGGCCGTGCGCGACGCGATCGCCGGCGCGGAGACGTTCGGTGCCGCGCGCGACCTCCCCGCCGGCACCCCCGCGACGGCCTACCCCGGCACCGAGCTGGGCAAGGCGCTGTCCGACGTGTCGCGCATCGTGCGCTCCGGCGTCGGTGCCGAGGTGATCACCGTCGACCAGGGCGACTGGGACATGCACACCGACCTCGGCACGCTCGAGTGGGGCGACATGCTGCGCAACGCCGGCGACCTGGCCAGCTCGATCGCGGCCTTCTTCGCCGACCTGGGACCGGCCGCCGACCGGGTCACGCTGGTGACGCTCAGCGAGTTCGGCCGACGGGTCAAGGAGAACGACGACTACGGCACCGACCACGGCTTCGGCAACGTGATGTTCGTGGCCGGCGCCGGGGTGAAGGGCGGGCAGTACTACGGCTCGTGGCCGGGGCTCACCGACTCCCTCGACTCCGACCTGCTCGTCACCACCGACTACCGCAGCGTGCTGACGGAGGTCGTGACCCGGCGCTTCGGCGTCTCAGTGGCGCAGGTCTTCCCGGGCTTCGCCCCGCAGACCGTCGGGGTCATGGCCTGACGGGTCACACGACCCGGACGGGGTGGCGTACGACCGCGTCGAAGAAGTAGCCCTGGGTGTTGAACGCGGCCTCGAGCGGCTGGGTGCGACCGTGCTCGTCGGTGGCGCGCGCCAGCAGCTCCTGACGACCGGGACGCGGCCTGCCCAGCGCACCGACCACTGGGTCCAGCCCTGGTCCTCGCGACACCTGCGGTCGAGGACGGCCGGGCGCCAGGCCTGGCCGTCGAGGCTGACCGAGACCCGGGCGATGCGGCCGGCGCCGCTCCAGGAGCGACCGGTGAGCGTGACCGGACGGGACGGGACGGCAGGACGGCGTCGCGGGCCAGCTCCCACGCCGAGCGCACCGTGTTGACCGTGAGGGGCGAGGAGTCCGCGGGCCACTGGGGACCGGTCATCCGGTAGAAGGTCGTGTTCCACGGCCACGTCAGCTCGGTGCGCGCGACCTCCAGCGAAAGGAAGCCACGACGGGTGGGAGCGATCGAGGTCATGGCCCGCGACGATATATGAGCAAGTCACCCACTTCACTACACAACATCCCGAGTGCCATGCTCGCACCATGCCCACGCCACCGAGCTTCGAGCCCCTCCCCGAGGACTGGGAGACCGCGTTGTTCGTGGTCGCGCACCCCGACGACATCGAGTACGGCGGCGCCGCCGCCGTGGCGCGCTGGACCGGGCAGGGCAAACGCGTCGTCTACTGCATGGTGACCAGCGGCGAGGCCGGCATCGACGGGATCCACCCCGACGAGAGCGGCCCCCTGCGCGAGGCCGAGGAGGTCGCGTCGGCCGGGGTGGTCGGCGTGGACGAGGTCGAGTTCCTGCGCCTGCCCGACGGGACGCTGGAGTACGGCGTCGAGCTGCGGCGCGCGATCGCGGAGGTGGTGCGTCGGCACCGGCCGGACATCGCGATGACCATCAACTTCCGCGAGACCTTCGGTGGCACCAACCTCAACCAGGCCGACCACATCGCCGTCGGCAGGGCCCTGCTGGACGCCGTACGTGATGCGGGGAACCGGTGGATCTTCCCCGAGCAGCTGACGGACGACGTCGAGCCGTGGGGCGGCGTGCGCGCCGTGTGGTCGGGCTCCTCACCGCAGGCCACGCACGCCGTGGACGTCACCGACACCTTCCAGGCCGGCGTGGCCTCGTTGAAGGAGCACCGGGCCTACATCGAGGGGCTGCGCTGGGAGGGCTGGGACCCCGAGGAGTTCCTGGACGGCATTCTCCGCGGCGGCGGCCAGGGCCTCGGCGTCACCCACGCGGCGACCTTCGAGGTGTTCCCGCTCGGCTGGGGCTGATCCCTCAGCGACGGCCCGCCGGGGCGGTCAGTCAGGTGCTGGCGGGATCGGCCTGTGCGGAACGCCGGCCGGCCTTCGACGCGAACTCACGCAGGAGCTGGTCCTCGGCGCGGTCGAGGTAGTCGAGGAGCACGGCGACAGCCTCTTCGCTGCGCCCAGCCTCCACCAGCGTCGCGATGCGCTCGTTGTCGCCCAGGTATGGCTCGTAGAAGTCGCGAACGGTCGGCATCACATGGAAGACCAGTCGGAGCTCGGCCAGCAGCTGCCTCATGATCTCGTCGATCCGGGTGCTGTCGGCCAGCGCGGCAATCGAGCGGTGGAAGTGCATGTTGGCGGTTCCGACGCCGTCCCAGTCCCCCCGCTCGGCCGCAGCGACGCCCGTGGTCACGGCCGAGCGCACGTGCGAGACGGCCGCCGCGCGGCCGGCATCGGCCGACTCGCCCCAGAACCGGAGGGCGGCTCCCTCGAGGGTCCGGCGCATCCGGTAGATGTCGACGACGTCGGCCTCGGTCAGCAGGCGCACGAAGACGCCGCGGTTCAGCTCGTGGACCACGAGCCGCTCGTGGTTCAACAGGCGAAAGGCCTCACGGAGGGTGTTGCGCGAGACCTGGAGCGCATCCGCTATGGAATCCTCGGCCAGCTTCGCGCCTGGCAGGACCCGGCCCTCCATCACCATGTCGCGAAGGATGTCGGCGACTCTCTCGGCCGTGGAGGCGCGCACAAGCGTTTGTCGCGCAGATACGAGTGCTGTGGTCCAGTCAGCCGAATCTGTCATGGTCTCCACCCCTGTCGGTCGATTGAGCCGTCGCATTCCAAAGATTGTTGCACAAGACCATTGCCGGATCGTTGAACAAAGTCTATGGTCAAGCAACCGCTGTGACGTCGAGCGCGCGAACCAGGAGGACCCGTTGTCGGCACCACAACTTGAGCTGATGTCCGTCGAGAAGGTGTTCGGCGACGCCGTTGCTGTCCACCCCACGGACCTGGAGGTCCACGACGGGGAGTTCCTCTCGATCATCGGCCCCAGCGGCTGTGGCAAGACCACGACGCTGCGGATGATCGCCGGCCTGGAGTCGCCGAGCGGGGGCCGGATCAGCTTCGACGGCAAGGACATCACCGCCGTCCCGCCCCACCGCCGCGAGTTCGGGATGGTGTTCCAGAAGTTCGCGCTGTTCCCGCACATGGACGTCGCGGCGAACATCGCGTACGGCCTGAAGCTGCGGAAGGTGTCCAAGCGGGACATCGGCACGCGGGTCGACGAGATGCTCGAGCGCGTGGGGCTCACCGCCTTCAAGCACCGCAGCGTCACCACGCTGTCGGGCGGCCAGCAGCAGCGCGTGGGGATCGCCCGGGCACTGATCACCAGGCCCCGTGTCGTCCTCCTCGACGAGCCGACCGGAGCGCTGGACGCCAAGCTCCAGCTCGCGATGCAGTCGCAGCTCAAGCAGCTGCAGCGCGACCTCGGCCTGACGTTCATCCACGTCACCCACAACCAGAGCGAGGCGCTCGCCATCGCCGACCGCGTCGTGGTCATGAACGTCGGCTCCATCGAGCAGGTCGGACGGCCCGAGGAGGTCTTCGAGCGGCCCCAGACCCGGCACGTGGCCGAGTTCGTGGGTCGCAACAACATCCTCGACGGCACCGTCAGCGCCGATGGGAGCACCTTCTCCTGCGCGCTGGGCGAGCTGCCGCTGGCGACGCCCTGGGCCGCGGGACCGGCGACCGCCGTCCTGCGGGCGGACGCCATCTCGGTCCACCCCGGCGAGGGCTACCCCCACCGCGCCGAGGTCGAGCTGCAGGCGCTGGAGTACACCGGCGCCCGCGTGTCGTGGTTCACCAGCGCCGACGGCTCCGACATCACGATCGACGTCTCCGCACGCGCCACCCAGTCGGTGGCCCCTGAGCTCGGGAACCGCTATCCCATCTGGCTCCGCCCCGGCGAGCTGCACTTCATCGACAACCACCACACGCGCTGACCCGCGTCACTGACAGGAGATCTGCCATGGAAGCACAGTTCGGAAGGCGCTCGTTCCTCAAGGGCGGTGTCGGCGCGACGCTCGGAGCTGGTGTCCTGCTCGGAGGCGGCAGCGCCCTCCTCGCGGCCTGCGGGTCGAGCGGCTCGGGGTCGTCGGCGGCCGGATCCGCACGCAGCCTGGGCCTCAGCCTGACCACGGACCCGCGCATTCTCGCCGGCTTCAAGAAGAAGACCGGCAAGGTGATGCAGGGCCAGGCCGACACGGTCGGGAACATGCAGGTCCAGTGGGCCCAGGGTGCCTACCGTCAGCTGGACGTGCTGGAGCCCAACGCCCAGTGGGTCGGCCCGATCCAGGGCAACAACCTCTTCAAGCCCGTCCCCGTGTCCGACGTCCCGCTGTGGACCGACGACGTGCTGCCGCTCTTCCGCAAGGCCGGTGCGCCCGGCTACGTGAAGGAG
>NZ_JAOPWY010000040.1 GCF_025965415.1 Nocardioides sp.
AACTCCGAATCCGCCCGACTCGCCGCTCTGCCAGCATGGATCCACGAGTACAACCACCACCGGCCCCACTCAGCAATCGGGAAGGCCGCCCCCATCGCCAGGTTGAACAACCTGGCTGGGCATCACATCTAGCCCAGCAGCGCCTCGGTGTTGGCCCAGCACACCGCGCGCAGCCACCCCTCCCCCAGGTCCAGGCGCTCGAGCGCCTCGAGCTGGACGGCGTAGGGGTAGGGGATGTTGGGGAAGTCGCTGCCGAGGTGGACCCTGCCGGCGAGCCCGAGGTCGCGCAGGCGCGGCAGCAGCCCCGGCGGGTAGGCGCCGCCCATCTCCTCGAAGAACGGCGTGAAGGCCATCGTCGTGTCGAGGGCGACCCGGTCGTAGGTCTCGGCGAGGGCGAGGAACTCGGCGTACTCCGGCGCGCCCGCGTGCGCGATCACCAGCCGCAGCCGCGGGTGCCGCGCCAGCAGCGCCGCGAGCGGACCGGGGCCGGTGTGCTCGGTGGCGACGGGGCCGCTGCCGGCGTGCAGCACGACCGGCGTGCCGGTCTCGGCGACCAGTCCCCACGTCTCGTCGAGCAGCGGGTCGGTGACCGTGAAGGCGCCCACCTGGACGTGCACCTTCCAGACCGCGACGGTCTCCGCGCGGGAGGCGACGTACGCCGCCACGCCGGGCTCGGGGAAGAACGTGCCGCACACCGCGGCCTCGGGCACCCGCTCGGCGAAGCCCGCCGCCCAGTCGTTGAGGAACTCGGCCATGTCGGGCTTGTGCGCGTAGGGCAGGGCGGTGAAGCGGCGTACGCCGAAGGAGCGCAGGGTCTCGACGAGCGCGTCGTCCTCGTCGCGGTAGTGCAGCGGCCACGGCCGGCCGATCAGCGGTCCGGCGGCGTCGAACTGCGCGCGCACCTTGGCCATCACGCGCGGCGGCAGGAAGTGGGTGTGGAGGTCGCTCAGCCCGGGGAGGCCGAGGGCATCGGCGAAGGCACGGGTGGTCTCGACCTCGCTCGACCAGCGGGAGGTGCTCAATCCCTGTGGCCCTTGAGCCGGCGCTGCACGGCGTCGATCTTCTCGCGGTTGGCCGTGCGCTCGGCCAGGGTGTGGCGCTTGTCGTAGGACTTCTTGCCCTTGGCCAGCGCGATCTCGACCTTGGCGCGGCCGTCCTTGAAGTAGAGCGACAACGGGATGATCGTGTAGCCCTTGTCGGTGATCTTGCGCTCGATCTTGTCGATCTCGGTGCGATTGAGCAGGAGCTTGCGGCGCCGACGAGCGGAGTGGTTGGTCCAGGTGCCCTGGGTGTACTCCGGGATGTGCACGCCGAGCAGCCAGGCCTCACCGTTGTCGATCTCGGCGAAGCCGTCGACGAGGGACGCGCGGCCCATCCGCAGCGACTTCACCTCGGTGCCGACCAGGACGAGCCCGGCCTCCCAGGTGTCCTCGATGTGGTAGTCGTGGCGGGCCTTCTTGTTCTGCGCGACCATCTTCTGGCCCTGCTCCTTCGCCATGGAGCCATTCTCTCAGGCGATGTCCAATGCCTTAGAACCAGTTCATCGGATCCACGGCCTGGCCGTTGACCATCACCGTGAAGTGCAGGTGGCAGCCGGTCGACCAACCGGTGTCGCCCTCGTAGCCGATGACCTGGCCCTCGGCGACCTGGTCGCCGACGCCGACGTTGTAGCTGCTGGCGTGGTTGTAGATCGTCGCGACGCCGCGGCCGGCCAGCGCCCCGTTGTCGATGATGAGGCGGTTGCCGTAGACGCCGCTCCAGTAGGACGAGATGACGCGTCCCGGCGCGGCCGCCTTGAGCGGCGTACCGCACCCGCCGCCGAAGTCGACGCCGTCGTGGAGGCCCCAGTAGTGGTAGATCGGGTGCTCGCGGTAGCCGAAGGGCGAGGTGACGTAGCCGTCGACCGGGTGCGCCAGCAGGCCGGCGGTCGGGCCGCTCGACTGCGAGCGGGCCTGGGCGCGGGCGCGGCGCAGCGCGGCCAGGGCCCGCTTGCGCAGCATCTCCTCGATCCGGTCCTGCTCCTTCTTGAGCTTGGCGAGCTTGGCGAGGTCCTTGGCGCGGGCCGCGCGGGCCTCGACGCGGGCGTCGCGCCGCTCGATGACCAGCGACACCACGGAGTCCTTGGCGGCCTGCTGGTCGGCCTCGAGCGACTGCATCAGCACGAGGTGCTCGGCGGCGGCCTCGCGCTGGGCGGCCACCTCGTCGCGGGCGTCGGAGACCTGCTGCTCCTGGACCTCGAGGAGCACCTCGGCGGCCTTCAGCTCGTCGTACGCCCGGGCCTCCTGTCCCACGATCACGTCGCGTACGCCGTCGCGGCGGGTGAGCTCCTCGGTCGACTCGGCGTCCATCAGCGAGGAGAAGGCGATCAGCTCGGGGTCGCCCTCGGAGTACATGTCGGCGACGGTGGTGGCGACCTGCTGGCGCTGGGTCTCGCGGTCGACCTCGCCCTGGGCGAGCGCGGCCTCGGCCGCGGCCAGCTCGGCCTCGGCGGTGGCCAGCTCGGCCTGCATCTCGGCGTCGCGTTCCTGGGCCACCTCGACCTTGCCGCGCGCGGTGGCGAGCTCGGTCTTGGCGACCGACAGCTGGCCCTGCGCGGCCTCGAGACGCGCGGCGGCCTTCTGCAGCTGGGCGCTGGACTCGTCGAGGTCCTTGGAGGCGCCCTTGAGCTCGCGCTCGACGTGGCGCTGCTTGTCCTTGAGGTCGTCGGCGTGGGCGACCGGGACGGCGGAGACACCCACAGCCATGACCGCGATCAGTGATGCGGCCATGCGGCGATGAGCGGTACGGGGGAAGTGACGCACCGGGGGAAGCCTTTGCGTTCGGGGAAGCGGGGAAGGTGCCTCCCCGAGGGGAGACGACCTGACGCTAACCCCCGCGGATCAGACTTTGAGGTATTTGCGCGTCAACACGAGTGTCGGGAGCAACGTGAGCAGCGGCCCGAGGATCGCGACGGACCCTGCGGCGAGCCAGAACTCGTCCCAGCCGATCCACGGCACGAACTTCAACCGGTTCTGCGACAACTCGTCGATGCCGAAGTACATGAAGCCCCACAGTGCCCCGCCGGCGAGCGCGACGCCGATGAGTGCGGTGACCAGCGCCTCGAGGAGGAAGGGCAGGGCGATGTAGAGCGTGGAGGCGCCCACGAGCCGCATGATGCCGATCTCCTTGCGTCGCGCGAAGGCCGCGAGCCGGATCGTGTTGGCCACCAGCAGCAGGGCGGCGAAGACCAGGAACCCGGCCGTGCCGAGCGCCACCCACTGGAGCATGTTGATCGACTCCAGGATCGGCGCCACCTGTTCTCGCATGTCGCGGACCTTGGAGACGCCGTCGAGCCCCTGCACCGCCGAGGTGATGCCTTCGTACTGCTCCGGGTCCTGCAGGGTGATCCAGATCGTCTGCGGCATGTCCTCGGCGGTGATCGCCGGGTTGTCGCCGGAGAACAGCTCGTCGCCGTAGAGCTCGCGGGCCTTGTCGAGGGCCTGCTCGCTGGACTCGAAGTGGAAGTCGTCGACCTCCGGGTTGTCCTCGACCACCTGGGAGATCTCGGTCTTCTGCGCGTCGGTCACCGGGTTGGGGCAGACCGCGCTGCTGTCGTTGACCCGGCAGAGGTAGACCGTGATCTGGAGCTGGTTGCCCCAGTGGTCGGCCGCCTTGGCGGCCTGCTGGTTGAACAGCACACCGATGCCGACCAGCGTCAGGGAGACGAAGAGGGTCAGCACCACCGCGAGGTGCATGGACAGGTTGCGTCGCAGGCCCTGACCGAGCTCGGAGGAGACGTAACGAAGCTGCATGGGAGGGGAGGCTCTCGATCTGTGGACGAAGATCTGGGGATGATCAGTTCTGGTGGCCGTAGACGCCCTGCGCCTGGTCGCGCACGACGTGGCCGTTCTCGAGCTCGATGACGCGCTTGCGCATCTGGTCGACGATGCCGGAGTCGTGCGTGGCCATGACCACGGTCGTCCCGGTGCGGTTGATGCGGTCGAGGAGCTTCATGATGCCGACCGACGTGGTCGGGTCGAGGTTCCCGGTCGGCTCGTCGGCGATCAGGATCATCGGCCGGTTGACGAAGGCGCGGGCCACGGCGACGCGCTGCTGCTCGCCACCGGAGAGCTCGTCGGGCATCCGGTCGCCCTTGCCGCTGAGGCCGACCAGCTCCAGCGTCTCGGGGACGAGGTCCTTGATCTCCTTGCGCGACTTGCCGATCACCTGGAGCGCGAAGGCGACGTTCTCGGTCACGGTCTTGTTGGGCAGCAGCCGGAAGTCCTGGAAGACGGTGCCGATGTCACGGCGCAGCCGCGGCACCTTCCAGCTGGCGAGCCGGTTGATCTCCTTGCCGGCGACGTAGACCCGACCCGACGACGGGCGGTACTCGCGGAGCACGAGCCGCAGGAAGGTCGACTTGCCCGAGCCGGACGACCCGACGAGGAAGACGAACTCCCCCTTCTCCACGTCGACGGAGATGTTGTCGAGGGCGGGGTGCGGGTGGCCGGGGTAGGCCTTGGTCACCTTCTCGAAGCGAATCACGCGTCGAGGCTACGTGAGGGGTGCGCGGGTTCTCGAAACGCGCACCGCAGTGCAACCGGGGGCCGGTGCCGGGCGTGTGGCCACGTCGACCGGTGCAGACCGCCCGATGCCGGCGCGCTCCACTCGATCCTGCGACTGCCCTGGGAGGGGTCCCAGGGGATCAGGCGTCCACCTGGTCGGCTCCCCTGCGCCAGCGGATGCCGGCCTCCATGAAGTCGTCGAGGTCGCCGTCGAACACGGCGCTGGGGTTGCCGGACTCGTGGCCGGTCCGCAGGTCCTTGACGACCTGGTAGGGGTTGAGGACGTAGTTGCGCATCTGGTCGCCCCAGCTGGCCTGGACGTCGCCCTTGAGGTCCTTCTTGAGCGCGGCCTCCTCGGCCTTCTTCCGCGCGAGGAGCTTGGCCTTGAGCACGACCATCGCGGAGGCCTTGTTCTGCAGCTGCGACTTCTCGTTCTGGCAGGAGACGACGATCCCTGTCGGGATGTGCGTCAGCCGCACCGCGGAGTCGGTGGTGTTGACCGACTGGCCGCCGGGACCGCCGGAGCGGAAGACGTCGGTGCGGATCTCGTTCTCGTCGACCTCGATCTCGTCGGTCTGCTCGAGCACCGGCACCACCTCGACGGCGGCGAAGGAGGTCTGGCGGCGGCCCTGGTTGTCGAAGGGGCTGATCCGCACGAGGCGGTGGGTGCCGGCCTCGACGGAGAGGGTGCCGTAGGCGTAGGGGGCGTGGATCGCGAACTCGGCGGACTTGATGCCCGCCTCCTCGGCGTACGACACGTCGTAGACCTCGACGCCGTACTTGTGCTGCTCGGCCCAGCGCGTGTACATCCGCATGAGCATCTCGGCGAAGTCAGCGGCGTCGACGCCACCGGCGCCCGAGCGGATCGTCACGATCGCCTCGCGCTCGTCGTACTCACCGGCGAGGAGCGTGCGGATCTCGAGGGACTCCACGGACTTCTTGATCCGGGCGAGCTCGCGCTCGGAGTCGGCGAGCGAGTCGGCGTCGCCCTCGTCCTGGGCCATCTCCACCATCAGGCCGAGGTCCTCGATGCGGCTCTCGAGACCGGTGAAGCGGTCGAGCTCGCCCTGCAGGGCGGAGAGGCGGCCGGTGATGCGGGTCGCGCTCTCGACGTCGTCCCACAGGTCGGGAGCGGCCACCTGCTCGCTCAGGTCAGCGATCTCACCGCGCATCCGGTCGATGTTGAGCACCGAGCCGATGGTCTTCATCGTCGCCTGGAGCTGCTTGATCTCTGCGTCGTAGTCGATGCCTGCCACAAGGCGCAACACTACGGCGCGGCCGTCAGGAGTGTCGAAAGCAGAGGCGGGCACCCCACGGGGCCTGTACCCGTGGTGTGCCCGCCGCTGCGGTCCGAGGCGCCGGCGGTCAGCGCGTGCAGAGCACCTCGGGCGTGGCGACCGCGGCGAAGCCGGTCGGCGTGGCGCTCGTCGTGAGGTCGAACCTCAGGCGGAAGGCGTCCTCGATGTCGATCGTCTCGTCCGCCACGATCGTGCCCACGGTCAGCGGGTGGGTGGCGGCCACGGCACCGTCGGTGGTGACGGTGACCGAGCCGGTGGAGCCGCTCGCGGAGGCGTCGGTGAGGGCGTACGCCGCGCGCAGCTCGAGGCACTTGCGACCGAGCGTGTACTCGATCGACGACGGCGCCCCGGCCAGGCCGGTCACCAGGCTGGTCGGGAAGTAGTCGGTGCCGATGGTCGCCCCGTCGACGGCCACGTTGAGCTGCGGGCCGGGAGTGCGGAAGCCGAGCCGCTCCCAGCTGTAGACCACGACGGCCAGCGACGGGCTGAAGCCCTTGGCGACGCCGTTGGAGGCGGGCTTGAGGACGCGGTAGGACCGCTTGCCGGGGGTCGAGGGGTCGTCCTTGAGGACGTAGGTGCCGTTCTTCTTGATCTTCGCGGTGCCGGTCGCCTTCCACGTCAACTTGTTGCCGACCCGCTGCTGCAGGACGACCTTCTGGCCGGCCGCCCTGGGCGTGACGCGGCCACGCACCTTGAGCGTGGTCTCCTTGCCGATGGCGACGGTCTTGTTGATCTTGGCGGTCACCGAGTAGGCGTCGGCCTTGGCCGGAGCGGCGTACGTCGTGGTGGCGAGCGCGAGTGGGCTGACGGCCAGCGCGGCTGCGGTGGCCCAGGCGGTGATGCGGTTCATGGGAGTCCCCGTGGTCTGGTGCGACGGCCCTGAGGGCCCGGTCGGGAGGGAGACGTCGACCACGGACGGAAAGTTGCGGCCGATCGGATCTAGCATGTCGCCATGTCGCTCCTGGAGCGTGACGAGCAGCTGCGCGCGGCGATGGACTACCTCGCCGATGCGGCTTCCGGGCACGGGCGGCTGGTCTACGTCGGGGGCGAGGCCGGAGTCGGGAAGACGACCTTCCTCGAGGAGATCGCGTCTCGGGCGGACGTGCAGGTGGCCATCGGCTACTGCGACGGCTCGACGACACCGCCGCCGCTGGGTCCGCTGGCCGACATGCTCCCGGACCTGCCGAGCGACGTGTGGCCGGACGACGCGTCGCGGTCCCAGGTCTTCGCCAACGTGCTGGCCGCCCTGCGTGCGCCGGCGGGGTCGGGGGCGCGTGTCCTGGTCTTCGAGGACGTCCACTGTGCCGACGAGGCCACCCTCGACCTGCTGCGCCACCTCGCCCGGCGGATCCACGCCTGCCCCGCCCTGGTGGTGGCGAGCTACCGCCCCGAGGACACGACCGTCGGCGACCGGTTGCGCGTGCTCCTCGGCGACACCGCCTCCGCCGCAGGCACGCGTCGGATCGATCTCTCCCCCCTCACCCGGGAGGGCGTCGCCCGGCTCGCCGCCGAGCACGGTGTGGGCGAGGGGGCCGAGGCCGCCGAGCTGTACGCCGTCACCGGGGGCAACCCGTTCTTCGTCACAGAGGCGCTGGCGGCCGCCGGCGAGCTCCCGCAGACCGTCCGCGATGCGGTGCTGGCCCGCGTCGCCCGCCTCGACGAGGCGAGCAGCAGGGCACTGGAGCTGGTCGCGCTGGCCGGGTCGCGGGCCGAGGTCGCCCTGGTCGGCGACCTGCTGCAGACCGGCCTGACCGCGCTCGACGAGCCCCTGGCCCGCGGCCTGCTCAGGATGTCCGGCGACGACGTGCTGTTCCGCCACGAGCTCGCCCGGCTCGCCGTCGCCGGCGAGGTCCCCGCCGGTCGCGCGATCCACCTCCACCGCCGACTCCTGGGCGCACTGCAGCTGCGCGGCGCGGATCCTGCGCGCCTGGCCCACCACGCCGATGCCGCCGGGGACAGGGACGCCGTGCTGGTCCACGCCCGGGACGCGGCCGCGAGTGCCGCGGTGCTGGGGGCGCACCGCGAGGCGTCGCGACAGTACGAGCGCGCCCTGCGCCACGCCGACGACCTGCCCCCCGCCGAGCGCGCCCAGCTGCTCTGGGACCTCGGCTACGAGTACTACCTCACCAGCCGCATCGAGGAGTCCATCGCGACCGTCAGGCGTGCCCGCGAGCTCTGGGACTCTCTGGGCGACGCCTTGCGGGTCGGTGACGCCTGGCGCTGCCAGTCCCGGCTGGAGTGGTTCGCCGGACACAGCGAGCAGGCCCACGCCGACGCCGACCGCGCCGTGGGCCTGCTCGAGGGCACCGACTCGGTGGAGCAGGCCATGGCGCTCAGCAACCGCGCCCAGCTGTCGATGCTGGCGACCCGCCTGGCGCCCACGCGCGAGTGGGGCGAGCGCACCCTCACCCTCCTCGACGCTCTTCCCGACGGCTCCGGGCAGGACGAGGTCCGCGTCCATGCGCTCAACAACCTCGGCACCATCGAGGTCACCGCCGGCGACTTCGACCGCGGTCACCGGATGCTGGAGGAGTCCCTCGACGGCGCCCGCGCCGCCAACCTCCACGAGCACGCCGCGCGCGCCTACTGCAACCTGGCCTCCACCGCCGTCGCCCAGCGCCGCCACGCCGACGCGCACCGCTGGCTCGACGAGGGCGTCACCTACTGCACGGACCGGGACCTCGACCCCTGGACCACCTACCTGCTCGCGCTGCGCTCGCGGCTCCACCTCGACCGCGCCGACGAGGCAGCCGCCCGCGCCGACGCGACGGTCGTGCTGCGCGCCGGCGGCAGCGCGGTCGGGATGCTGGAGCCCCTGCTCGTCGTGGCCCAGCTCGACGTGCGGACGGGTGCCGGATCGGGCGAGGAGGGCTTCGCCCGTGCCGTCGAGCTCGCCGGCGCGATGAACGAGGCCCAGCGGGTGGGTCCCACGGCCGCCGCCCGCTGCGAGGCCGCCTGGATCGCGGGCGACGAGGACGCGGTCGCGGCGATCGCCACCGAGGCCTGGCCCCTGGTGGCCGACGTCGACTGTCCCTGGCACCGCGGCCAGGTGGCGACGTGGCTGCCCGCCGACCTCGAGGCCGGACCGCCTCTGGCGCCGCCGTACGACCTGGAGCGCGAGGGCCGCTGGGCCGAGGCGGCGACCTTCTGGGAGGGGGTCGAGTCGCCCTTCGAGCAGGCGCTCGCCCTCGCCCGCAGCGGTGACGCCGAGCTGCTCGCCGCGGCGGCGCGGATCTTCGACCGGCTGGGCACCTCGGCGGCGGCCGCCCGGGCCCGGTCGATGCTCCAGCAGCAGGGCGCACCCGTGCCGCGGGCGACCCGCTCGAGCGCACACCCCCACGGGCTCACGGCGCGTGAGCAGGAGGTGTACGACCTCGTGGCCCGGGGCCTGGGCGACGCGGCGATCGCCGAGACCCTCGTGATCTCGCGTCGCACGGCCGAGCACCACGTCGCGTCGATCCTCGCCAAGGTCGGCGTCCGTAGTCGCCGCGACCTCGTGATGGGTGGTGCCGGCGGCACATCTGGGTAGTGACTACCGATGAGCCGGACCGCCCCGGTGGCGTCCACTGGAGGAGTCAGCACGACACCTTCGAAAGGACAACAGCAATGCCTCTCTACATGGACGTCCACTTCCTCGGGGAGGGCGTCACGATGGACGACGTCGCCAAGGCCCACCAGGCCGACCTGGCCACCCAGGGCCCGCACGGCGTCAGCTACCAGCGCTACTGGGTCGACGAGGACAAGGGTCAGATCTTCTGCCTCGTCGAGGCGCCCAGCGCCGACGCCGCCAACACCGTGCACCGCGAGGCCCACGGCCTCGTGGCCGACCGGATCTTCCAGGTGCAGGAAGGCGTCTGAGGCGAGTCGCGAGGGGCGCTCAGCCGAGCAGGGCGCCCCCGTGCGGCGGGACGGCGAGCACACCGTTGTCGAGCACCACCCCGCACGGGGTCTCGAAGAGCACCTCGGTCTGGTCGACGGGCACCGACACCGCCGTCTCGCCGGCGTTGACCACGACCAGCAGGTCGCCGCGTCGCATCGTGAAGAGCCGTCCCTCGACCGAGCAGGACACCGACGTGAAGGCCGGGTCGGTCAGCTGCTGCAGCTCGCGCCGCAGCCGCCCGAGGCGGCGATAGCAGTCGAGCACGATCGCGTGCCGCCCACGGTCGAGCTCGTCCCAGTCGAGGCGGGAGCGGTGGAAGGTCTCCAGGTCCTGCGGGTCCGGCACGGTGGCCGGGTCCCAGCCCATCTTCTCGAACTCGGCGATGCGACCCTCGGCGGTCGCCTTCCCGAGATCCGGCTCCGGGTGGGACGTGAAGAACTGGAACGGCGACGACGCCGCCCACTCCTCCCCCATGAAGAGCATCGGGGTGAAGGGCCCGGCGAGCGTCAGCAGCGCGGCACACGCGAGCTGGTCGTCGTCGAGGTGCTCGGCCAGCCGGTCGCCGCGGGCGCGGTTGCCGATCTGGTCGTGGTTCTGGTTGGCCACGACCAGTCGCCACGTCGGCATCTTCTCGGTGTCGACGGGCACCCCGTGGTCGCGCTCGCGGAACGACGAGAACGTGCCGTCGTGGAAGAAGCCGCGCTCGCAGACCTTGGCCAGCGCCTCCAGCGGCTCGAAGTCGGCGTAGTAGCCGGCCGTCTCGCCGCTCAGCGCGACGTGCACGGCGTGGTGGAAGTCGTCGCTCCACTGCGCGTCGAGGCCGTAGCCGCCCGCCTCGCGCGGGGTGACCAGGCGCGTGTCGTTGAGGTCGGACTCCGCGATGAGGGTGAGCGGCTTGCGCAGGTGCGCGGACAGCGCTGCCGTCTCGATCGCCATCTCCTCCAGCAGGTGCACCTCGGAGGTGTCGCTCAGCGCGTGCACGGCGTCCAGGCGGAGCGCGTCGACGTGCAGCTCCTCGAACCACATCCGCACGTTGTCGAGGATGTAGCGGCGCACCTCGGTCGAGCCCTCGCCGTCGAGGTTGACCAGGTCGCCCCAGGTGTTGCGGCCGTCCTTGAGGTAGGGCCCGAACAGGGGCAGGTAGTTGCCCGACGGGCCGAGGTGGTTGTGCACCACGTCCTGCACGACACCGAGACCGGCCGCGTGGCAGGCGTCGACGAAGCGTCGGTAGGCGTCCGCGCCGCCGTACTGCTCGTGGACGGCGAACCAGCCGACCCCGTCGTAGCCCCAGTTGTGGGTGCCGTTGAAGGCGTTGACCGGCATCACCTCGACGAAGTCGACGCCGAGGTCGACCAGGTGGTCGAGCCGTCCGATGGCCGAGTCGAGGTCGCCCTGCGGCGTGAAGGTGCCGACGTGCAGCTCGTAGATCACCGCGCCCGCGAGCTGGCGGCCGGTCCACGCGTCGTCACCCCACTCGTACGTCGTGAGGTCCCGCCGCGACAGCCCGTGCACGCCGCCGGGCTGCCGTCGCGAGCGCGGGTCGGGCCGCGGGTCGGGGTCGTCGTCGAGGAGGTAGCCGTAGTCCACCGCCTCGCTCGAGCCCGGCAGCGGCTCCGCAGGCGTCCACCAGTCGTCGTCGTCGCGGAGCATCTCGACGATCTCGCCGGCCAGGCTCAGCTGCAGCCGCTGCGGGCGGGGGGCCCAGACGTCGAAGGGACCGCGCGCCATCTCAGTTCTCCTTCACGAGCAGGGCGACGGGGTGCGCCGCCAGCAGGTCTGCGAGCCGACCGTCGGTGCGGGTGCCGGTCAGCAGGTCGTGCCACGTGCCGTCCGGCAGGTCGAGGGTGGTGTCGCCCCACCCGCCGTCGCGGGCGAGCCCGACGGGCAGCCGGGTGGCGACGGTGATCGCACCACCCCGGTCGAAGGCGACGACGTGGCCCGCGGCGGACCCGGAGGCCGCGACCGGGGCGTACGACGTGAACAGCTCGGGCCGCTCGCGGCGCAGGGTGAGGGCCGAGCAGGTGACGTGCAGCTTGGTGACCGCGTCGTCGGAGTCGCTGCCGGCCAGCACGGCGGCGCGGTGGTCGAAGTCGACGGGGCGGCGGTTGTCGGGGTCGACCAGGGAGGTCTCCCAGAGCTCGCTGCCCTGGTAGACGTCGGGGACGCCGGGCACGGTCAGCGCGAGGAGCTTGAGCGCGAGCGAGTTGCTCCGCCCGGCCTCGTCGACGTGGACGCACAGCTCGGTCAGCACCCGTTGCACGTCGGCGGAGTCGAAGACGGCGTCCACGGCGGCGTGCACGGCGGCTTCGTACGCCTCGTCGGGCTCGGTCCACGTGGTGCGGTCGCCGGCCTCGCGCATCGCCTTCTCGGCGTAGCCGTGGAGCCGGTCGCGGAGGTCGGGCAGGTGCTCGGGGGTCCAGGCGCCGAGGACCGCCTGCCACAGCAACGACCCGAAGGCGGGGTCCGGCAGCGGGACGAGCGCGAGCAGCTCGTCGAGCGCGGCCTCCCACACGTCGGGGATCTCGGCCAGCACGGCGATCCGGGCGCGGACGTCCTCGCCGCGCTTGGTGTCGTGGGTCGAAGTGGTCGTCATGGCGTGTGGCCACTCGCGCTGGCGCAGCACCATCGCGTCGTGGAACGTCGCGGCGGCGACGGAGAAGACCGACGGGTCGGCGCCGACCTCGTTGAGCGAGGTGAGCCGGGACCAGCGGTAGAACGAGCAGTCCTCGACGCCCTTGGCCATGACCATCCCCGAGGTCTGCTGGAAGCGCCGGGCGGGCTGACCCCACTCGTCGTGGAGGACCGGCTCGAGCAGGTCGAACGTCGCGCCCAGGTCGGGACGGTGGGCGCGCGCGGCAACGAACGCCTCGTCGAGGTGGTGGCGCCCCTCGGGCAGGTAGGAGCGGTAGACCGGGAAGCAGGCGAGCAGCTCGGCGACGGCGTCCTCGACGGGCTCCTCGGTCGCGTCCTCGGCGATGCGCAGCACCTCGCGGGAGATGCGCTTGACCTCGGAGTGCAGGATCCCGTCGGCGACGGCGCGCTTGTTGTCGTGGACCATCTCGGCCCAGTCGACGGGGGCTCCGCGCAGGCGGTCCTCGAGGCGGGTGAGCGGCTCCTCCCCCGCCGGGTCGGTGAGGACCCGGTCGACGAGGGCGAGCACGTCGTAGCCGGTCGTGCCGTCGGTCGCCCACGACGTCGGCAGCTCCTCGCCGGGCTCGAGGATCTTCTCCACCAGGACGTAGGCGCCACCGGTCAAGGCGGCGAGGTCGTCGAGGTAGCGCTTGGGGTCGCGGAGGCCGTCGGGGTGGTCGACGCGGAGGCCGTCGACGAGCCCCTCCTCGAACCAGCGGCGGATCTCGACGTGCGTGTCGGCGAAGACCTCGGGGTCCTCGACGCGCACGGCGGCGAGGGTGTTGACGGCGAAGAAGCGGCGGTAGTTGAGGTCGTCGTCGGCGGCACGCCAGTTGACCAGCTCGTAGTGCTGCTCCTCGAGCGTGCTCGTGCCGGGCGCGAGCGGGAAGCGCTGGTCGTGGTAGCGGACCTCGCCCTCCCCCGAGTCCGACACGACGATCCGGATCGCGTCCTCGTCGTCGTCGCCGATGACGGGGATCACGATGCGGCCGTCGCCGGCCGACCAGTCCACGTCGAAGGCGCTCGCGTGCTCGGACTCGCGGCCCAGCCGCAGCACGTCCCACCACCACGGGTCCTCCGACGGGGTGGCGACGCCGACGTGGTTGGGCACGATGTCGACGAGGACGCCCATCCCGAGCCGGCGGGCCTCGGCGGACAGGGCGGCGAGGCCCTTCTCGCCGCCGCGCTCGGGGTCCACGTGGTCGAAGGCGACCACGTCGTAGCCGTGCTGGCTGCCGGGCTCGGAGGCCAGCAGCGGCGAGAGGTAGACCCAGTCCACGCCGAGGTCGTGGAGGTAGGCCAGCCGTCCCGCAGCGGCGTGCAGGTCGAAGTCGGGCGTGACCTGGAGCCGGTAGGTGCTCCGTGGCCTCGGTCGGTCCGTGCGGGGGGCCATGGGAGCGGTCACGAGGTCTCGGTACCCGAACGCGCGGCCAGCGATGCGGCGACCGAGTGGTCCGGGGCGGTCTCGGGCTCCGCGTGCTCGCGCAGCACCACGAGGGTGTGCGTCGTGAGGTCGAAGGTCGCGCCGGCCTGGACCGTCGGGTCGGCGTCGGCGTCGCCGCCGGTGTCGATGACGACGTCCCACGCGGCGGCGTACTCCTCCGACGGGAGGGTGGCCTGGGTCGGCCCGTCGGCGTTGAAGTAGAGGAGGAAGTGGTCATCGGTGATGGTGCCGCCGCGGGCGTCCTTGCCGGCGATGCCGTCGCCGTTGAGGTACATCCCGATCGCCTTGCCGCCCTCCCAGTCGCCGTCCTCCATCGGCTGGCCGTCGAGGCCCAGCCAGACGATGTCGTTCAGCCGCTCGCCGTCGCCGGTGCGCACCGTGTTGCCGGTGAAGAAGCGCTTGCGGCGGAAGGTCGGGTGCTCGGCGCGCAGCCGGGCGACGGCCGCGGTGAACTCGATCAGCGGCTTGTCGGCCTCGTCCCAGTGGACCCAGCTGATCTCGCTGTCCTGGGCGTAGGTGTTGTTGTTGCCGTGCTGGGTGCGGCTGAGCTCGTCACCGTGCAGGAGCATCGGTACGCCCTGGCTGAGCAGCAGCGTCGCGATGAAGTTGCGCTGCTCGCGGGCCCGCGCCCCGAGGATCTCGGGGTCGTCGGTCGGGCCCTCGACGCCGTGGTTCCACGACCGGTTGTGGCTCTCGCCGTCGTTGTTGTCCTCGCCGTTGGCGTCGTTGTGCTTCTCGTTGTAGGACACCAGGTCGCGCAACGTGAACCCGTCGTGGGCGGTCACGAAGTTGACGCTGGCGACCGGCCTGCGTCCCGAGTGCTCGTAGAGGTCGGACGAGCCGGACAGCCGGGAGGCGAACTCGCCGAGCGACGGCTCGCCGCGCCAGAAGTCACGCACCGTGTCGCGGTAGGCGCCGTTCCACTCGGTCCACTGGGGCGGGAAGTTGCCGACCTGGTAGCCGCCGGGGCCGACGTCCCAGGGCTCCGCGATCAGCTTGACCTGGCTGACCACCGGGTCCTGCTGCACGAGCTCGAAGAACGTGGCGAGCCGGTCGACCTCGTAGAACTCGCGGGCGAGCGCGGCGGCCAGGTCGAAGCGGAAGCCGTCGACGTGCATCTCGGTCACCCAGTAGCGCAGCGAGTCCATGATCAGCTGCAGCGAGTGCGGGTGCCCGGCGTTGAGGGAGTTCCCGGTGCCGGTGTAGTCCATGTAGTACTGCTTGTCGTCGTCGACGAGCCGGTAGTAGGCGGCGTTGTCGATGCCCTTCATGCTCAGCGTCGGGCCGAGGTGGTTGCCCTCCGCGGTGTGGTTGTAGACCACGTCGAGGATCACCTCGATGCCGGCGGCGTGCATCGACTTGACCATCGACTTGAACTCCTGGACCTGCGATCCACGGTCGCCATAGGCGCTGTAGGCGTTGTGCGGAGCCAGGAACCCGATCGTGTTGTACCCACAGTAGTTCGCCAGACCCTTCTCGAGCAGGGTCGAGTCCTGGACGAACTGGTGCACCGGCATCAACTCCAGCGCGGTGACGCCGAGCCGGGCAAGGTTGTAGATGACAGCCGGATGGGACAGGCAGGAGTAGGTGCCCCGCTGGCTCTAGGGCACCTCGGGAT